>DASVAK010000115.1:0-5717 GCA_036376395.1 Candidatus Krumholzibacteriia bacterium
CAACCCGTCCGACCCGGCGTGGTTCGACCGCGACCGATTCATCCTGTCGGCCGGCCACGGCTCGATGCTGCTCTACGCGCTCCTGCACCTCTACGGCTACGGCCTCCCACTCGACGAGATCGTGAACTTCCGCCAGTGGGGGAGCCGCACGCCCGGCCACCCCGAGTACGGCCACACGCCCGGCGTCGAGGCCACGACCGGACCGCTGGGCCAGGGCTTCGCGATGGGCGTGGGCATGGCGATGGCGGAGAAGCACCTGGCGGCGCGCTTCAACGTGCCCGGCGAGCCGCCGGTGGTGGATCACCACACCTATGCCATCGTCTCCGACGGCGATCTCATGGAGGGCGTGAGCAACGAGGCCGCATCGCTCGCCGGCACGCTCGGGCTCGGGAAGTTGATTTATCTCTACGACGACAATCGCATCACCATCGATGGATCCACCGCGCTCACGTTCACCGAGAACACGACGGCGCGGTTCGAGGCGCTGGGCTGGCACGTGCAATCGGTCGAAGACGGCAATGACGTGGACGCCATCGAGGCCGCGCTTCGCCGCGCGAAGAGCGAGCACGAGAAGCCGTCGCTGATTCGTGTGCGTACGCACATCGGCTATGGCAGCCCGAAGCAGGATTCCGAGAAGGCGCACGGCGAGCCGCTGGGCGCCGACGCGACGCGCGCCGCGAAGGAGAAGCTCGGCTGGCCGCTCGAGCCGAAGTTCCTCGTGCCGGCCGACGTGAGCGCGCACTGCCGCGAGGCCGCCGTCCGCGGCTCGAAAGCGCAGAGCGAATGGAGCGCGCGTGTGTACCAGTACAAGAAGTCACACGCCGATCTCGCCGCCACCTTCGAAGCCGTGCGCGCCGAGCGCCTGCCGAAGAAGTGGAAGGAATCGCTTCCCGTCTTTTCATCCGAAAAACCCATGGCCACGCGCGCCGCATCGGGCAAGGTGATCAACGCGATTTCCGCGCTCGTGCCCACGCTGGTGGGCGGCTCCGCCGACCTCGCGGTCTCCAACAACACGCGCATCGACGGCTCGGGCGCCTTCGGCACCGAGAGTGACGACGGCCGCAACATCAACTTCGGCGTGCGCGAGCACGCGATGGCGGCCGCGGTGAACGGCATGGCGCTCCACGGCGGCATGGTGCCGTACGGCGCGACCTTCCTCATCTTCTCCGATTACATGCGGCCCGCCATCCGCCTCTCCGCGCTGATGGGTGTGCCCTCGACCTTTGTCTTCACTCATGATTCCATCGGTCTCGGCGAAGACGGACCGACGCACCAGCCTGTCGAGCACCTCGCCAGCCTGCGCGCCATCCCGCACCTGGTGACGTTTCGTCCCGCGGACGCGAACGAGACCGCGGCGGCGTGGGGATGTGCGCTGGAAACCCGGGGACCGCGCGTGCTGGTGCTGACGCGCCAGGCGCTGCCGGTGCTCGAGGGCGACCGCGAGCGCATCCACGCCGGCGTGGCGAAGGGTGCCTACGTGCTTGCCGACAGCGAGGGACGCAAGCCGGCCGTGGTCCTGATCGCCACCGGCTCCGAGGTTCACCTGGCCCTGGCCGCCCGCGCCGAGCTGGAGAAGCAGGGCATCGCCACGCGCGTGGTCTCGATGCCGTCATGGGAGCTCTTTCGCGCGCAGAAGCCCCGCTACCGCGCCTCCGTCCTGCCGAAAGCGGCGCGCAAGCTGGCCATCGAGGCCGGCGCGACGCTGGGCTGGCGCGAGTGGGTCGGCGACCGCGGCGGCGTGATCGGGCTGGAGCGCTTCGGCGCGTCGGCGCCGGGCGCCACGGCAATGGAGAAGCTGGGCTTCAACGTCGCACACGTCGTGGAGACGGCGCGCGCACTGCTGGGCAAGAAGACCGCTTCCCAGCCCAAATAGCATCCCGGTCGAATAGCGCCGCCGTGGCGGGGTAGAAGCGCCACACACCGCATGGATTGTCCCCTCTGTAACGTCCCCATGATCGTCCTGGAGATGGACCAGGTCGAGGTGGACCATTGCCAGCGCTGCGGCGGGGTGTGGCTCGACTCCGAAGAGATGGATCTGCTGCTCGAGGGCTCGGAGGGACGCGAGGAGATCCGCCGTCGCGCGACCGTGGAAGCGTCGTCGGACGAGAAGAAACGGCGCTGCCCCATCTGCTCGCGCAAGATGGAGAAGGCGCGCATCACGCGCACAGGCAGGGAGACGAGCATCCTCATCGACCGCTGCGAGAAGCGCCACGGCACGTGGCTCGACGGCGGCGAGCTCGACGCGCTGGTGAAGCTCTCGAGCTTCCCGGAGGCGCACAGGATTCACGATTTTCTGAAGGCGATGTTCGGCGGCGATGTCCGCCGCGCCGGTTCGTAGGACTGCAAGGAGGTCCGCAATGAGTGCTGCTTTGATTTTTCTCGCGATCATCGTCGTGATCGCGTTCGTCCTGGTGTGGATGTACAACTCGCTCGTCCAACTGCGCAACCGCGTCAAGAACGCGTGGTCGCAGATCGACGTGCAGCTCAAGCGCCGGCACGACCTGATCCCCAACCTGGTCGAGACCGCGAAGGGCTACATGACGCACGAGCGCGAGACGCTCACCGCCATCACCGACGCGCGCAGCCGCGCCATGGGCGCCGGCACCGTGCCGGATCGCGGCGCGGCCGAGGCGCAGCTCTCGGGCGCGATCTCGCGCTTCATGTTAACGGTGGAGAATTATCCCGACCTCAAGGCCAACCAGAACTTCCTCGCCCTGCAGGAAGAGCTGACGTCGACCGAGAACAAGATCTCGTTCGCGCGGCAGGCCTACAACGACGCCGTGCTGTTCTTCAACAACAAGATCGAGATGTTCCCGTCGAACGTCATCGCGGGCATGTTCAACTTCCGTCCGCAGGAGTTCTTCGAGATCGAAGAGCCGACGCAGCGCGAAGCGCCGAAGGTCTCGTTCACGCGCTAGCGTTTCCACCGCGGATCTGACGCCATGATGTGGGAGCTGATTGCCGCCAACCGGAGGAAGTCGATCTTCCTCTTCGTGGGCATGGCCGCCCTGCTCGTCTCGCTCGGCTACCTGATCGGCGAAGCGACGATGGGCGAGGGCGGCGGCTGGATCGGCCTCATCATCGCCACCGCAATCTGGGTGGTGATGTCGGCCGCGAGCGTCTTCGGCGGGCCCGAGCTCGTCCTCAAGATGAGCCACGCGCGCGAAGTGACGCCCGACGTCCACCCGCAGCTCTTCAACGTGGTCGAAGAGATGAAGGTGGCGTCCGGGCTCCCGAAGATGCCGAAGGTCTACATCATCGACGAGAAGGCGCCCAACGCCTTCGCCACCGGGTTGAAGCCCGAGTCGAGCTCCATCGCCGTCACCGCGGGCCTGCTCACCACGCTCAACCGCGACGAGCTCCAGGGTGTGGTCGCGCACGAGACCTCGCACATCATGAACCGCGACGTGCAATTCCTGACCCTCGCCTCGATCATGCTGGGGAGCATCGTGCTGATCTCCGAGGTGTTCCTGCGCGGCATGTGGTACAGCGGCGGCGGGGCATCGCGGCGTTACCGTCGCAAGGACAGCGGCGGCAGCGGAGGCGGCGGAGCCATCATCCTGGTGGCGGCGATCGCGCTGGCCATCCTGGGCCCGCTGTTCGCGCGCCTGCTCTATCTCTCCATCTCGCGCAAGCGCGAGTACCTGGCCGATGCGTGCGCGGTGCAGCTCACGCGCTATCCCGAGGGGCTCGCGAGCGCGCTCGAGAAGATATCGCACAGCGACATTCCGCTCGAAGCCGCCAACAAGGTCACCGCGCCGATGTTCATCGTGAGCCCGCTCGCCGCCGGGAAGGCCACCGCGCTGGCGGGATGGGCTAGCACACACCCGCCGGTCGAGAAGCGCATCGCCGTCCTGCGCGCGATGAGCCAGGGCGCGTCGCTGGTGAGCTACCAGCACGCGTTCGCGAAGGAAATGGGGAAGCCGTCGATGCTGCTGCCGAAATCCGCGCTTCGCCAGGACAAGGCGATTCCGGTTCGCGCGGCGCATCCCGACGTGGTGCGCGAGCAGAACGAGAAGCAGCAGACGCGCGACGTGATGGACCTGATGCGCGCGGTGAACGGCTACGCGTTCCTCGTGTGCGCGTGCGGCCTCAAGATCAAGGTTCCGCCCGAGATGAAGGAGCCCGAGATCGCGTGCCCGCGCTGCGGTCGCAAGAACGAGATCCCGCGCGCGCAGGTGGCGGAGTTCGCGCAGGTCGCGGCCGCGATGGGCGCGCTGGCCGGCGGTGCGAACGCCTCCGCCGCGGACGTCGTGCCCTTTGCCCAGCCGGCCACGGCCGCCCCGGGCCCCGAACAGCCCCTCGAGTACCACCGCCGCACCCCCGGCGACTGGGAGTCGTTCGCATGTTCGTGCGGCCAGTTGCTCCAGCTCTCGCCGATCTTCTCCGCGAACCAGATGAAGTGCCCCAACTGCGGCACCATCACCCGCGTGCTCGATTCGTAAAGATCTTCATGCTTCCGCAAAGTTTCTTCTTGGAAAACAGTTTGCGGAGAAAAATAAACGCTCCGCGATTTTGAGGGTTGCACGATCGCGGCCCCGTTACTATGGTGTCTGCGCAATCTCCCCCCAGGGATTGCCGGTGCGTCCATCCCGTCGCACCCCGGAGATTCCGAGAGTCGATCTAGATACATCTACTGATTGCCGCATTCCCTACGCGAGGCGACAATCTTTCTACCCGTGAAGCAACACGCGTTGCCGACCGGGCCAAACAATTAGCACGCGCGATTCCGCCGACGGAACCGCGACACATATCGAAGGGCAACATAAGGCCGCTCCACTGCGGCTGCCCTTGCGTTTGCTCGAGCCCGGGGTGTGGGCGTGACCTCACCCGCACCGTGCAACCACACGCCTCGTGGCTCGAGCCTCGAAAGTCCGCTCTGGTTCGCCGGGCGGCAAGGATTACGGCGGCGAGTACCTCTGTCCCCGCGACTGGGGGCGTGTGCTCGGGATGGAGTGCTCGTCGTCGTACACTTACAAAATTGCGTGGCCGCAATTTTTAGCGTGGCCGATTGCGTGGGGACATCGTCCGGGCACCCCGTTCCTGCGCAAAAGGCCACGCAATTTTTTTCCCCTTACACCACTGATGCGACGGATGACGGCGCACTCGCGGGTCCTGTCACCGGCCACCCCGGACCAACTCGCCGCGCTCGTTATCGCGGCGAGTTGCCGGGGCCTCCGGCCGGCGCCACCCGCTCGCGCGCCGTCAAAAGCGAGCCGAGCGTCGGCCGGCGAACGCGACTGTCGACGCGCGCTCCGGACAGATGACATTGCGCGCGGAGACCCGGAGCGGAGCGGCCGACGCGAGGGAGCCCCCGAGCGAAGCGGAGCGGGGGCCGGAGGACGCAGCCCGTGATCGGGCCTTTGGCGTAGAGCAGCGCGGGTAGACGCCAGCGGGGTTGCTCGCGATCAGGACCCGCGCGGACTCCGGCGCAGACGAAACGGAGCGCCGACGCGGGATGGACCGCCGCTGCGAGCGTCGTGTATCATGCCTGCGGGCCGAGGGTCCCGCATGCACGCTCCCGTCACATTCCAACAATTCGCCGACGCCAGTCCCTACACCGATCCGGTCGACCGCAAGAAGCTGCTCTTCGTCTACCGCGCGGTGGAGGACCTCGCCGCGGAACGGCGCGTGGGCGCCGACCGGCTCTCCATCCTGGAAATCGGCTGCGGGGTGGGCAACATCACCCTGCCGCTGGCCCGGCTGGGTGCGAGCGT
>DASVAK010000116.1:0-14420 GCA_036376395.1 Candidatus Krumholzibacteriia bacterium
GCCACCAGTGATCCGAACGTCATGACGCCCGTCATCACGTCCAGCCCGCCGAAGGCGATGATGAGCGCGATCGCCACCGCGCTCAGCAACTCCACCGCGGGATAGAACACCGCGTACGCCATCACCGACTGGATGTTCGCCTCGTAGAGGTCGTTGTTGAGCTTCGAGAAGCGGCGGAACTGGCCGCGCTCGCGGTTGAAGATCTGCACCACGCTCATGCCGGTCACGTTCTCCTGCAGGAACGTGTTCAGCGCGGCCAGGCGGATGCGCACGTTGCGGTACGAGTCGCGCGCCTTGATGCGGAAGATGTGCGCGCACACGTAGAGCAGCGGCAGCACGGTGAAGGTGATGAGCGCCAGCTTCCAGTTGAGCCACAGCAGCACGATGAGAATGCCGAGCAGCGTGAAGATGTCGAGGAAGATGGCGACCACGCCGGCGGTGAACATTTCGTTCAGCGTCTCGACGTCGTTGGTGAGCCGCGTCATCAGCCGCCCCACCGGGTTGCGGTCGAAGAAGGACACGTCGAGGGTCTGCAGCCGCCGGAAGATCTGCATGCGCATGTCGAACATGACGCGCTGTCCCACCAGGCTCATGATGAGGCCGTGGAGGTACGAGGAGGCAAATCCGCCCAGCAGCGTCGCGCAGAGGATGAGCACCACCTTCGCGAGCCCGGCCAGGCGGATGTCCATGGCCACGTGCCCCTCCGGCGCGAGGTAGCGATCGATGGCCATCTTGGTGAGGAACGGCGGCGCGAGCTCGAGCAGCGACTCGATGAAGAGCAGCGCGACGCTGATCGCGACCAGCTTCTTGTAGGGAGCGAGGTAGCGCATCAACCGCTTCATCAGGCGGTTGTCGTACGGTTTCTCCTGCAGCTCGTCGGCCTGGATGTATTCCACGTCACTCCTTCTCGAGCGCAACCATGAGCATCTGCTTGTGATTCATGTCGGCGTAGAGGCCGCCGCGCGCGATGAGCTCCTCGTGCGTTCCCTGCTCGACGATCTCGCCGTCGTTGAGCACCACGACGCGGTCCGCCTGCCGCGCCGTCGAGATGCGGTGCGAAATCAGGATGCCGGTACGGTTTTCGAACTCGCCGCGCAGCGACCCCAGGATCTTCTCCTCGGTGGTGGCATCCACGCTGGAGAGCGCGTCGTCGAGGATCAGGATGCGCGGATTGCGCGCCAGCGCGCGGGCGATGGCGACGCGTTGCTTCTGCCCGCCCGAGAGGTTGATACCGCGCTCGCCGATCATCGACTCGTAGCGCTCGGGAAACTCCATCACCTCGTCGTGGATGGAGGCCGTCTGCGTGACCACCTGCAGCACCGGGTCGGGCAGCTCGCTCACACCGAACGCGATGTTCTCGCGAATGGTCTCGGAAAAGAGAAAGATGTCCTGCGGAACCAGCCCCACCATCGAACGCAGCGTCTCGAGCGGGAGCTCGCGCACGTCGTCTCCGCCCACGCGCACGACACCGCTGGTCGGGTCGTAGAGGCGCATGATGAGCGAGATCAGCGTGGTCTTTCCCGAGCCGGTGGGTCCGACGATCGCCACCGTCTCGCCGTCGCGTATGGTGAGGTTGATGTTGCGCAGCACGTCGCGGCCGCCGCCCTCGTAGCCGAAGGAGACGTTCTCGAACACGATCGACGCGTCGGCCAGGGGCTGGGCGGCGACCGCCTTCGCGTCGGTGATGTCCGGCTGCTCCTCGAGCACGGCGTTGATGCGCTGCATCGACGCGAGGCCCTGCTCGGTCATGTTCATCACCCAGCCGAGCGCGATCATCGGCCAGACCAGCATCATCAGGTAGCCGTTGAACGCGACGAAGGTGCCCAGCGTGATCGCGCCGCCGATCACCTGGCGGCCGCCAAAATACAGAATGGCCAGGATGCCGAAGCCCGCCACCGTGGCGAAGAGCGGATGCAGCAGCGCCTGCACCTTGTAGAGCTTCATGTTGGATTCGACGTACTGCTCGGAGAGCGCGCGGAACTCCTCCGTCTCGTGGTCCTCGCGCGCGTAGGCTTTCACCACGCGGATGCCGCTCAGGTTTTCCTGCGCGCGCGCGTTGATGCTCGCGAAGCGCGCCTGCACGCGCTCGAAGAGGCGATGGATGACTTTCACGCTGAAATAAACGCCGACGGTCATGCCCGCCATCGGCGCCAGCACCGCCAGCGTGAGCTTCCACGACAGCAGCGCCATCAGCGTGATGGCCAGGCTGCCGATGGTGACCGTGTTCATCGAGTACATGACGGCGGGTCCCACCAGCGTGCGCACGGCGTTGAGGTCGTTGGTGGCGAGCGCCATCAGCTCACCGGTGCGATGGCGGTGATAGAACGACGGGCTCAGCGACTGGAGGTGGCGCAGGAAATCGGCGCGCATGTCGACTTCGATGCGCCGCGACACGCCGATCATGATGCGGCGCATGAAGAAGCGGAACACGCCGCCGACCAGCGTCACCGCCACCAGCACCCCGGCATAGCTCAGGAGCTCGCGCTTGCTCGTGCCCCGCGAGAGCGCGTCGATCGCGGTCTTCATGATCCAGGGGTTGGCGAGCACGAGCATGTCCGCGGCGACCAGGCACAGCCCGCCCGTGATGAGCGGCGTCCGGTACGGGCGCATGTAACCGAAGATGGTTCGGAGCGCCTGCCGGCGTTTTTCTTTGGAACTCTCGGGAGCGTTCATACTATCATTGATCACACGTGGTTGCCTCGTGCCGGACCGGGGCCAACAAGTCCCCAATATAGTCGAAAAAACCCGTTTGTCGCAAACCTGAGCCTCGCGCGCGAACGCGCGCGAAATGGGGCGGGGCGGAGTGGCGTTTTCATGGTGTATCCGTCACGGGCACAGGCCTACGAAATTCTCACCGAGCACACGAAGGGCGAGAGCCTGATCAAGCACGCGCTCGCCGTCGAGGGCGCGATGCGCTTCTACGCGACGCGCGCCGGCGAGGACCCCGAGGCCTGGGGCGTGGCGGGCCTGCTCCACGACTTCGATTACGAAATCTATCCCTCGCTCGACGACCACCCCTTCCGCGGCGCGGAGATCCTGCGCTCGCGCGGAATCGACGAGGCGCTGATCCAGACCATTCTCTCCCATGCCGACCACACCGGCGTGCCGCGCACCACGGCGATGCAGCGCGCGCTGTTCGCGGTCGACGAGCTGAGCGGGTTCGTCACCGCGGTGACGCTGGTGCGTCCATCGAAGAAGATCGACGAGGTCGAGCCGTCGTCGGTGAAGAAGAAGCTCAAGGACAAGGCGTTCGCGCGCAACGTGTCGCGAGACGACATCCGCCGCGGCGCCGAGCTCATGGGTCTTTCCGAGGAAGAGCACATCGCCAACGTGATCGCCGCGCTGAAGGCGATCGCCCCGTCGCTGGGGCTGTGAGCATGCGCACCCTCCTGGCCGGCATCATCGCGTGCGGCGTGCTCGCCACGTCGGCGTCCGCGCAGCAGTCCGACAGCACCGGCACGGTGGACACGCGGCCGTCGGTGCGCGCGCAGATCGAGCGGCTCGAACGGCTCACGTCCGGCGACATCGGGCCCGACAAGATGACGGTGTACCTGCGCTGGCTGGCCGACCTCTACACCGGCACGGGCGATCTCGACGGCGCGCAGGGCGCGTACCAGCGCATCCTCGTTCTCGATCCCTACGACCTCGGGAGCTCGAACCTGCTCGCGATGTTCCTCCTCGACCAGCGCAAGAAGCCCGACGACGCGCTCGAGCTCCTCGACCAGACCATCGGCTGGGCGAGCCAGGCGCAACCGCCGCCGCTCTACCTGGGCCAGACCTACGCATTGCAGGCGCGCGCGCTCCGCGAGCTCGGCCGCTACGACGAGGCGCTCGCGGCGAGCGATCGCGCCACCGAGCGGCTCGATCCCGACGCGGCCGAGGACGCGCTTCGCACCCAGGCGGTCAGTCTCAAGGAGCTCGGCAAACGCGATGACGCCGAGAAGGCCTTCGTGCACCTGATCGGAGTGACGGGCGGATCGAACGCCGACGACATCAACGCGCTGATCGCGCTCGAGACGGCGAAGAAAGGCTCGATCGACGCGGGACAACTGCGCGCGCAGGTGAAGAAGACAATCGATGACGCCCGTCACGAACGCGAGGAGTACCTGCGCCACGACGGCGCCGAGATGATCGTGCTCGAGGGCGAGGGCCACGTGCGCCTCGAGGGCACGCTGCGCCGCGGCAAGGGGAAGAACGCCGTGCTGTTCGTTCCCGACCTCGGCGGCCGCCGCTCGGCGTACACACCGTACGCCCAGCTGCTCGCGCTCGACGGCGTCACCACTTTCGCCATCGACCCGCGCGGTCACGGCGACTCGCGCTGCGATTCGCTGCCGTCGTTTCTCGAGCTGTCGCTGGACCATCGCGAGCGCATCGCATCCGACATCGCGGCGGCGCGTCGCTACCTGACCGACACGCTGAAGTTCCCGGTGAATCGCATTGCCGTCGTGGTCGCGGGCGCGGCCTCCACCGACGTGGAGGACGCGATGCACGGGCAGAACCTCGACACCATCGTCGTGCACCTCTCGCCCGTCTTCGACCCGCTCGACCGCGACGTGGCGAGCGCCATCGCGTTCCGCCCGCCGCGGCCGGCGCTCGTGATGGTGAGCGAGGAAGACATGTACTCGGTGCAGTCGGTGAACGCGATGCAGGCCGCGCAGCCCGATCATCCCATCACGGTCAGGACCGTGCGCTCGTCCGGCCACGGTGTCACGCTCCTGCACCGGCCGGAAAATTTCGCCGTCATCACCGAATGGCTGGACGGCCAGTTCGGGACGGAACCGGCTTCCCGGTAGTTCCCCATAGGAGCGTCTGGTACGGAGATTGCGGCTTGCCGCAGTCTCATGCGACTGCGTCTTTTCATCCTCTGTTCCCTGCTGGGCGTCGCGGCCCTCGCGTCGTCGCCATGGGCGGGCAGTGCTCCCGTCACGAAGGTCGTCTCCGAGTGGAATCGCGAGGAACTATTCGACTCGACGACGACCCGCGCGGAACTCCTGGAAATGGGACGCGCGGCCCTCGGGATGGAGCACTTCCCGATCGCCGAGATCTACTTCCAGGAAGCGCTGATCCGTAATCCCGCCGACGTCGATGCGATGTGCGAGCTGGCCTCGCTCTACAAACGCACGAACCGGCTCGAATACGCCCGCGGGCTCCTGGTGCGGGCCGGTTCGCTCTCCCCGATGCGGCCGGGGATCGCGCAGTTGCGCGGGGAAGTCGACCGGGCACTTTTCGCCCGCACGTCGCACGTAGTGGATTCCCTGATGACGGCGGGCCGCCCCGAGCTGGCGCTGCCGCGCATCGCGACCTTGCTCGCCATCAGCCCGAACAGCACCGAGGCGCTGGTCGCGAAGGCGCGCTGCCTGTCGGCGATCGGCCAGACCGACGCCGCGCTCTCCGCCATCGATCTCGCCATCGCGCACGATCCCGACGAGCAACTGCACAAGCTGCGCGCCGAGATCGCGACCCGCATCGAGAAGGACAAGGTCACCGACATGGAAGTGTCGGCGAAGCGGATGATCGAATCGGGAGACTGGGCGATGGCCGAGGCGACCGACATGCTGCAGGCGATCCTCGCGCAGGACCCGTCGAACGAATGGGCGCGCGAACAGTTCCGGCGGCTCTCCGAGGCGCAGGCCGGGGCGAGCCACGTCGACGCGCCGCTCCCCACGACGCCGACCACGGCCATCTCGCGCGCGGTTCACAGCGTGATGCCGGACGTGAAGGGCTTCCTCGACCGCTACCTGGCCGCCTTCCTCACCTTCCTGGTGGCGTGGGCGATCTTCCGCTCGCCGCTGCCGGGCGCGCTGGCGAAACGGCTGCACGAGCCGTCCACGCTGGCGGGCGACATCACGCACATCGACATCGCCGCGGTGCTGCGCACGGCCAACGACATGCGCATGACCGGCGTTCTCAACATCAAGTCGTCGCACGGCAAGGCGCGCGTCTTCCTCGACCACGGCGATCCGGTGCACTGCGAGGCCTTCGGCAAGAAAGGCCTCGAGGCGCTGCTCGAGGTGCTGCGCGAGGTCGAACAGGGCACGTTCGAGCTGGTGCCCGGTCGTCGCAAGGTGACGCGGACGATCGAAGAATCGTTCCAGGTGATCCTCACGACGGCGAACCCCGAGCTGGCGAGTGCGATGGGTGTTGCCGCCGCGCGCAAGCCGCGCAAGTCGAAGATGTCCGAGCTGCTCGAAACGGGCTCGCCGAAGTAGCTCTCCCCTTTTCGTCAAACTCCGGACCGCGAACTCATTCCGCGTCGTCGGCTCGGCTCGCGTCGACCGCTCTGCGAAGGTCCGTTCCGGTAGCGAACGCACATCGGTCCCGCGCGCCGGATTCTCGGCGATATCGCACGCACCAGCTCTACCTCCAGAAGTACGGCGCTCTGGACCGATGTGCGTCCGCTCCCGGATTGGCATGGACCTTCGCAGCGCGCCGACGCTCGTCGAGCTCGTGCGAGGCCCGGGCATGGTGCGCGCGGAACGGCCCGTCCGCGGGAGCGAAGGAGGATCACCCTAGGAGGCCGCTACGAAATGATGGCGGCCGACGACGGGAAGCCGACTGACGCGGAGCGCGGGCCGGGAGCGCGCAACCATGTCCGGGCCACCGTCGGTTCGCCGGCGTTCGGCTCGCAGAGCTGGAAGAGGAGAGAAAGCTAGTCGACGGTCTCGGCTTCGGGGGAGAGCTGGGAGAGGTGTTCCTCGACCGCGGCATCGAGGCGGTCCAGGTTGCGGGTGGCGATTTCGGCGAGGTGCTGTTCGCGCTCGTCGAGCTCGCGTCCCTCGACGAGACCGGCCAGCGCCATGCGCACCGCCGTGAGCGGCGTACGCAGAGCGTGCGAGGTCTGCATGGGGTCGGCGTCGGCGGGCCGGGACTCGTGGGCTTCGTCCACGGCACACCAAAGGTCGGCGACGTCGTTGAAGGGCTTGCGAAGCATCCAGCGCGATCCGAGGGCGCGCGCGTCGGCGTCGAGCCGTTTGTCCACGTCCGCGGTCATGAACACGATGGGAACATCGATCCCCCGCGCGCGCAGCCGCCGTCCGAACTCGATCCCGGTCATGCCGGGAAGCCGGATATCGGACACGACCACGTCGGGCATGTCGGCGAGCACCGCCGCGAGCGCCTCGTCGGCGCGCGCGAAACGGCGCACGACGTGACCGCGGCTCGAGAGCGAGCGGCCGAGCCATTCGCGCATCAGGTGATCGTCTTCGATGAGGACGACGCGGATCAACGGACCCTCCAGGTTCCCCTGCCCGGGAACGATGCAAAGATGTTCAAGTCGTGTCGACCAGAGGGGTCGGTGGGTGGTGAAAAGGCAAGCCATGTGCCACGGAGGATCGGCAGTTTGTGGCGTCCTTGCAGGGACTTCACGGGAATCACAGGCGCCCGACGCGCCGCCATGCGGAATTCCCTGCCCGGGCGGGTTGGAGCGAGCACCAAGCGTTCAGATGGCAAACTGCGAGGTGGGCGTCAGAATCGCACCGTGAAGCCGGTATTCGCCGCCCAGTCGCTCACGCGCTGGACCTCTTCGCCGACTTCGAACTGCGCGCCGGCGCGAACCACCAGCTCGTCGTTGATGATGAACGACGCGCCTCCCCACCAGATCCAGCGCTCGGTGCGATCGGTCGTGTACATGTACAGCGTGCCGGCGTTGCCGCGCACGTCGCCACCGCCGACCGAAACACCCGCGCTGCCGCGCCAGTAGTCCGTGTGCCGCTGGTCGACGGGCCGCTGGGTCTCGTTGCGGTTGACCCAGGTTGGCCCCACCGTGGCGTACAGGGTCATGTCGCCGATCGAGTCCACCATGGCGAGAGACGCGCTGATGTCGAAGGTCTTGGACGAATAGGGGAAATATTCCTGCTTGGTCGTGCCGGTGGCGAAAAACCCGAGGACGGAAAGTGCCCACCCGTCGCCGTGCCGGACGCGCGCGCTGCCACGCACGATGAGATCGCCGATGCCGCCCTGGATCGCGGTCGAGTCGGAGCGGCTCACGAAGCTCTGCTCCACGCCCACCGCGAACGCGGCGCGCAGCGGAAACGTGGCGCCGAGGCGGTAGATCGACGCCTCGGCGGGATCGTTGCGGGAGAAATCGAGGTCGCCGCGCAGGCTCACGCGGCGGGGGGAAAGAAGAAAGGCCGGCTCCGCAGAGGCGTTTTCGTAAACGCCCGCGGCGCCGGCCTTCATCGGTTGATTCGCCAGAATCACCATCGACGCGGCCAGTATCAGCCGCGTCAGAACGGCGATTCGATTCATCGCTCCCAGCGAGGTCCTAGTGGACCACGCCCTCGAGGAGCTGCACGCGACCCTGACGGATGAACTGAACCCAGATCGTCCGCCGGTTCCCCGGCAACCGGTCCTTGGCCACGATCTTTCCGAAATCGTTCCACGACCGGTGATGGATCACTTCGCCAATCTGGTACTCCTGGCTTTCGGAGTACTCCTTCGCATGCTCCACGTCGAGATCTTCGATCGCGACGGTCTGCTCGTCCGGCATGTCTTCGGCATCCAGGTCTTCCTTCGGCATGTACGGAAGGAATCCCTGGCAGCCCGGACATTTCAGCCACAGCACGTCCTCGGTGCTGCCCTGCTTGATGATGTCCATGTCAAAGTCAGCCTTGCAGACCGAGCAATGCTGGCGAATCGTATTCGAGCTCACGATGGTCATCTTGTTCCCGTCCGCCGATCACCGTCGTATCGCTACGACAGGTGGATTCGGCAGCACCCCTCCGCTTCCGCCTTCGATGTGTAACGCGAACCGCACAACTGGCAGGGGTACCCGTCCAGGCGGCCGTCTTTCTCGGCCTTGCGCAGCAGTTGGACGAACTTGACGTACTCCTTGTCCTTCGTGAGCACCCCTTTTTCCCGTTTCTCCATTCCTGAACCCTCCGCGGTTAGGTGAAAAACCAGGCAGCAGCCTAAACCACTGAAAATGGTTGGGATACACAGGATGCTGTGCCCTGACGCATCGAGTCACACTATATATTGCGGTGAACCTATCGGCACACCACAAGATGCGTCAAGCAAAAACTGCGGAGATTCAGCTCAGATAAACACTGTCGTGCGGCAACATCGACGGGCTAAATATAGGCAGGTTACCGGATACGCGCAATAGCCCGCACCGGAGCGATGGAGGACAACTCGAAATCATCCGTGGACAAGTTGTCCACATATGAGCGCGGTGCGCGCTTGCGGAAGAGAAGCAAAAACGAGTGTCAGACGCCGAATTCTTTCTAGCGCAGCGCCTGGTCGAGGTCGGCCTGGAGGTCTTCGACGTCCTCGATGCCGACCGAGATGCGCACCAGGCCCGGCGTCACACCGAGCTTCATCTTCTCGGCCTGCGGCACGCTGCCGTGCGTCATGGTCGCCGGGTGCGAGATCAGGCTCTCCACGCCGCCCAGGCTCTCGGCGAGCGTAAACAGCTTTGTTGACTGCAGCACGCGGTCGGCCGCTTCCAGCGATCCGGTGTCGAACGAAATGAGCGCCCCGAATCCGCGCGCCTGTTTCTTTGCGAGCTCGTGCTGCGGGTGCGTCTCGAGACCCGGATAATTCACACTCTTGAGCTTCTTGTGCGACGCGAGGAATTTCGCCAGCGCGCGCGCGTTCTCCTCGTGCTGTCTCATGCGCACCGCGAGCGTCTTGGTGCCGCGCAAGGCGAGGAAGCAGTCCATCGGCCCGGGCACCGCGCCCACGGCGTTCTGGAGGAAGCGCAGCTTCTGCGCCTTCGCCTCGTCGTTCAACACCACCACGCCGCCCACCATGTCGCTGTGGCCGTTCAGGAACTTGGTGGTGCTGTGCACCACGATGTCGGCGCCGAGGTCGATCGGGTTCTGGAGCGCCGGGCTCATGAAGGTATTGTCGACGCACACGGTGGCGCCGCGCGCATGCGCCATCCCGCAGATGGCGCGGATGTCGCTCACGCGCAGCATCGGGTTGGTGGGCGATTCGAGAAAGACGAGCTTCGTTTTCGGCGAGAGCGCCGCTTCCACCTGCTTCAGGTCCGACGTGTCGACGAATTTGAAGATGTAGCCGAGCTGCTTGAGCACGAGCTCGAAGAGCCGGTACGTGCCGCCGTAGACATTGTCGGTCACGACGATCTCGTCGCCGGGACCGAACAGGCGCAGGATCGTGTCCGTAGCCGCCATGCCCGACGAGTACGCGATGCCGAATTTCGCCTTTTCCAGCGCCGCGACGTTGCGCTCGAGGGCTTCGCGCGTCGGGTTGGCGGTGCGCGCGTACTCGTAGCCGCGGTGCTTTCCGATGCCGTCCTGCTTGTAGGTCGAGGTCTGGAACACGGGGGTGTTCACCGCGCCCGTCTTCTCGTCCGGCCACTGTCCCGCGTGCACGCAATCGGTCAGGAAACCCATGATTCTCCTCGTTTCATTCCGGGGGCGCTTTGCGAGCGCTGCTAGATGCCTTTGAATCCGTGTTGGGCCAGCCACTTCTCGGAGTGGACCTTGCTGAGGTAGCGCTCACCGGTGTCGGGGATGATGACGACCACGATTTTGTCGCCGTCGAGATCCTTCGCCACCTCGAGCGCGCCCACCACCGCGCAACCCGACGAGCTGCCCACCAGCATGCCCTCCTCGCGCGCGAGCCGGCGCGTCATGACGATCGACGGCCCGTCCTCGATGGTGAGCATGCGGTCGACGTACTCGAACTGGCACGTGCTCGGAATGAAATCCTCGCCGATGCCGTCGACCAGGTACTGACCGGCTTCGCCCATGGTCTGGTGATCGTGGTACTCCTTGAGGAGGCTTCCCTTCGGGTCGACACCGACGATCTGCACCCTCGGATTCTGCTCCTTGAGATAGCGGCCGATGCCGCTCATGGTGCCGCCGGTGCCCATGCCGCCCACCACGTAATCCACTTCGCCGGCGGTGTCGCGCCAGATCTCGGGACCGGTGGTGCGGTAGTGCGCTTCCGGGTTTGCCAGGTTGTGGTACTGGTTGCCGAGCACGGCGCCCCGCTCCATTGCGATGCGCTTCGCCACGTTGTAGTAGCTCTCGGGCGAATCGGGCGCCGCCTCCGTCGGGCAGCGCACGACTTCGGCGCCGTACGCGCGCAGCATGTACTCCTTCTCGACCGGCACCTTCTCCGGCATCGTGAACACGCACTTGTAGCCGAGCAGCGACGCGGCCAGCGCGAGTCCGAGGCCGGTGTTGCCCGAGGTGCACTCGACGATGGTGCCGCCCGGCTTGAGGGTGCCCTTGCGCTCCTCTTCCTGGATCATGAAGATGCCGATGCGGTCCTTGACGCTCCCGCCCGGGTTGAAGTACTCGAGCTTCGCCAGCACGGTGCACTTCACGTCCTTCGTCACCTTGTTCAGGCGCACGAGCGGCGTGTTGCCCATCGTGCCCAGCACATCCCGGGCATATTTCACGCGACTCAGCCGATCGCTCATGGGTATGACACGGTCGCTCATGGGCGCCGTCCTCCTTGGTCCCTGGGATATAAGAAACGGTCGTGGGTAATGAGAATCCTGTTGCGGGCCGAAGCGCGATTTATAGCACAGCCGCGCCCACGCCGCAAAGCTCAGCGAATGAGCACGATCTCCGGTTGAGGGGGACGATTCCGCTGCCCGCGCGGGGCTCTAGTGAACGCGAATCAGGGCTTTGGCGCCGGTGCCGTGCGCAACAAGGAGGCTGGTGGTGCGGGAGGTCCGCGGTCCCGCGTCGGGGATGCCTCGCACCGGTGGGACGGTGTGTGATTCGCGCGTCCGCTCCACCTCGCTCTTCACGAGATGGAACAGGGGCACCGACGGCGAGGTGAACACTTCCACGCGATCACTCCGCTTCTGCTTCAATGTGACGCGTCCGCTCGGAATATCACGCGACTCCGTCGCGGCGAAGCTGCGCCGTTCACATACGAACGTTCCCGCGGGCGTCTTCACCGACTGGTTCGGCGCGTTCTTCCAGTCCGACGGCGATGCGGGCGAAGCCATGCTCAACCTTCGCAGCTGGCGGGGGTCGCCCTCCTCGACGGGGCCGTCGCCCTTGCGCGTGTAGTAGCGCGTGATGAACGTGTGCAGCGAATCGCCCGGCCCCATGGTTTGGATGCGCTCATCGACGAGGGCGCGCGCCACGTCGCGGTCCGATTTCGCGCCGCCCGGCGGGGTGCTTTCCACTTCGAGCCAGTAGGCGGCGCCCTTCGCGGTCTTCTCCCGGCCGACGACGGCGAGATACACCGTGCTGGTGTCGGACGTGCCCATCGCCTCGTCGATCACGCGGTAGCGGCACCACGCCCCGACGGTGAACTGGATCGAGCGCATGTCGATCCCGGGCAGCAGCAACGACTCGGCGTCGGCCGCGCGCGCGGAACGGCCGGCGAAGAGCAGCACCACGAGCGCGACAAGGCGCGCGCTAGTGCGCAATCTTCGGCCAGGCCGTATCGAAATCGAAATCGGGATCATCGGACGGAGTGTGGCAGCGCACGCAGGCGTCGCGCGCGCGCGAGGCGTAATTGCCGTCGCGCGAGTGCTCGATGCCGGGGCCGTGGCAGGCTTCGCACTGGACGTCGGCCAGGTCGACGGGATTTCCGCGCATGCGGATGCCGCCGAAGCCGCCCTTGTCGCCGTAGCCGGTGACGTGGCAGCCCACGCAGTTGGTGTCGCGGTGGACGAACTCGGAGGCCAGCGTGGCGTACGCGTGCGCGTGGGCGGTCTTCGCGTACACCTCGAACTCGGCCTGGTGGCAGCTCTGGCACGAACCCAGCCCCAGGTAGCGGCTGCCCTCGTCGTCCGCGCCGGTGGCCTTGAGCTGCTCGCGCGCGTAGAGCTCCTTCTGGGCCTTGCGGTTTTCGGCGTCGAACTCATCGAGAAGCTTCGTCATGTCGGGATCGTCGGGGTAGGTCGCCGCGAGCGGATGCATGATGGCGCGCACCGCGGCGACGGCATGGTCCTTCGTCACATCGATGTCGAGCTGGCCGATGTTCTGTCCCTGGTAGCTGGCGCGAACGATGCGTGTCTTGCCGACCTCGATGGGCGCGCCGATCGGTCGTCCGGCGGTGTCGTGGCCGAGCACCATGACGTCGATCCCGGGCACCGCCTCGGCGAAGTGCTGGGCCTCGATCTGGTCCATGTGGGCGAGCAGGACCACGATGTCGCTCTTCTCGCGCACCTCCGGCAGCACCTTCTGCACCGCTGCGATGGGATCCTCGAGCGAGTAGGTGATCGCGTCGGCTGCCTCGCGCACGAACTTGGTGGCGGGCGACATCACGCCGATAAACCCGATGCGGACGCCATTCTTCGCGACGATCCGATACGGGGGGAACGCCGTTCCCAGCCGCTCGGCGGCGGCGTATTCCTCGCCCTTGCCGCGGATCTTGACCGAGTCCACCTTCGCGACGAGGTTGGCGCAAACCAAAGGCAGACGGTACGCGCGCGCGTCCTTCGAGAGCGTGCCGAGACCAAAGTTCAGGTCCGTCTCGCCGATGCCCACGGCGTCGTAGTCCAGGAGACCCATGATCCTGGCCACAAAGTGCGACTTGGCCTCGTTGTAGATATCCGCGGTCCCGTAGAAGTCGCCCCCGCTGCACAGCCACAGCGGCGCCTTTTCAGCCCGGAGTTTTTTCAAAAGACTCGCCCGCCGGGAGAGTCCGCCCGAGGCATTGGCGTGTCAGCCACAGGGGCGGTAGTAGGCGCGGGTATCACTCTCGTAGACCAGCCGGGCGTCCGGGGCGGGCAGCGGCGGATCGGTGGCCGGAGGAGACTGCGCGCCCGCGGCGGCCAGCGCGAGCAGGACGGCGATGGTGGAAAGGTGGCGCATGTGGGGGAGAATATACCACGCGCCACGGCGGCTCACAAGCCGTTGCCGGACACGCGGTTGCCTGCAGACGGGAGGGGAAAAGACAACAGGCGGCGCGTTCTCGTGCGCTCCGCCTGTCGCCGCAAAACCGGAAACCGTTCCCTTTACACCTTCACGCGGTCCTTGAGAGCACGACCCGCGGAGAATGCCGGGAACTTCGTCGCCGGAATCTCGATGGTCGCGCCCGTCTGCGGGTTGCGACCTTCGCGCTTCTTGCGCTTGCGGACCTGGAACGTCCCGAAACCCGTGATCTGAACCTTGCGGCCCGACTTCAACTCGGCCGCGATGATGCCATGCTTGGTATGGGTGCTGAAAATCGCGTCGATGACGTTCTTCGAGTCCTTCATCGTGAGGCCCGTTTTCTGCGCGATGCGTTCGACCAGTTCTGTCTTGTTCATTGACTCACCTCCTTCCCGTTCTCACGCGCACTTTATCGACCTCCAAAAAAACGTGTCAACACATATTCGTCCAATCGACGCATGGCGACGCCGATTTCCGTGTCCGCCGGATTGCGGCGGTGAGCGACGGACCTAGAATTGTCCCATCAGGCCGCTCCCAAGCCCGCGATTGCCCGACTCGCCGTAGAGGTCGGGGTGTGCTTTGAGCGAGATACGGAAGTAGTAC
>DASVAK010000117.1:0-3604 GCA_036376395.1 Candidatus Krumholzibacteriia bacterium
GTGACCAACGACGATCTGGCGCTGCGCAGCTCGATCGGGCTGTTCGTCTTCATGCCGCCGCTGGTGACGGAGCGCTTCCTCGACGATGCGGGCCTGCGCCTGGTCCGCCAGGAGGACGCCACCGAGAACATCGTGCTGACCTCGGGCCGATGGCACGACGCGCGCGCCGCGCGGCGCGACGACCTGCTCGGGATCGAGGGGGAAGAGCGCTTCGAGGGGCTGCAACGCTTCTTTGCCGCCGTGCACCGGCTTACGAGCGAGCGCAGACTCTCCCGCTTCATGTACCTCGCCGAGAAGCCGTGACATCCGGCGCGCGACGATACTGGTTACGAATCGGCGAACATCGCGATACGTAGAAGGCCCGACCCCGGCACCCTTGACGTTACGGGTGGCGACTCACAGTATTTCAACACCAGCCGATGCGCCCGGCACCATCTGGCATTGAACTGTCCCGCCTCCGTCCGAACCAGGTCCCCCGGAGAAGGAGTCATCAATGTCACTCTCGACCGATGAAGCCAGAATCCCGGTTGTATTCATCCATGGCCTGTGGGTGCACGGTGAGTCGTGGCGCCCGTGGGTCGAGCTCTTCCGCCGCAACGGCTACGACGCCGTCGCCGCGAAATGGCCCGGCGAAGCGGACACGCCCGAGGCGACGCGCCGTAACGGCGCCGCGATGGCGGGCTACGGTTTGTCGGAGATCGCGGACTTCATCACGGGTCAGCTCAGCCTCTTTGATGAAAAGCCCGTGTTGATCGGCCACTCCTTTGGCGGAGTCCTGGTGCAGAATCTCCTTGGCCGCGGCCTGGGCGCGGCGGGTGTCGCCATCGACTCCGCGCCCTTCAAAGGTGTCTCCGAGCTTCCGCTCCCGATGGTGCGATCGACGCGGCCGGTGCTCCGCAATCCGCTGAACTACAAGCGCGTGGTGGCGCTGACCGAGCCGCAGTTCCGTACCGGATTCGCCAGCGCCGTCTCGGAACGCGAAGCGAAGGAGCTGTACTCGCGCTATGCGATCCCCGGGCCGGCCAAGCCGCTGTTCCAGACCATTACCGCCCCGTTGGCGCCGAACGCCGCCCTCAAGGTGGACACGCGCAATTCGAAGCGCGGGCCTCTCCTGCTCATGGCGGGATCGGCGGACCACACCGTGCCGCCGGTGATGGTGAAAGGCGCGCTCCGGGCCTACCGGAAGACGCGGGCCATCACCGACTTCAAGGAATTCCCGAACCGGGGCCACTCGCTGATCATGGATCACGGCTGGAAGGAGCTGGCGGAGTACACGCTCAACTGGTTGCACGCGAAGGGGTTCTAGAGAAGACCTCGCGCACCGGCTAAGGGCTTCCGCGGGTCCGCTTTCCGGCGTCCGTACAGTTTCCAGCGGAGGGCGTGCCGCCTTACCTTGTCTTCGAAAGGCGGACCATGAACCTCCGGCAGCTCTGGAAGAACTACAACCTCAGCATCGTCCTCGGACTCCTCTTCCTGCTGAGCTGGGTGGGGCAGGCTGTCTTCCAGTGGCGCGAGTTCGCCGACGAGCAGCACGCGCACGGCCAGGCGGTGGAGGTCGGCCAGTACCTCAACGCGTTCATGAGCTCCACGCTGGAGAACTGGCAGTCGGAATTCCTCCAGCTCTTCACCTTCGTCATCCTCACCAGTTTTCTCATCCACCGCGGCAGCCACGAATCCAAGGACGAGGACGAAAAGATGGAAGCATACCTCACCGAGATCCGGCGCAAGGTGGATGCGCTCACCGAACGGGCGGAAGCCGGGCCGCGCGCGCGATGAAATTCGGCTACACGATCATCTACGTTCCCGACGTGGCCTCGTCGATCACGTTCTTCGAGAAGGCATTCGGCATCAAGCGGCGTTTCCTGCACGAGACCGCGCAGTACGGCGAGCTCGACACCGGTGATACCACCATCGCATTCGCGGACCATTCACTCGGCAAGATGAACTTTCCCGGTGGTCACGTCGCGGCGAGCGAGTCGTCGCAGCCGCTCGGGATGGAGATCGCGCTGGTGGCGGACGACGTCGAGAAAGCGCACGCAACCGCGCTCGCGGCGGGTGCGACCGAGCTCGCGGCGCCCGCGCACAAGCCGTGGGGCCAGACCGTGTCCTATCTCCGCTGTCCCGATGGAACGCTGGTCGAACTGTGCTCGCCCATGGACGCCGGGGCGTCGTCGTAAATCGATCTCCAAAAACTGGTTGCCGTTCCCGCGTACCCGGGCCTACTCTTGCCGCGTACAGGCTGCATGAATCGCGGAGGGGCGTGGTGGAACAGAAGTGCGAAGCGTTGTGTGACGCGCTGGCGAAGCGCGTGGTGGAACGGAATTTCAGCGGAGCGCACGCGTTGTTTGCGCCGTGGCTGCAGCAGAAGATGACGCCGGCCGACATCGAACGCATGGTCGACGGCGCCGGCGGCGTGTCCGTACAGCAGTGGACCCTCGATGAGGGGTTCCTGGAAGTCGGCGACCTGGTCGCGTCGGCGCGCGAGATCACCGACGAGAATTACCGCGGCTGGTTGTGCATCCAGTTCGAGCCCGGCGCAGGCGATCGTGCCCGGCAGGACGCGTCCTTCGACCTCTGGCTGGCCGCCGTCGAGGTGGAAGGGGACTACCGCGTCGGCCTGCTCGAGCCCGCCGGCGACGCCTGACGCGACGCACCGGGCGCCCCCTCGCTAACACCCGGAGGACATGAGATGCCGAACTACGTAGACGGTTTCGTGCTCGTGGTGCCGCAGAAGAACGTGCGCGCCTATCGCGCCATGGCGCAGAAGGCGGGCAGGATCTGGAAGGGCTACGGCGCGCTCGAGTACATGGAATGCCAGGGCGATGACCTGCAGACAAAATGGGGCATCCCGTTTCCGCGGCTCATGAAGCTCAAGCGCGGCGAGACCGTGTTCTTCTCTTTCATCGTGTACAAGTCGCGCGCCGACCGCAACCGCGTCAACAAGCTCGTCATGAAGGATCCGCGCATCGCCGCCATGATGAAGAAGGGCAAGGAACCCTTCGACATGAAGCGCATGGCCTACGCC
This sequence comes from Candidatus Krumholzibacteriia bacterium, assembly GCA_036376395.1. Taxonomy (GTDB): domain Bacteria; phylum Krumholzibacteriota; class Krumholzibacteriia; order WVZY01; family JAKEHA01; genus JAKEHA01. The sequence goes on from DASVAK010000117.1 coordinate 3,026, forward strand.
GGTTTCAAAGCCGTCGTCCAGTACTGACCTGGGGACATCGGCCGCCATGATCGACGCACGCGACGCGCTGGAACGACTCCGTGAGGGCAATCGCCGCTTCGTGGCGAACACGCCCGACGTCGCGCTGCACACCAGGCGGCGCGCGTCGCTGGTCGACGGCCAGTTTCCCATCGCGATCGTGCTCGGGTGCTCGGATTCGCGCGTGCCGGCCGAGCTCGTGTTCGACCAGGGGCTCGGCGACCTCTTCGTGATCCGCGTGGCGGGCAACATCGTGGCGCCGTCGCAGGTGGGAAGCGTGGAGTTCGCCGCGACGCGATTCAAGACGCGGCTCGTGGTGGTGCTGGGTCACTCGCAGTGCGGCGCCATTCTCGCCACCATCGACGAGCTGCGCGCGCCCGCCGCGCAGCAATCCATCAATCTTCGTTCCATCGTGGAGCGCGTGCGCCCGTCGGTGGCGCCGCTGCTCGAGTCGACGCTGCGTGACGACCACGACGCGCTGGTTCATCACGCCGTGCGCGCCAACGTGCGCGCCTCGGCCGACCATCTGCGCCACGGCTCCGCCATCCTGGAAGCGCTCAT
>DASVAK010000123.1:0-11402 GCA_036376395.1 Candidatus Krumholzibacteriia bacterium
CAACCGGGCGCTGCCCACGTGCGAGGCGATGATCTGCGGCGTGCCGGTGGCCGCCTACGAGACGGGCGACACCTCGACGGTGGTGCGCGACGGCGAGACGGGATTGCTGGTGCGCTCCGGCGACGTGGACGCGCTGGCGGCCGCGTTGGCGCGCCTGCTCTCGGACGCGGCGCTGCGCGGGCGCCTCGCCGGCGCGGCGCGCGCGCTTGCGCGCGAGACCTTCGTGTCGTGGGACGCGCGCATCGGCATGGAGCTCGAGATCATCGCCGCGCTGGCGCGCAAAAGAAGCGGGCGACCGGAAGACCGGCCGCCCGCGTAGCGATCAGTTTGCGCGCGCGACGCTACGACTTCTCCGCCAGCAGCTGCTGCACCGCCGACTCGAGCTGCCGTCCGCGCAGCGACTTGTAACGGATCTTCCCCGCCTTGTCGACCAGGATGGTGGACGGTATCGACTGGATGCCGTACATCACGGCCACGTCGTTCTTCCACCACTTGCCGTCGAAGTACTGCGGCCAGGGAATCTTGTTGGTCGAGATGTACTGGTCGAGCCGGTCGCGCGACTGGTCGAGCGAGATGCCGACGATTTCGAAGCCCTTGGGATGGTACTTGTCGTAGACCTGCTTCACGTTGGGCATTTCCTTGACGCACGGTCCGCACCACGTCGCCCAGAAGTCGATAAGCAGCACCTTGCCCTTGTAGGCGGCGGGCGAGAGCGTCTTGCCGTCGATGCTCTTCACGTTGAAATGAACCGGCTCGCCGCCGATGGCGAGCTTCCGCTCGGTGCTGAGGCCCTGCATGTTGCCCTTGGCCACGTCGTTGAGCTGCTGGTTCACGTCCGGGTACTTGGACAGGATCAGCTTGTATTCCGTCTCGGCGAGGTCGTACTTGCCGGTCGCCTTGTAGCACTCGGCGAGGTAGAAGTGCGCGTACGCCTGCTGGTCGTGCTCCTTCTCCGTCGCCTTGCCCAGGAACTCCTTGAGCAGCCCCGCCGACTGGTCGTACTTCTGCATCCCGAAGTTCATCGCGCCCAGCTGGAACGCGGCGTCGTTCGCCTCGGTCGTGTTGGGCCAGCGGTTGCGGAAGGCAACGAACTTCGCCTCGATGTCCGCGTAGATGCGCGCCTGGTCATCGGGCGCACCGCTGTTCATGAGCTGCTTGGACAGCTCCTCGACTTCCTTGGTGAGCTTGCCGTAGACCTCCGCGGCGTTCGCGCCGGGCGGAAGCTGGCCCTTCGGCGCCGCGGCGGGCTTCGCCGCCGTCGTGCCCTTCTTCGCCGGCTCGGCGGCGTACGCCTTCTGGACGGTATTCGTCGCGAAGATCGTCCCCGCGATGACAAGCCCCGCCGTTGCTGCGACCACGATATGTCTCTTCATCGAATCTCCCTGTTCTTCATGCCCTGGTGATCAGATTTCCGACCGGGCCACGAGCTGCACTCGCAGCGTGGGCTCCTGCGGATCATTGGTCTTGAGGATCATCTCGCCGGACTCGGTCTGCTTGCTCTGTTTGCGCGTCGGGGGGATGAACACGACCGTGACCTTGTACTGCTGGTCGGGAACGACGGTCTCGAGCGTCGGCTTGAAATTGGGATTGCTCGAGGTGACCTCGGTGATCCGGATCTTGCCCGCCGCCTTGGTCACGGTGAGTGTCTTGGTCGACTGGGTGCCGGGGCCCTTCGCATCCGCGAACTTGATCTGCCCGTAATTGAGAACGCTCGGGCTGACCAGGATCGAGCTCTTGGTCATCACGTGCACCTGCAGCGTCGTCTCGGGCGACTTCTTGCTGTTGGTGGTCACCGTGAGGGTGCCGTAGGTCGACATGATGGGCAGCTTCGCGTCCTTCTTCACCTTGATGACGTACTCGCCGGGCTTCGTGCCCTTCGCGTACGAGTAGGTGATCTTGTCGTCCATGTTCGACTTGAGGCCGGTGACCTGGAAGTCGATGTCCTTCTCGTTCGTCGCGATGGTGAGCTCCTTCTCCACCGCTTCGCCGGGGCGTCCGTGCAGGTACACGGTGCCCTCCGGCGTCACGCGGACGATCGGAATCTCCCGGCCCGACATGACCAGCGTGACCTGCGGGTGGTCGGGGTCGTTCGTCTTGACCTCGGTGGTCTTGCTGAACTGTCCCGACACCTTGGCGCCGTCGATGACGAGGTCGATCTTGCCCGTCTTGCCGGGCGCGATGACCTTGTCCCACTTCGCCGCGGTGCAGCCGCAGCCCGGGTGCACGTCCTCGATGACGAGATCCGCCGTGCCCTTGTTGCGCACGATGAAGGAGTACGCGTACTCCTTCTGCTCGAAGGTCTCGCCGAAGTCGTAGTTCATCCGCTCCAGGTCGAGGATCGGACGGCCCGACGGCTTGCCTTCCGTCTTCTTTGCTGCGTTCTGCGCGACGCCGGCCAGCGGAATCGCGAGCATGCCCACCAGGATCATCGTCAACCAACGCGTTCTCATCTTACTGCTGCTCCTTTTCGCCTTTCCGCGCCCCGCCTACTGCGAGCGCGCGATCAACTGCACCCGGACCGCCGGTTCCTTGGGATCATCGGTGTGGATGATCATCTCGCCCGACTCGGTCTGCTTGGCCTGCTTGCGCTGCGGCGGCGTGAACGTCACCTGCACGCTGTACTGCCGGCCCGGCGCCACCGCGTCAACCACCGCCTTGTAGTTGGGGTTGCTCAGGGTGACGTCCTTGATCTTGAAGTCGCCCGCCGTCTTGGTGACAACGATGGCCTTGGTCGACGGCGTGCCCGAGCCGTTGTCGTCGGTGAACTTCACCGCGCCATAATTGAGAACGGCCGGCGTGACCGTGATCGAGCCCTTGGTCATCACGTGCACCTGGACCGTCGTCTCGGGCCACTTCTTGCTGTTCGTCGTGATGAAGATGGACCCGTAGGTGGACAGCGTCGGGAGCTTGGGGTTCTTGTACACCTTGAGGGTGTATTCGCCCGGCGTCGCGCCGTTCTCCACCGCGTAGGTGATCTTGTCGTCGATAGTCGATCGCACTCCGAGCACCTTGAAATCCAGGTCCTTCTCGTTCGAGGTGATGGTCAGGTCCTGCTCCACCGCCTCGCCATAGCGCCCGTGCATGTACACGGTGCCGTCGGGCGTCACGTTGACGAACGGGATCGCCTTGCCGCGCACCGTCAGGGTGAGGTGCGGACGCTCGGGATCGTTCGAATCAACCGTGGCGGACTTGGTGAATTCACCGTGGACCTTCGCCCCATCGACTTCCAATTCTACTTTGCCCTCCTGACCAGGAGGGATTAGCCGGTCAAACTTGGCTACGGTGCATCCTCAGCCAGGCTTCACTTCTTCGATGACGAGATCGGCGTTGCCCCGGTTGTACACCGTGAAGGCATGCAGGAACTTGTTCTCCTTGTAGACCTCGCCGAAATCGTGGTCCGTGATCGGGATCTCGATCACGGGCTTGGTGCCGCCCGTTGCGGACCGCGGTTTCGCGGCCTGGGCCCACGCACCGGCCGGGATCGCGAGCACCCCGGCAAGCAACCACGCCAGCCACCTCATTTTCATCGACATCTCCCTCTTGCGCCGGTCCGGCGCGAACTACTGTGAACGTGCAATCAACTGGACGCGAACGGCAGGTTCGCGCGGATCATCGGTGTGGATGATCATCTCGCCCGATTCGGTCTGTTTGGCGGTGGTCTTCCGGGCCGGAGGCGTGAACGCCACCTGCACGCGGTACTGCTGACCCGGCGTTACCGCGTCAACCACGGCGCGGTAGTTGGGATTGCTGACCGTGACCTGCTCGATCTTGAAATCGCCGGACGGCCTCGAGACCGTGATTGTCCGGGTCTCCGGGACACCGGACTGGTTCTCGCCGGGAAACCGGACCGCGCCGTAATTGAGGACGCTCGGGGTGATCACGATCGACCCCTTGGTCATCACGTGGACCTGCACGGCTGTCTCCGGCCACTTCGTGCTGTTGGTCGCGACGAAGATCGAGCCGTAGGTCGAGAGCGTGGGCAGCTTCGGGTTCTTGTAGACGTGGAGGAGGTACTCCCCGGGCGCGTTCCCGTCTTCCAGAACGTACGTGATCTTGTCGTCGATGTTCGAACGCACGCCGAGGACCTTGAAATCCAGGTCCTTCTCGTTGGTCGTGAGGGTGAGCGTCTGCTCCGCCTTCTCGCCGTACCGGCCGTGCATGAGGACGGTGCCCTCGGGCGCAACGTTGACGTAGGGAACCGCGTTGCCGCTGATCGTGAGTGTCATGGATGGATGGTACGGATCGCTGGATTTCACCGCGGCCGACTTCCTGAAGTCGCCGTGCACCTGCGACCCGTCGACTTCCAGCTCCACCTTGCCGGTCCCGCCGGGGGCGATCAGGCGGTCGAACTTGGCCGCCGTGCAGCCGCAACTGGGCCTCACATCCTCGATGATGAGATCGACCGTGCCGCGATTGCGGACCGTGAACGCGTGGCTGAACTTCCCTTCCCGGTAGACCTGGCCGAAGTCGTGGTCCGGCGCCGGGATATCGATGACGGCGACGTTGTCGCGGCTTGCGGCGGCCTGGGCCCGGGCTTCCGCGTGGGAAAAAATGAGGGCCGGGATGGCCAGAATGAGCAGCTGCGGTCTCATGGGTCGCGGTTGCGTTGTACGTCTCGTTTCCAAGGTTCGGATCGGGGAGTGCCACGGGGCACGAAGTGCCCGGAAAGCCATGGAATTATACGCCGCAGAACTCGCAGGTTCCATGCCTTTGCGCCCTATTTCCCGGGACGGTTGCAGCGCTTCCCGTGGCGGTGTACGATTCCGTTTCCGTCCGCCAGGAAATATGCGTAACCCCGATTCGTCATTGAAGCAAACCGTTCAGTCACCGGCCGGCCTCAGCGCCGACGAGGTCGAGCGTTACCGGCGCCACATCGTCCTGCCGGGCGTGGGGCCGGAGGGCCAGGCCCGTCTCAAGCGGGCCCGGGTCGCACTGGTCGGTGTGGGAGGACTGGGCGCACCCGCCGGGCTGTACCTCGCCGCGGCTGGGGTCGGGGGGATCACCCTGGTCGACGACGACCGGGTGGAGACCACGAACCTCCAGCGCCAGGTCCTCTTCGGGACCGCCGACGTCGGGCGCCTGAAGGTCGACGCGGCGCGCGACCGGCTGGCCGGCCTGAACCCCGGCGTCCGCCTCGAGCCGCATCCCGTCCGCCTGTCGGCCGCCAACGCGATGGAGCTCCTGCGCGGGCACGACATCGTCATCGACGGCGCCGACAACTTCGCCACCCACTACCTCGTGAACGACGCGTGCGTCATGCTGGGCATCCCGCACGTGCACGGGAGCATCCTGCGCTTCGAAGGCCAGGTGAGCCTGTTCGGGGCGGCCGACGGGCCGTGCTACCGCTGCCTCTACCCCGCCCCGCCGGCCGGCGAGTCGGCCGACTGCTCCGAAGCGGGGGTGCTCGGCGTCCTGCCGGGGGTCGTGGGATCGATCCAGGCCGCCGAGGCGATCAAGTGGATCGTGCAGACCGGCACGCCGCTCCGCGGCCGGCTGCTGCGCGTCGACGCGCTCACCATGGAGTTTCGCGAGCTGGCCGTGGCGCGCGATCCCGACTGCCCGATGTGCGGCGCGAACCCGACAATCAGAAGTCTCGCCGGCGGCGGGACATGCTCGACGACAAATACAAGGGAGGCCTCATCCATGTCCGTACCCGAAATCACCGCGAAAGAACTCAAGCGCCGCCTCGATGCCGGAGAAAAGCTGGTGGTCCTCGACGTGCGCGAACCGCACGAGTTCCAGGCCGGCCACATCAGCGAGCTGCACATTCCCATGGGCGAGATCCCGGCGCGCGTGCACGAGCTGGACCCGTCGCACGAGACGGTCGTCTACTGCCGCAGCGGCAATCGTTCCGCGCGCGTGGCGGAGTTCCTGCAGTCGTCGGGGTTCGATCGGGTGTGGAATCTGAAGGGCGGCATTACCGCCTGGGCCCAGGAGACGGGCCCGGCGCCGCGCTGAAGTCGCGGCTACTGCCGCGACGGATCCGTGGCCGCCGCGTCGGCGAGGAAGCACAGGCGCTTGTCGATGTCGACCTGCGACTCGTGCAGCGCGCGCACGATGCGGCGCGGGTAGCGCCCGCCCGGGTCGCGCTCGGCCAGATCGATCATCTCCCGCTCCACCGCGTCGCCGTGCGTGCGCAGCACCTCCACCGCCGGGCGGTGGAGCAACCGGTGGTCGCCGTTCTGGCGCGTCACCACGCCGATCTCTCCCCCATCGAGCTCCACGATGGTCCCCGTCGGGTACAACCCCATCGCCTGCACGAACACCTTCGGGATGAACGGGTCGAAGATGTTGCCCGCGTTCGACACCAGGAACTGGAGCGCCTGGTCGGCCGTGATGGGTTCCTTCTGGTAGGTGCGATAGGCGGTCATGGCGTCGTAGTAATCGGCCACCGTCACGATGCGGCTGAAGAGCCGCAGCTTCCATCCGCCCGGCCGCTGGGGATAGCCGTTGCCGTTGTACTGCGCGTGGTGCTGCGCAGTGACGAACATGGTGTCAACGGCGTCGCGCAGCGCGTTCACCCGCGAGAGCTCCTTCACGCCGAAGAAGGTGTGGTACTTCATGAGCTCCCACTCGCGGTCGGAGAGCTTCCCGTTGGAGTTGAGAATGGTGGCCGGGATGTACGTCTTGCCGATGTCGTGGAGGAGCGCGGCCAGACCGAGGCGCGCGACGTCGGCCTTCTCCAGCCGCATGCGGTCGCCGATCAGCATGGAGTAGATGCACACGTTGACCGAGTGCGCGAAGGTGTAGGCGTCGAAGCTCTTGATGCTGGCGAGGCCGGTGAGGACGGATTCGTCGGTCTGGATGAGGTCCACCATCTGCTGGGTGAGCCGCTTGGCCTTGCGGATCTGCAGCACCTGCTTCTCCTCCGCGGTGCGCATCACGTTGCCCATCAGCGCCACGGTGCGGAAGTAGACGCGGTTGCTCTCCTGGCGCACGTCGACGATACGGCGGCGCACTTCGGTGAGCTTGGTTTCGCGCTCGACGTAGCGCATGACGCTGAACGCCTTCGCGCCGGCGTCGCAGAGGCGGCGCTCGATCTCCAACGCCGCGTCCTCGCCCGCCTCGACCTTGAAGAATTCGACCAGGAACGTCGCCGCCTGCTGCTCGGTGGCGCCGGCGCCGATCTCGATCGCCTCGACGCCGCGCTTTTTCATCTCCGCCACCCAGAACTCGAAGGGCGCGTAGTGCTGCGGATCGGCCGCGATGCGGTGCTCGTTCAGGAGCAGGAAGTCGTTGGAGGTGCGGAGCACGACGCGCCCCTCCCGCTCCACGACGCGGTGCAGCGTCTGCATCACGTCGGAGAGCGCCCGCTGCGAGGCGCGGTTCGCGGCGTCGTAGAGGCGCAGCGTCTTGCCCGCGGCGAACAGGCGGATCACCAGCTCCTCGCCGGTCTGCTCGAGGAACGCGCGGTCCTCGGGCGTGCGGCCGTCGTCCTCGCCCATCACGCCGATCGCTCCCTGGGAGTGCAGCTGCTCGTCGCTCATCTCGTCTCCACGGCCGCTTTCGCTTCTGCCAGCGCGGCGGTCAGGGCCTGGTGGGCGCGCTGCGCCCGCTGTTTCACCGCGTCCGACGGGTCGGCGCACAGCTTCGCGAGCAGATCGAGCGCGCCGCGGTCACGGATGCGCTCGAGCGCGCGGATGGCGAGGAGCTTCACGTCGGGTCCTTTTGACGCGGCGAGAAGGCGGCGTTTCTCCACCAGTGCGCGCAGGGGAATCACGGTGGTCGCGTCGCCCACGTGACCCAGCGTCTTGAAGATCGCTTCCTGCTCGTCGGCATTGCGCTCGCCGAGATCCTTCGCGAAGGCGATCTCGGTGATGCGCTCGCGCACGCGCGGATCGCGGCGGTCGCACAGCGCTTCGAGCACGCGCAGGCGCACGCGGCGGTCGAGGTCGCCCAGCGAGGCGAGCAGCAGGTTGGTGGTGTCGGCGTCCTCGTGCGCGGAGATCCATCCCAGCATCTCGAGCTTCACGCGCGCATCGGGGTAGAAGACGAGCTCGCGCAGGCGCGGCGAGAGGGCGGCGAGCTTCAGGGTGCGCGCGAGGTACACCGCGTCGACCGCCACCTCGGGCTGGTCGACGTCGAGCCGGTCGATGAGCTGGATCGCGCGCTCCGGCGAGATGGCGATCAGCGTGTCGCAGATGCGCCGGTGGAGCGACGGAGATCCGCCGCGGTGGAGCGCGCGCACCAGCGGCTCGATCGCCGGCAGCCCGACGGCGTTGGCGTAGGCGAGCACGGCGTCGGTGGCCACGTCGGCCTCGGCGAATCCATCCACGAACGAGGCCACGAGGTCACTGCTGGCGCAGCGCGACAGGAGCTTCTCGGCCGTCCGGCGCGCCACGTCCGGGAGATCGGCGCGTCCGGTCTGGCGATGGATGGCGTGCACGAGGCGCTCCAGCGTGGCGGGTCGGCGCTCGGTCACGGCGAACTCGACCAGGCGCTCGAGCACCGAGGCGATGTCGCGCACGCCGGTCGGATTGTCGGGGAGCAGGAGGAAGACCTGGATGGCTTCGAAGAACGAGGCGATGCCGTCCTCGCCGCGCTCGGCACCCAGCTCGCCGCGCGCCATTTCGAGTTCCTCGGCGGGAACGCTGAACGTCGCGCGCAGCAGCTTCTGGTACGCGAGCTCGGCGTCATCCTCGCCCGCGTTGGGATGGTGGCGGCGCGAGATGTCGCGCAGCATCCGGTCGAGGGAGACCAGCGCGTCCGAGCGCTGCACGACGATGCGCCCCTTGTCGGCGAGGCTCGGGATCAGCTCGTCGTGGTCGGCGGTCTCCTCGAGCGCGGGCTGGTCGGTGGAGTTGCGCGGATCACGCTCGGGCTCGAGGTAGTCGTCGAGCACGCGGTAGGTGATGTGCTGGAAGTCGGCGTTCCAGAACCGCGTCACCACGTCCTCGTCGGGTGAGACGTGGTGGAGCTCGTCGGCGAGGATGTGCACCAGCCGGTCGGTCTCGTCGCCGATGGCCGGCGGCAGGATGGTCAGCTCGCCGATGCCGTCCTTGTAGAGGATGAACGCCAGGCTCTCGTCGCGGCGCGGGTTGTCGTAGACGACGTGCTCCTGCCAGTGCATCGCGAACTGCTCGATGGTGAGGACGAGCTCGTCCTGCAATGCAAAGAACTCGCGCAGCGTGGTGGCCAGCTCGTCGCGAAACTGGACCAGCCGCGGGTTGTTCTCCGCGTAGATCTTCCGTCCGCTGACCAGCTTGGCGAGTGCCTTGAGCACGCGCTCCGCGGCCTGCGCATCGGGGGAGAAAGTCGGTGTTTCGACCGGCGCCTGGGTGGTTCTATCTTTCATGGGATCGATCGCCCCGGAACAGCAACCCCCGTGCCACGCAACAACTTGGGCCCGGGACTGGTCCAACCGGTCCGGTTTGTGCATAATGCGGGTCGCTTTGGGCGGACCTGCCCCCATCTAACGACATGAAACGTGTAGTTTTGCTGACACTTACTGCCGTCATAACGGCGGCCGGGACCTTCGCGGGCATTTATGGCGCGGCGGGCGGCAAGCCCACCATGACTGCAACTCGCGACTTGAGCGACGCGGAAGTGCGACGCGCGATGGACCTTGTTTTCCGGGCCCGGGTGCGCGACCGGCTGGCCTGGACGGACTCGCTCGCGGCGGAATGCAAGGGTGAGCCGCTCTACCACCTGGTGCGGGCCCGGCTCTACCGCGAATTGATCCCCGTCGACGACGAGGGCAAGCAGGACATCCAGCGCGAAGCCGTCCCGCTCTACGACGAGCTGCGCGCCACCATCGCGCTGTGCGACCAGCGTCTCGACAGCGGCAGCACCGACGACAAGATGCGCCTGTATCGCGGCTGGGCGTGGATGCTCATGTCGCACGTGCACACCTACGAGAAGTCGTTCTGGTCGGCCGGCCGCGAGGCGAAGAAGGGCAAGGAAGACCTGGAGTGGTACCTGAAGCGCCACCCGGGCGACCCCGTGGCGTCGAGCCTGATGGGGGCGTTCCTGTATTTCGCCGACACGCTGCCGTCAGCCTACAAATTTGTCTCCAAGCTGTTGTTCCTTCCGTCGGGTGACCGCGATCGCGGGCTCCAGATGATGGAGCTGGCGCGCGGTTTCAACAGCGTGATGGAAACCGACAACGAGCTGATCCTGTACTCGGTGTACCTGGGCTTCGAGGGGCGCTACGAAGAGGGCCTCGACGGATTCAGCGTGCTGCGGCGCGAGTTCCCGCTGCACGCGACGTTCGTCCGCCCCGAGTGCATCATGTTCCCGCTTCTGCCGCGGCGGACCAACGAGCAGGCCGACAGCCTCGACGCGGTGGTGGCGCGCGTCACCACCCTGCCGAAGGAGCAGATCGACAGCTCGACGGCGATGCTGATCCGGTTCGAGCGCGCGTACGGTGACCGCTTCTACCATCCCGCGCGCGCCATGGAGCGCTTCACGCAGATCCTGAGCGACAACCCGGAGCACCCCGACTGGGTGGTCGGGTTCTCGGCCTTCGAGCTGGGGCGGTTGCAGGCGGCGAAGGGTGACGTCGCCGCGGCGAAGAGCTCGTTCGAGCTCGTCGTGCGCGACGGACACGTCGAGTACATCCGCGACGACGCCAAGGCGATGATCGAGGCGCTGGCGAAGTTCCCGAAGGGCACCGGTATCGGCCCCGCGGAGGTGACCGCGATATACGGCGCCGACGCGGACGCACGCGCGCGCGTGCGCGATGAGCTGGCGTCGAAGAGCGGCGCCACGATCGCGGACCAGTTCTACCTCGGCGAGGCGTGGCTCATGTCGGGCGACATGGACAAGGCGCTCGACGCGTACACCGGCGTGATCAACCCGTCTGCCGCGCCGTGGGACCACTCCTACCAGATGATCGCGTGTTCACGGGCGGGCGAGATTCTGGGCGCCCGCGGCGATTTCGAAGCCGCGAAGAAGCACTACGAGCGCGCCGTCTCGTTCTGGCACAAGGAATACCTCCTCGACTGGATCATGGAGGCGCGCCGTCGTTACTTCGAGCGCCTCAAGGACGGCAAGGAGACCCGCGTTCCCACGGTGCTGACCGCATCGCAGTAGGCGCCTCTTATCAGTTCGGAACCGCGCTGTCCGGATGTGACGCGTCGCTCCGCGGCCCGCTCCTCCCCATCAATCGTTGTGCTTCCAGCCGATTGTGATAGGCACACAGCAGCCTCGGATTATCCAGCGTGCTCTTTCCTCCTCGTGCCACGGGGACTTTGTGATCGAACGGCAGCATGTGCGATGAATCGCACCGCCTGCCGCCAGCACTCACGAACGTGCACCGGCCCTGGTCCCGCGCGAACACCTGGTCCCGCACGTGCGCTGGAAGCTGCCTGGGATTGTCAGACTGTGACGCCGCGGGTTTCGTTCCGCGCTCTTCACGTCGTTGTTTGCGGGCGACCGGATCCTCTCGTTGCCGCACGTAT
>DASVAK010000127.1:0-14021 GCA_036376395.1 Candidatus Krumholzibacteriia bacterium
TACGCAGGTAGAGCTTGGCGAGGCGCTTCTGCGCGCCCATTTCCTCGCTCACAGTCGAGAGGCGGCGCGCATGCTCGAGCGCGCGCTGGTAGTAGGCTTCCGCCTCGTCGATGTGGCCGCGCGTCATCACGATGTCGCCGAGCGTACTGTGGTTCTCCGCCACCAGCTGCGCGAGCCCGAGCGCCGAGCTGATGCGCAGGCTCTCGCGGCACCGCCGGTCGGCCTCGTCGAAGTTGTGCACCTCGAGCTGGAGCAGCGCGAGGTTGAGGTAGCCGCCCGCGATGCCGGCCTGGTTGTTCTGCTGCCGCTTGATTTCGATGCTGCGGTGCAGGTGCTCGAGCGCCTTGTCGTATTCGCCCTTGGCCTGGTGGGCGAGTGCCAGGTTGTTGTACGAGCCGGCCAGCGCGTTCTGGTCCTTCTCGCGCTCGCGCAAAAACGCGCCCTGCTCGTAATAGGACACGGCCTCGTCGTAGCGGCTGGTGTTGAACGCGATGACGCCGAGGAGGTTCAGCGCCTGCGCGACCACCAGCGGGTGCTCGTTGGGATTGAGCGTGTTGGTGGTGAACTTGCACGAGTCGACACAGCTCGAGTAGTCGCCCAGCCGGTACTGCAGCCATCCGATGTCGTTCAACAGCCGCGCCTGGTCGGGAAGCGAGAGGTACGAGCCGATCTCGTCGCGCGTGTCGTCGAGCAGATCGAGCGCCTGGCGAAGCCGGCCGCGCCCCGACCATGCGTCGGCGAGCAGGCGCATCGCTTCGCTGATGAGCGCCGCGTGCGCGCGCATCTCGTCGCCGGTGGGGTTCATCTTCTCGGCGCGCTTGAGGATGGCCTCGGCCTCGGTCTGCTGCCCTCGCACCAGCAGGTCGTCGCCGAAGCGGGTGAGCAGCAGGAGCCGGTCGCCGTAGGGGAGGTTCTTGTACCAGCCCCGGTCGATCAGGTCGTGCACCAGCGCGTCGAGAAACGGCGCGCGCTGCGAGCGGCTCGATTCGCGCACGAAGGAGACCGCGACGGCCGCGGCGGCTTCCGTCTCGCCGGCCAGGGCGAGGTGGCGATGGACGAACATCGGCGCGAACGGCGCGCGCTCGTCGCCGAGGCGGGCGATGGTGCGGTGCAGGTTGCGCCGCCGCGCCTCGGGGATTCCGGAGACGACGCGCTGCTCGAGTGATCGCGACGTCACGCGCAGCATCACCGTCGCGGCGCCGGCCCCGGGCAGCACGCGCGTCTCGACGGCCAGCAGTCCCGCGCCCGCGAGCGCGTGCACGCGGCGGTGCAGGTCGCGCTCGGCGCCGGGGAACACGGGGCGCAAGAGGTCGAAGGGCAGGGGAATGCCGGCGACGCAGAGGAGCTCGAGCACGCGGCGCGATTCGTCGTCGATGTGGTCGAGCGCGGGATCCGGCGCGAGGGTTCCCTCGAGCTTCACGCTGTGGATGCCGTGGATCGCGCGCTGCTGGAGATTGGTGCGGAAGCACTCGCCCTCCTGCTTGCCGGCGCGGTTCACCACCACGAGGCCCGCACCGGCGCCCGCACCCAGCGCGGAGACATGGTCGAGCAGCATGGCGTGCAACAGTGGCCGTGCGTTTGCGTCGTCGACAAACCACACGTCACCGCGGCTGTCGCTGTCGCGGGCGCCGCCCTTTCGCCGCGGCGTGGGCGCGAGGTCCCATTCGTCGAGCCAGCGGCAGTGCATGCCCCCGTTGCGCAGCTCGCCCAGGAGCTCCACCAGCGCCGTCGTCTTTCCGCTGTGCTCGTGGCCGGTGATCTCCACCACCTGGCCGTTGCCGATCGCCTGGATGATGGCCGCGGATGCGATCGCCGGCTTCGCCGGCGCCGTGGTCGCGGACACGCCCGCCGTGGTATCGCCGCGAAGCCACGCCATCGCGTCCCGCGTGTCGTGCACGCGCCGCGCCTGTACCTCGCGCGCCAGGTTGCGGAGCTTCCGCGCGAGTGTCTCGCTGGAACGGCCCGAGAGCACGCGCGCGATCTCGGAGAACGCCGCCAGGTGCACGGTGCGGGCGTCGCTCAGCGCGCGCGCGTCGGTGATGCCGCGGCGCGCGTCGGCGGGCGGCGGAAGCAGGTACGCGCCGGGGAGGATGAGCGCGCGCCCATCGTCGGAAATGCCGGTGAGGCCGGGCTGGAGCGCCGTCGCGTGGAAGGCGTGCGCTTCGAAACGCGCGAGTGTGACGGCGATCGCGTCCAGGTGCCGGAGCACGACGGCGTCGTCGTGCGGGCACGACTCGAGCGGGGCCGCGTACGCCGTCAGGAGCTCGACGCGACCGTCGTGTGCGGCCAGCTCGAGCACCTGCGCGCATCCCTCGGGCGCGATCGCCACCGCGGACTCGCAGCGGAACTGGAACACGGAGAGCCCCGCCCGGCGGGTCGCATCGAGCGGCGCCCAGCTGACGAGGTAGCGGTTTTCGCTGACCAGGTCGGTATGGCCGGCGACGTGCCAGGGCAGCGCGGCCCGGTCGTTTTCAAACGGCTCGAGGTTGCGGCGGAATGCGCGGATCGAAGATTCCATGGAAGAACGGCCACCCGGCTGAGAATCAACCCATGCGAATACGGAACATTATTTTTCGAGTAAAAATATTTTACCAGAGAATGGATGGTTTGCAAGGGGAGCCCCGAGAAATTCTGGCCGTTCAGGCGCGGGCGGGGTCGCCGGAGCGGTGGTTCCGGAGGAGGTGGGCGTAGAGCGCCAGGCTCACGGCGAAGGGAACCAGGTAGTAGAGAACGCGAAAGAGCATGGCGGCGAGGAGCGCCCGCTCGTACTCGACGCCGAGCAGGACGAAGATGCCCGCCATCGACCCCTCCTGGACTCCGAGTCCGCCCGGCAGCATGGAAAGAAGCCCGGCCGTGACCCCGATGGCGAAGCCCGTCAGCAGGACGCCGGGGTGGAGCGGTGTGCGGAGCGCCTCGAAGCAGGCGCCGAGTGCCAGCACGCCGGTGGTCCAGTCGAGTGCGACGAAGAGCACCGGCAGGACCAGCACCGCGGGCCGCCGTCGAATCGTGGCCACGCCGCGACGGATGGTGTCGTTGAGCCGCTCCACGCCCGCATCCACGGGGCGGCGCAGCACGCGCCGGCCCAGCCACGCCACCGCGCGCGCCGCCCGCGTGCGCGCCCCCTCGTGCACGAGCAGGGTGGTGGTCGCGGCGATCAACGCCACCGAGAGCGACGCGGCGACCGCGAGCTCGACGGTTCGCGTTTGTCCCAGAGGGTGGGTGACGAGCAGGTACACCAGCCCGGCGGGAAGGAGGGAGAGCATCGCGAGATGGTTGACGTACGAGTGCGCGAGCGACGCCCCGACGATGTCCCCCGTCGCCATCCCGCGCCGGCGCAGGAGGTACACGCGCAACGAGTAGCCGGCCAGGCCGCCCACCGATACCAGGTTGTTGAGCGCAAACGCGACGAACCCGATCTCCATCTGGTCGCGCTGGCGAAGCGTGATACCGAAGATGCGGTTGACGGTCGAGAAGCCCGCGCTGAGGCACGCGTAGGACACCAGCGTGAAGAGAAGCGCCACCGGCACCCAGTGCCACGACGCGTCGTGCAGGATGTGGATCGCCTGGCCGGCATCCATCGCCGCCACCAGCACGCCGATGAGCACGCTGATGGAGACCAGAACCAGGCCGATCCGGCGGCGATGATGCTCGGCCCAGCTCATCCGCGCGGTCCCTCGGTGATGCGTCCCACGGCCATCCCGGTCGCAACCAGCCCGGCCGGGCCGCCCTGGTATACCAGGAAGCGTTCGTGCCACGCCGGGTCGAACTTCGCCTTGTAACTGCGCAGTCCCTTGTACGAGAAGAAGCGGTTGAGCCGTTCGTACATCTGGTGCACCGCGCGTTCTTCGATGGTGGCGCCGGGACGGTCGCCCACGCCCGAGAGCGGCGCGAGGCCGAGGCTGAAGCGGCGGTGCGTCGCACCGAGCCGGGTCAGGATCTCGAGCAGGAGAATGTCCATGGTGCTGTTCGGGACGTCGATGCGGTGGCGCATGAGGTCGATGGTGGCATCACTCGCGGGCCAGCATGGAATCTGGTTGGCGAACGCGAGCGCCCGTCCCTCGCGGTCGCGCGCGACGAACACCGGGGTGGCCTGGATCTCGTGGCGGTCGAATCGTCCCAGCGTGAAGCCGCGCTCGCGCCGGCCGGGGAGGGAGAGCCATTCGTCGGAGATCCGCTCGAGCTCTCCGAGCAGCTCCTGCGTCAGCGGAGGCGCATGGTACGTCACCTGGATGCCGCCATTCGCGGCCCGGTTGCGCACGCGGCGAAATGCGCTCGAGCGCGACGTGGTGGCGGCGAACACGGACAGGTCGACGATGGCTTCCTCGCCGATCTTGAGCACCCCCAGCCCCGCCTCGCGGCAGACCGGCACCCAGCGCGGTCCGGCCTGGTGCAGCGCCGGTCGCCATCCGTTGTCGGTGCACATGCGCGCGAACCCGCGCAGCAGAGGATCGATCACGTCGTCGGGTCCCACCGGGTCTCCGAGCGCGACGGCCACACCCCACGCCGCGTGATAGGCGATGAAACCCCGGCGCGTCTCGTCGAAGTAGAACGACTTGTCGGCCGCCAGCTTGAAATGATCGAGCGACGAGTTCCCGTGCGCTGCCACGATGCGGGCCGCGTCGGCGCGTTCGTTCGGCAGCTGCCGCAGGCGGAACGCGAGCGGCCGGAACAGCGATACCGACGCCACCAGCGCGGCGCCGATTCCCATCGCGTCGAGCGAATCGAGAAACCAGTGTGCCTGGCGCGTGTGCGGCTGGAGGTCGGAGTTGCCGGCGAGCGCGTACTGGCGCAGCGAACGCGCCAGCGCGTCGCGCCAGTGAAACTCGATGCCGAAGTCGCGACGGTCGAGCAGCCAGAAACCGACCGTGCCGTAGAGGATCGCGATCACCAGGCTCGCCGCGACGACGGCGAGGCCGCGCACGATGCTGCGCGGTTCGCTGCGCACGGTGAAGCGCGGGCGCAGCGCCAGCAGGAGAAGGCACGTGGCGGCGGGCGCCGCGGCCAGCGCGGCGTGGTGCTGGCGGCCCAGGTGGGCGAGCGCGGCGGCGAGCGACGTGACCAGCGCGAGCCACCACGCGGCGCGCAGCCGGCGCCAGAGCTGGTGCGAGAGCAGCAGCAGCAGGAATCCGGTGAGGAGCGTGAGAAGCTTGCTCCAGTGGTGGAGGCCGAAGGGCATCACACCCGCGATGTGCCCGGGCTCGGGCACGCGCACGAACAGCGCGTGCAGGAGACCCAGCGCGCCGTTGACGAACGTGGCCGTCGCGACGATCGCAACCGGCCAGTCGAGGCGCGGGCGTTTGCTCACCCCTGACCGAGCTGGGCCTGCAGTCGGTGCAGCGTCGCCACCGCGTCCGCCACTTCACCCGCGATCACGACGATCGCCGCCTTGAGCTGCTGCACCTCCGCCTTCATGAGGCCCGTATCCGACACGGTCTCGTCGTCCAGCAGGGTCTTGTACTGGCGCAGCGTCGTCATGACTTCGCCGCCCATCGTGCTCATCGCGTCGCTCATGCGCTGCATCATCAGTATTTCGCTGCGGTCGGCGCCGTGGTGGGCGGCGGCCAGGGCCGCGAACGATTTCGACAGCGACTGCGACTCGGCGATCACGCCCTGCATCCACAGCAGGGTCGAGTCAACCTCCGCCCTGAGACTCTCGTCGTCGAGCTCGGCGGGTGCGCCGGCTGGGCCCGCCGCCGGATCGGGGCGCGGAGCCGGAACAGTCGTCGACTGGGGGACAGGGCCGGGGCGTTTTTCCGGCTCTTTCTGGGGAGTCGCATGGGCAAATGGCAGGGAAACAACAGGCACCATCGCGATCGCAACGATCAGCGACGTGATACGTGAGTTCATGATCCGCCTCCTTGGAGGGGAAGGACGTACGAAGAAGCAAACAAACGAGGCGACCAATAGTTCCGAGCAGGACGGTGGCGGGCCGGGAGCGCGCATCGTGACCGGGCCGATGCCGTTCCGGGACCGACGTGCTTTCGCTCCCGGACGGATGCCCGTCGCGATTCCGACTAGATGAAGTAGAGGATCCGGCCGCAGTTCTCGCAGGTCATGACGGCGTTCTTCTCGTAACGGAACGACGTGGGGACCTTCGCGAAGCAACCCGTGCACAGCTCTTTCACGACCGGCACCACGGTGCGGTCATAGCTGGTGGCCACCCGGGT
The DNA here is from genome assembly GCA_036376395.1 of Candidatus Krumholzibacteriia bacterium. Taxonomy (GTDB): domain Bacteria; phylum Krumholzibacteriota; class Krumholzibacteriia; order WVZY01; family JAKEHA01; genus JAKEHA01. Next base: position 6,168 of record DASVAK010000127.1, read on the forward strand.
GTAGCGAGTGAGAAGCTGGGGTTTGACGAGTTCGGCGAGCTCGGCGCGGGCCTTCTTGAGCTCGGCGACGCCGTCGAGGGGAAAGCCCATTTCCTGCATCTTCGCGGAGAGCTTGGTGTCCTCCGCTTCCTTGATCATGTGGTCCAAATCCTGGAGTGCGACGAGCAGCCGCACCTGGTCCTGTTTCTTTACGGGATGGTCTGTCAAAGGCCCTGCCCCTCGATGATGACCTTCAGCTCGTCGAAGCCCCGTGCCGCGGCGATGCGCTCGCGCGAACCGTCATCCTTGATGAGATCGACGACGCGACCGAGCACCTGAAGGTAGAGATTGTCGCGATCCTGCGGCGGCGCGATGATGAGAAAGATCACGTGGGTTGGCTTCTTGTCGACCGAGTCGAAATCGAGACCGGACGCGGAACGCCCGAACACGATGTAGAGCTCGCGGACGGCGAGCGAACGACCGTGCGGAAACGCCACACCTTTGCCGATGGCCGTGCTGCCGAGGCTCTCGCGGTTCAGCAGCATTTCGAGGATGAGTCCGCGGTCGCGGATATCGCGGTCGGCACAGACCGCTTCGACCATCTCGGCGAGCGCGTCGCGCTTGTTCGTCGCCTTCAGGTCAAAAATGCAGAGGGACGGCTTGAAGTATGACGCGAGTTCCTGTGAAGTCATTACGGAAGAAGCCATGTAACATCGGCCGCCGGGTTCGGCCATGCTAATGAATGACTGGAAATTACCAGAAACCGGGACTATCCTCAACGTCAATTCCACGGCTTCCGCCTCCATACTAGTCCAACGCTGATTGCCCATGCAAGAACGTCTCGAAAACGGCCTCGTGGTCCGCGTGACCGGAGGCGAAGTGTGGGTTCGGGTGGGCACGGCGACCGTCGCCTGCTCCCAGCGCGGCAGGTTCCGGGTCAAGGACAGGGCGATCCCGGTGGTGGCGGGCGACCGCGTCACGGTGCTGCGCGATACGCCGGACACCGCCTCGCTGGAGGGCGCCCTGCCGCGCACGTCGTGGCTGTCTCGCTACGTGGAACGGGGGGACACCGAGCGGGTGGTGGTGGCCAACGTCGACCGGCTGTTCGTGGTGGTGGCCGCGACCGATCCGCCCGTCCGGCCAGGGTTTCTCGACCGCGTCCTGGCCTCGGCCGAATACGGACACGTGAAGCCCTGCATCGTCTTCAACAAGATGGACCTGGCGACGCCGGACCAGTTCGAGGAGCTGCGCGCGACGTACGCACCGTCGCTCTATGAGCTGGTCGCAACCTGCGCAGTGACCGGCAAGGGGATCGATCGGGTCGCGCGCCAGCTCGGCAACGGCGTGTATGCGTTCGTGGGCGAATCGGGCGTGGGGAAGAGCTCGCTCCTGAACCGCCTGGACCCCGACCTCGACCTCGTCGTCGACGATGTGGCCGAAAAGACGGGCCGGGGTCGCCACACGACCACGAACGCGCAGCTGTTTCCCTTCCGCGAAGGATTCCTCGCCGACACGCCCGGCATGCAGATGTTCAGCTTCCCCGGCACCGACGAAAACACGGTGGTGGGCTGCTTCCCCGACATCGCGCACATCGAGCCGACTTGCCGCTACAACCCGTGCACGCACTCGCACGAGCCCGGGTGCGCGATCAAGGCCGCGGTCGAGGCGGGACGGATCCCGGCCTCGCGCTACCAGAGCTACCTCGACATTCTCACCGGCATCCGCGAACGCGCGAAGAACAAGCAGTGGTGAGGCAATGGGCCGCGTGAAGACCCTCGAGCGCTCGGGCAAGCGCGGGCTCATGCGCGCGGTGGGGGGACTGCTGCACGCGCGGCCGCTCACGCCCGGGGAGTTCCGCGCACTTCGCTTCGATCGCATCCTGGTCGTGCGCCAGCACAACCAGATGGGCGACATGATGCTCGCCACGCCCGCGCTGCGCGCCATCCGTGAAACCTATCCGCATGCGGAAATCGGAATTGTGACCTCGACGCTCAACCGCGGCGTGCTGGCCAACAGTCCCTTCGTCGACCGGGTGTTCACGTACGACAAGCGACGACCCGCGTCGCACCTCGCGATGCTGCGCGCGCTGCGCGCGCGCCGCTTCGACCTCGCCATCGTCCTGCACACGGTGTCGTTCTCGTTCACCACGCTCATGCTGGGCGTGCTCTCGGGGGCGCGGGTCCGCATCGGGTCGACGTCGCCGCGCATCGGCGACGCCCTGACCGGGAGTTACCTCAACATTACGCTGCCCCTGCCGACGCCCGCGGAGCTCGCACGCATGAACGAGGCCGAGCACAACCTGTTCCCGTTGCGCGCGGTGGGCATCACCACCGACGATCTTTCGCCGCTGATCGTTCCCGGGGAGTCGAGCGAGCGCTGGGCGGAGGAGTTTGCATCGTCGTGCTGGCGCGCGGGAACGGTGAAGCTCGCCGTGCACCCCGGCGCCGGCAAGACGGAGAACATCTGGAGGCCGGAGAATTTCGCGGCGGTGGTGGATTCGATCGCGCGCGCGACGCCGGTGAGCATGGCGGTCATCCAGGGGCCCGCCGATGGCGCCACCGTGGCGGCGTTCGAGGCCGCGTGCCAGGCGAAGGGTACCGTGGTGCGCGGCCGCTCGATCACCGACGTGGCCGCGCTCGCGCAGCGCGCCGACCTCGTGCTGTGCAACGATACCGGCGTGATGCACGTCGCGTGTGCGGCGGGAGCGCGTGTGCTGGGAATCTTCGGTCCAACCGACCCGGTGCGGTGGGCGCCACGCAGCCCGGGGCTGCGCATTGTGCGTGCGCCGGGAGGCGAGCTGCGGGCGCTCGCACCGGATGCCGTGGCGCGCGAGGCGCTCGATTATCTCCAGCTCAGTAGCGCGGGCTCAGCGTGATGTGAAGCGGCAGCGTCGCGTTCGCCTCCACCATCACGTCGGATGACCAGGTGAAGTAGCGATCCTTCTTGATCGTCACCGTGTGCACGCCCGCGGCCACTTCGATCGGCCGCATGACGGGCGTGATCCCGATCAGCTTGCCGTCGACGTAGAGCTCGGCGCCCTCCGTGGTGGCCAGGCTGATGACGCCCACCATCTTCTTGAGCTCGATGGTGCGCTGCGAGAGCTCGCCGGGCACGATGCGAATGCTCTCCAGGTAGCTATCGTGGTCGTCGGCGCGACACTCCAGCGAGAACAACCCGGCCGGAAGCGTGAGGCGCAGCGTCGGGGCGGCGGTCCCGCGATATATGCCGTTGATGTAGACCCCGGCGGACGGGTCGGCATTCACCAACAGGAATCCTTCGCGAAACGGCTTGTCGGGCTCGACGCGGGGCGCTGGCTTTGCGACCGGAGCTGCGACGGGCGTGGTTTCCGGCGCGGGTGCGGGCGGCTCGTCTTTGGTCTTCGCGGCCACCGCGGTGGTTTCGGGGGCCGCCTTCGCGGGTTCCGGTTTCGGTTCCGGCGCGCCGGCGTCCGGTTTCGTGTTCGCCACGGTGTCGGCGAGGGCGGGCATCGGGGCGCTTGACGAATCCGCCGCCGCGCTGTCGACCGGCACCGCCGGATCGCCCAGACCTCCCAGGTCACCGAGCGACGCCTGCTGCACTTCGGTTGTCGTGGCCGTGTGTTCGCCGCGCAGTCGCGGCCAGAAGAACCACGTGGCCGCACCCACCAGCGCGACCGCGATCACCGGCGCCGTCACCCACACCGGCGGGCCCGGCCGAGCGTGGCGCTTCTTTACCGCGCTCACCGTGCTCCACGTGCCCGAATTGGCGGCGCGTTTCGCGTTCTTCGCCCCGGGCTTCGGGGTCACCTCGGCTTTGGCGAGAACGCGCGTCGCGGCGGCGTGGTCGAGCAGCGCCGGCAGGCTTGCCGTGGCGCGCATCAGGTTGTCGAGCCCCATGGCCTGCTCGATCGCCTCGCGGAATTCGCGCGCGCTGGAAAAACGGGCCTCGCGGTCCTTCGCGAGCGCCCGCATCACGATGGCCTCGACTTCGGGCGCGACCTCTTCGTTCAGATCGCGGACGGCCGGGATCTCGCGATGGATGATGTTCTGGATCACGCCCATGTAGTTCTCGCTCGCGAACGGCTGGCGTCCGGTGAGCAGCTCGTAGAGCACGGTGCCCAGCGAGAACAGGTCGCTGCGCTGGTCGACGCTCTCGCCGAAGGCCTGTTCGGGCGACATATATAAAGGAGTGCCCAGGATGGTCTCGGCCGCCGTCTGCACGTTGTTGCCCTGGGTGAGCTTGGCGAGCCCGAAGTCGGTGATCTTGGCCACGCCCGCGCGTGTCAGCATGATGTTGCCGGGCTTGATGTCGCGGTGGACGATGCCCTTGGCGTGCGCGTGTTCCAGTCCGCGGCACACCTGGTGCACGAGGGCGAGCGAGAGATCCGCGCGCAGTGGCCGCCAGCGGTCGAGCACCTCTTTGAGGCTCTCGCCCTCCACGTACTCCATCACCATCTGGTAGCTGCCCTCTTCGATGCCGAAATCGATGACGCGGACGATGTTCTGGTGGTCGAGCGATGCGGCCGCCTTCGCCTCGAGCACGAAGCGGCGCGTGAAGTTCTCGTCCTGGGTGAGGTGCTGGTGGAGGCGCTTCACCGCCACCACGCGGTCCAGCGAGATCTGGAGCGCGCGGTAGAGCACCGCCGTGCCGCCCGACGCGACGGTCCCGAGGATGCGGTAGCTCTTGCCTTCGGACACGGGATTACCTCGCGAGCATCAGCCGTTCTGCCAGGTACGACGGCAGACCGTTGGAGAGGATCTTTCCCTGCGACTTGCCGATGTCGTACGGGATGCGCACGAGCTCCATGGTCGCCGCTTCCTCGTCGAGGAGCACGCAGCACGCGTCGGGATTGGAATCGCGCGGCTGGCCGATCGATCCCACGTTGATGAAATAGCGGTCGCCGTCCTTCAGGCGCATCTTCGTCTCGCGCACGATCTCCATGCGGCCCGTCTTCTTCGACATCGTGACCATCACCGGCAGGTGGGTGTGGCCGACGAAGCAGAAGCGCTGGCCGATGTGCGAGAACACCTCGCCCACTTCCTCGAGCGTGCGGATGTAGCCGAAGCGCATGGGATCGAGCGGCGAGGCGTGCGTGTAGCAGTAGTCGCCGTCGACGTACTGGAGCGGCAGGTTGCCGAGCAGCTCGCGGTCCTCGGCGCTCAGCTGCTCGCGCGTCCATTCCACCGACCGCCTGGCGATGGCGTTGAATCCCTCGGTATCGATGATGCCCGCGACGGCGAGGTCGTGGTTGCCGGCGAGCATGAGGTTCGCCCTGTCGCCGACCAGGTCGATGCACGGCTGCGGGTCGGCGCCGTAGCCAACCACGTCGCCGAGGCACATCAACTGGAACGGTTCGAACCGCTTCGCGTATTCGATCGTCGCCTGCAGGGCTTCCAGGTTGGCGTGAATGTCGGAAATGAGGAGATATCGCATCCGTTGCACCCGCGTTCTATTCGTGAAAGACGAAAGACTCGTGCCCGATCTGGATCTCGTCGTTGTCCTTGAGCTCGATCTCCCGAACCGCCCGTCCGCCCACTTTGACCGGGCGCAACCCGGCCAGCTTTTGCAGCAGCACGCGGCCGCTCTCCACCACGATGCGCGCGTGGTGCGCCGCGACGAACATCCCGTCGATGTGGATGTCGGCGTTTTCGTCCGAGCCGATGAGCACGCCGCGCTCGGAGATCTCGATCACGCGTTCGCCGAATTCATCGCGCGCGACCAGGCGCGGTGTGCGGCGCGCGGCCACGGCCACCGGGGCCGCGTGCCGGGAGGGACGGGCGCGGTCGACGACCGTCGGCGTCGCCGACGGCTGCCGCGGCGCGGGTAATGGAGCCGGGATCGGGCCGGGCGTCACCGACGCGCGCGAGAAGATCATGGTCTGGTCGAAGCCGTCCTTCGTCGTCTCCGATTCGATCACCGCGTGTCCGCCCGGCGTGCGGAAGACGATGGTGTGCTTGGCGATGGTGATCTCGTCGCCGTCGTGGAGGCGGCAGCGCTGGACGCGCTCGCCGTTCACCTCGGTGCCGTTGAGGCTGTCGCAATCGCGCACGAAGTGCTCGCCCTTGGACTCCTCGATCACCGCGTGCAGACGCGACACGGCGAGGTTGTCGATGACGATGTCGTTGTCCGGCGTGCGGCCGATCCGGAGCGCCGGCCGGTCCATCTCCCAGCGGCCGATCTCGCGCTCCTTGAGGCGCAGCACCAGCACCGGCGGCTTGGAGAGGAACAGGTCGTGGAAGCGGCCGTTGAATTCGGCCGGCACGTTGCGCGCGTCGGCGGCGTAGGAAACCAGGAAATCCTCGTACAGGCTCACCGTGAGCGGGCTGGCGGCGGCCTGGGTGTAGACTCCAACCAGGAATTCCTCGCGCAGCGTGCTCTCGCGCGTCGCGGATGCGAACCGGCCGTGACACAGCGCGGACACGCGGCCCTTTTCGTAGCGGAGCACAGCCAGGTAGTCGTCGCGCGAAGCGCACACGATCGAGCTCCGGCCCTCCGACTCGATGCGGTTGAGCATCTCGTCGAGATCGACCAGGTTGGTCATCACCCGCAGCACCGGTTTCTTCTGCGCGATGACGAGCATCGAATGGAGGATGCGGGTGTTGAGCTCGTAGAGCGCAACGGCGGGAAAGCTCATCCGGGTGGACCCGATCAGGAAATCACGGATGCTGGTGGCCGTGATCTGCCCGTTGACGGTCTCGGCCGCGGCGTAGACCTGGCGCTCGCGCAGGAAGAGGATGCGCTGGCTGGCGGCGTCGTGGAGCTCGATCGCGCAGGGCTTGACGCTGCTCGTGTCGAGCCCGCGCCGGATCAGCTCATCGAGCACCGCGCGGGTGACCTCGCCGGTCTCGGTGATGCTCGCCACGTGCGGAATGAGAATTCTCACGACCGTTTTTTCTCCCGCGGACGATGACGAAACGCGTTGTCCGCGAACGAGAAAGGGGCAAGTTCCATGCCACGGAAACCCGGCCGTGAATGCCGCGTACGACGGCGCCCGGCGACGCGATCGGTCAATTCTTGCCGGGGTGCCGGTCCCGCGGAATGCGCGCGGAAGGCGGTTTCCCGGCGTTCCTCGTGTGGTCGAATCAGGGCGCGCTCATGCGTCAAACGCCACGTCGCACCTTGACGCGCGTGAGTGCGTTGTGATAAAATCGCCAAGTCTCACGCAAGGGATTGACTCACGTGTTCTACAGCCAGTGACTTGACAACCCGGCCGGATCCATCGCGTGCCCCAACGCCGCGATGGATTGTCTTTTTTTACGGAAAGGGGGACAGCGTTTGCGTATTACTGGTAAGGTCAAATGGTTCAACGAAAACAAGGGCTACGGTTTCATCGTCGGAGACAGCGGGAAGGACATCTTCGTGCATTACTCCGAGATTCGCGATGACGGCTACCGCACACTGGCGGAGGGCGAAGTCGTGGAATACGAACTGATGGACAGCCCCAAGGGACCGCAGGCGAAAGCGGTGTTGCGCAGCCAGAAGCGTGGGCCGGCGCAGGCCGCGGCGGAGGCCGCCTAGGTTTTCTTCAGTTGGCCATACTCGAGAACGCGGATCCCCGTACCTGCGCTGGCTCGCCGGTACGGGGATCGCGTTTATGGGTAGTTGCCGCGCCTCGGCAAGCCTCCGCGCGGCGGATCCCACCGCCCTGTCCGTCGCCACCCGCGTTCTCGTCCCCGGATTCAGTCGAGAGATTTCAGGCTGCGCTGCGCCTTCTCGTTCGCGGGATCGAGTTCGATCGCCTTCTGCCACGACTCGCGCGCTTCCTTCTTGTGTCCGAGTCTGAAGTGCGCGTTGCCGAGGTTGGTGTACGCGGACGAGTTGGTGGAGCTGCCCGACACCGCCTCGGTGTGCATCTCGACCGCCTTCTCGTAGTTCCCCTGCTTGTAATAGACGTAG
>DASVAK010000138.1:0-11774 GCA_036376395.1 Candidatus Krumholzibacteriia bacterium
GAGCGCAAGCAGGGCACCGAGGAGCTCCTGTTCACCCTGCCGGCGACCGACCTCGAGGTGGTGCTCGGCAAGTACCTCTCGACGCTCGGCGTGTACACCGGCGCGGTGCTGCTCTCGCTCTCGCACCTGCTGGTGCTGTTCTGGCTGGGCCGTCCGGATCCCGGCCTCATGGTCTCCAACTATCTCGGCTACTGGCTGATCGGCGCGGCGTTCATCGCGGTGGGCATGTTCGCCTCCCGGCTGACCGCGAACGCGACCATCTCCTTCATCCTGGGCGCGCTCTTCTGCGCGTTCTTCGTCTACGCCGAGCGCATCTTCGGGATTTTCGGCGGCGCGGGCGAGGAACTTGGTTCCAAAGTAGCCGTGTTCACCCCGTTTGAAGACTTCGCGCGCGGCGTCTTCAGCCTGCCCGCGATCATCTACTTCGCCGGCATCACCGCGGTGATGCTGTACCTGAACGTGGTGCTGGTGGGCCGGCGCCACTGGCCCGTGACCGTCGAGGGCCGGCGCATGGGGCTGCATTTCACCGCGCGGGCGGTGTCGCTCGTGGTGGCGATCATCGCGCTGCAGACCATCATGGCGCGCGCGGGCATGCGCACCGATTTGACCGCGGAACGCCTGCACACGCTGTCCGGGGAGAGCAAGAAGCTCGTGCGCGAGATTTCCTCCGACCGGCCCGTGTTCATCCAGGCCTACGTGAGCAACGACGTGCCGAGGTCGTACGTGCAGACGCGCGAGAACGTGCTCTCGTTCCTGCGCGAGTTCGACGCGGCGGGCGGCAACCGCGTGCACCTGATCGTGCACGACACCGAGCCGTACTCGGACGAAGCGCGCGACGCGCGCGAGAAGTTCGGCATCCAGCCCGTCGACGTGCCCGAGACCGAGGGCGCGACCGCGGGGGTCAAGAAGGTGTTCCTGGGCGTCGCGTTCACCTGCGGCGGCGAGGAGGACGTGATCCCGTTCTTCGACCGCGGGCTTCCCGCCGAGTACGAGATCGCGCGCTCGATCCGCGTCGTGGCGCGCACGCAGCGCAAGAAGATCGGCCTCGTCACCACCCAGGTGCGCCTGATGGGCGGGCTCGACTTCAACACCTTCCAGAGCACGCCGCCGTGGCCGGTCGTACCGGAGCTGCAGAAGCAGTACGAGGTGGTCCAGATCGCGCCGGGCGATTCCATCACCGAGAAGGTCGACGCGCTGATCGTCGCCATGCCGTCGTCGATGTCGCAGGATGAAATGAACCACGTGCAGGACGCGATCTCGCGCGGCACGCCGGCGCTTCTCATCGACGACCCGGTGCCCGTCTTCGACGTGGGACTCGCGCCCAACGAGGAGAGCGGCGCCAACGTGAACCCGTTCATGCGCAACCGCGGCCCGCAGCCCAAGCCGAAGGGCGGCATCAACACGATGCTCGGCACCTACGGCATCCTGTGGAACAAGACGCAGATCGTCTGGGACCGCTACAACCCGCACCCCGAGCTGGCCAACCTGCCGCCCGAGGTCGTGTTCGTCGGCCGCGGCAACGAGAACAAGGCGTCGTTCAACGACGCGTTCCCGGCTTCGAAGGGTCTGCAGGAAGTGGTCTTCCTCTTCCCGGGCTCGGTCTCCAAAATGGCCGATTCGAAGTTCACCTTCGAGCCCATCCTCAAGACCAGCAACGTGGCGGGAACGACGGACTACAACCAGGTCGTCTCCAAGAGCTTCTTCGGCATCCAGCTGATGCCGTACCAGGGTCCGCGCTACTCGACCGGCGCCGACTACGCCGTCGCCGCGCACGTCACCGGGCAGAGCGTGGCCGACGGCGACACCACGAAGGCGAACATCATCTTCATCTCCGACCTGGACTTCATCTCCGACCAGTTCTTCGAGATCCGCCGGCGCGGGTTCGAGAACATGAACTTCGACAACGTGTCGTTCTTCTTGAACTGCATCGACGTGCTGGTGGGCGACGAGTCGTTCGTCGAGCTGCGCCGCCGCCGCGTGCAGCACCGCACGCTCACCACGGTGGAGGCGCGCACGCGCGCGTACGCCGAGAAGCGATCGAAGGAGGAGCAGCAGGCGCAGACCGAGGCGCAGTCGGCGCTGGCCGAGGCGCAGCAGCGCCTCGACGCCAAGGTGGCCGAGGTCTCCAACCGCACCGACCTCGACGCGACCACCAAGCAGATCATGACGCGCAACCTCCAGGAAGCGGAGACGCGGCGCTTCGACGCCTCCAAGGCGGCCATCGAGGCCGACCGCGACGCCAAGATCGACCGCAGCAAGGAAGAGATGGAGTCGCAGGTGCGGCGCATCCAGAGCGGCATCAAGACGCTCGCCGGGTTGCTGCCGCCGATTCCGGTGTTCGTCATGGGTATTTTCATCTTCATGAAGCGCCAGAGGCGCGAGCGCGAAGGCGCGGCGGCAGCCCGCCGTCTGCGCGGGTAGGCGGAGGACGACAATGACCGAGACACGCAGAACCATCTACTACGCCGGGGCGGCGCTGCTGCTGGCGGGACTCGCATTCGCGACCGCGCCGCGCCAGAAGATGCCCGAGGCGTTCTTCGACCAGGGCGAGCAGTTCTTCCCGACCTTCGCCGACCCGAACACGGCGCGCTCGCTCGAAGTGGTCGACTGGGACGAGGCCACCGGCGCCGCGATTCCGTTCAAGGTGACGTTCGAGAACGGCCGCTGGACCATCCCGTCGCACCACGGCTATCCCGCCGACGGCAAGGACCGGCTGGCGAAGACGGCCGCGGGCCTGATCGGCATCACGAAGGATGACTTCCGCACCGACAACCCGGCCGACCACGAGGCGTGCGGTGTCATCGATCCGCTGGATACCAGCTCGCAGTCGCTCAAGGGCCGCGGCCGCCGCGTCACCATCAAGGGCGAGAACGGGCAGGTGCTGGCGGACCTGATCATCGGCAAGGCGTTCGAGGGCCGCGAGGGCTTCCGCCTCGTGCGTGTGCCCGGGCAGAAGCGCGTCTACGGGTGCCGCATCAACGTCGACATCTCGACCAAGTTCAAGGACTGGATCGAGAGCGATCTGACCATGATCGACAAGGACGAGATCGACCGCGTGGAGCTGCGCGACTACTCGATCGACGAGCAGACCGGGCGCCTCGACCAGCGCGACAATGTGATGCTCGCGCGCGACGGCGAGAACTGGAAGATGGCGGGCCTGCCGGGGGGGAAGGAAGTCGACAGCTACAAGATGAACAACCTGGTCCGCGCCGTGGACGAGCTCTCCATCGAGGGCGTGAGGCCCAAGCCGGACGGGCTCACCGCCTCGCTGCAGCGCGCGTCGGGCGGCATCCGCATCACCGAGAACGACATGTACTCGCTCCAGCAGCACGGCTACTACTTCTCGCGCGACGGCCGCCTGGTCTCGAACGAGGGCGAGCTGCAGGTGCACACGAAAGACGGCGTGGTCTACACGCTGCGCTTCGGCGAGGTGGCGTTCGGCCAGGGCACCGCCCTCAGCGCGGGCGATTCGGTGGAGACGCGCCAGCCCGGCCAGACGGGCGAGAACCGCTACCTCATGATCAGCGCGTCGATCGACCCGCAACTCAAGGGCGAAGGCGCGCTCAAGAAGGCGCAGGAGCGCGTCGACAACCTGAACGGCCGCTTCGCGAAGTGGTACTACGTGATCTCGGCCTCGAGCTTCGACAGCGTGCACCTGAAGCGCAAGGATCTGCTGCGCGACAAGCCCAAGGCGAGCTAGGACCGTTACGGTCCTGGTTGAGTTACAACCGTAACGGTTGTGGCAGGGAATTTACCGCCGCAGCGGCGGTAAATCTTCGACCGCTGAATTAGGTCCGTTACGGACCTGGAATGCAATGCCGCCGGCTTGAGCTTGGTGATAGCTCAAGTCGGCGGCATCTCGTTTCGGGCGTCAGCGGTACAGCGCTTTGACGTGGCCCCACGTCGTCACTGCCGTGGCAACACCCGGTGCCAGTGCGCGCGTGCCGTCGGTTTGCACCACATATTCGACGTCGATTGAATCGAAACCATCGTATGCCCGTACAACCAGCTTCGCGTAAAGAGGGTCGGCGGTTCGGACGATGTATGTCTTGCCGACCTCGATCAGTGCTCCACCGGCGTATCCGCCCATGGGCGCCAGGGTGACGTCTTCAAACGGCGTGTCCAGGACCAGCATCGCAGATCGATCGAAATAAACACCGAACGCGGGGAGCCACCACTTTTCCTGCGCCGAGATGTAGGCGACATCGGCCTCGGGCGAATGACAGCCAACATTGGCCTGCGCCGAGAGATCGATCGCCTCGAGACAATCCCAGGTATACAGCCCGGACGTCATGCGGATGGACACATGGACCAGTTCAGAGGACGCCGTGGTAGCACTCAGCGCGAGGACAAGAGCGGACGCAGCACAGCAGCGAATGACAGCGTGACGCATTCCGGCCTCAACTTTCGTCAGGGGTGAGAACAAGCATACTCTTCGGCTCAACCCGAAACAACAAGGGCTCCGGTCTTCCGACCGGAGCCCTTTCGTTGTGGTGATCGCGTTGGCGAAAACGAAAAACTAGAAGCCGAGTTCCTTCTTGCGCGCTTCCGCGGTGGGCAGCGGCGGCTGCTTGTCGGTGATGATGGGCAGCCCGGGGGATTTCTCGGCGTTGATCTGGATCCACTGCTTCTGATCGTCGGGCACGTCCTCGAGCGGGAAGATGGCTTCGACGGGGCACTCCGGCGCGCAGGCGTCACAGTCGATGCAGGAATCCGGGTCGATGTAGAGCATCTCGGCGTCGCCGTGGAAGCAGTCGACCGGACAGACCACCACGCAATCGGTGAAACGACACCTTTGACAATTGCCCGTCACTACGTACGTCATGCAACGTGCTCCTTCATTCAATCTGCGATCTGGGATGGTCTCGCGCGGCCCGGCGAAACAGAGGCGTTTGTAGAATAGACAGGCCCGGAAGGGGCGTCAAGCGCCAACCCGGCGCCCGGAAGTCGCGGTCAGGACGGCGCCGATCAGCACCGACGCGGCTCCCGCCAGCGCCGCGGGAAGGGCCTTCGCACGCGCGGCTGCGCGCTCCCGCACACTCTCGCGGTCGATCGCCTTGAGCTCCAGCTTCACATCGCGTTGCCGGATCTCGTACATGTAGCCCCGGCGCGTGTAGTTGCCCAGGATCTCCATCGTCCGGGCGCCGCCGTATTTCTGCACCGTGTCGGGCATGTCGGGAAGGCTGTTCTGGAAGCCGCGCTTCTTGAGCTCGTTGTCGGTGATCATGGCCTTCAGATGGCTCGCCGAGTCTTCGAGCACCGTCCTCTTCGCCGCGGCGGCGGCGCGGGCGGCGGGATCGCCGCGCCAGAACCACCCGGATGCGCCGAGCAGAAGGATGCCGCCGATCAGCAGAAATAGACCGATACGTCGCCGGGCACTCATCGCTCGCCAGTGTTCCCGAAAGTGGCGCCGGTTGTCAAGTCAGCGCGCGGACGTGATGGATGCAGTCGTCGCGTTGCGGGCGCAGAGCCGGTCGAAGAGCTCGTGCACGGAGCGCATCGACTCCTCCCAGCGCCCGCGCGTCGCGATGATCTCCGCGTTGCGTGCCCGCGCGCGCTCGCGCAGGTCGGTGTCGCGCCACGCGTCGATCAGCGCCACGGCGAGCCGGGTCGCTTCGCCGGGGGGGACCAGGCGCCCGTTCTCGCCGTCGACGATCCATTCGCGGTTGGCGGGAATATCGGTGACGACGGGGAAGAGACCGACCGCCATCGCTTCCAGCAGCGACACGGACGTCGTGTCCTCGGGTGACGACGACACGTAGATGTGGTGCTCGCGCAAGAGCGCCGGCATGTGCGCATGGTCGACGCCGCCCACGAACCGGATGCGCGCGGCGGCGGTGCCGGTGTCGGCCCGGCGCACGAGGCGCATCTTCTCGGCGCCGTCGCCGGCGATCGTCAGCGCGGCGTCGGGAAGCGCTTCGCGCACGGCGGAGAACGCGTCGACCACCACGTCGACCCGGTAGAGCGATTCCAGCTTGCGGTTGGAGAGGATGAGCGGCCCCGGTTCGGCCGCGGGAGCGCCGGGCGAGAAGACATCCGTGACGACGCCGTAGGGAAACGTCAGGATGCGTTCCGACGGAACCCCGAACGATCGGATCCGCTCGGTCAGCACCTGCGCGTCCGACGTGACCCACGGTGCGCGGTTCAGGACGAAGCGGGTGCGCCAGCGATGGAAACGGCTCCGGTCGGGCACCGACATGATGTCGCTGCCCCAGGTGCTCAGAACCCACGGATCGGCTCCCGCGAGCGCCGCCATCAATCCGTAGTTGGGCACGAAGTGCGCGCTGATCACGTCGGGCCGGAACTCGCGCAGGATGCGGCGCACCGCAACCGAGGCCAGCGGATAGCGCAGCGCGTCAGGAAAAACCCCCGGGACCGCCAGGTGGACGATCGGGGTGGGGAAGTCGCGGGTGTCTTCCAGCGAGGCCGCGAGCACGTCGTAGCCGTGCGCCGCGAAATATTCGCCCCAGCGCCGCAGATGCACCTGGCGCGCGTCGCCGAGGAGCAACATGCGCCGCGAATCGGATCCTGCGGTGATCACGGCGCGAGTGTACGCGCACGCGCTCGGCGCTGTCAAAAGCGCTCCGCTCTCGGTTGACACCGGCGTCGCAGCGCATTAGGCTGTCAGGGCTTCGGCCGCGCAGAGTGGTGCCGGGAGGTTTTTCCAATGAGACGATGGTTTCTGCTGATGGCGATGGGACTGCTGGTGGCCGGCTGCAAACCCCAGCATCCCGTCAATGTGTACGTTAACGATTCGTTCGACGAGACCCGCGAGGGTGGCGGACGGGTGGTCGAGAAGATCGCGGTGCTGGATTGCACGAGCTCGCTCAGCCATGCCGACGATCCCGACAACCTCGCGCCGAAGACCATGGCGAAGTATCTCATGCCCGCGTTGCAGACGCGATCGGACTACAAGTTCATCGCGACCAACACGGTGAGCTACGCGATCGAAAAGACGAGCAACGCGGATGCCTACGCGAAGTTCCTGCGTTCGTACGCGATGACCGACAAACCCGACATGGGATTCCTCGCCCCGCTCGCGGCCGAATTGAATTGCGACGCGTTCCTGATCCCGGTGGTGGACCTCTGGCAGAAAGACGAGGTCGACATCACCGAGAACGCGACGCCGGCCACCTACGTCGGCGCCACCATCACGGTGGTGAGCGCGAAGGACGGCGCGATGCTGTTCCGCTGCACCGACGAGGATTACATCGAGGGCGCGGGGACATCGACCGACGACCGGTCGCTGGTCACGAGCTCGTCCGGCGCGGTCCGCGCCGACCTGGGCGCGAAGACGCACCGGGCGCCGCCGTTCGAGGACGTCGCGGTGAAGGTGTCCGCGGCGCTCGTCTCCGGCCTCCCGTCGCGATAGCGTGAACGCCGACCGCGAAGCGCGCTGGATGCGCCTTGCCATCGAGGAGGCGGAAGTCGCGTTCAAGGAAGGCGAGGTTCCGATCGGGGCGGTGGTGGTGCTGGGCGACGAGGTGGTCGGACGCGGCCACAACCGGACGGAAAAGACCGGGCAGCCCTTCGAGCACGCGGAGATCCGCGCGCTGTGGGCGGCCACCGAAGCGGTGGGCATGCACGCGCTCGAAGAGGCGGTGCTGTATTCCACCATCGAGCCCTGCGTGATGTGCATCGGCGCCGTGATGCTGGCGCGCATCCCGCGCGTCGTTTACGGCGCAAAGGAACCGCGCACGGGCGCCTGCGAGAGCATCTTCGCGATTCCGCACGAGCCGCGGCTCAGGCCGCGCATCGCGGTGATCGGCGGTGTCGAAGAAGCGAAGTGCCGTGAGCTGATGCAGCGATTTTTCGAACAACGACGCGCGGCCAGCTGACTCCACGGAGAGATGTCCGAGTGGTTTAAGGAGCACGCTTGGAAAGCGTGTAAGCGGGAAACCGCTTCGAGGGTTCGAATCCCTCTCTCTCCGCCATAAACTTCCCTGTACGGAACGGTCCGCCCCATGTCGATTCTCCCCGGCAGTGCGCGTACAACGCTCCTGTTTTCCGGCGCCGGCGCCGTGAGCGGCGTCGGGAGCCTGCCTTTCATGTCCCCGGGCGCCGCGCTCGAGTTCATCGCGCGCTGGTGCCCGCAGGTTCCGTTCTGGCCCCAGCTGCGGCGCATGTCGCCGCGCGAGGCGATGATCCCGCAGGTCTTCGGCGCCCACGCCCGTCACCTCTCGCCGATCCGCGGCGAGCACGGCTACGGCATCGCGTCGGACCGCACGCGCCGGTTCATCGATGCGATCGAGCGCGGAGACGCGACCTTCGATCCTGCCAACGCCGCGGGATTTTTCGCCTTCCTCGATGCGTGCCGGCGCGGAATGTTCCCGGAGGCGCGCGCGCTCAAGGGCCAGATGATGGGTCCCGTCACGACCGCGTGCGCGATCTCGGTCGAAGGAACGCTGCTCGTCGACGATCCCGGGTTGCGACAGGCCATCACCGGCCACATCACCCGTCTCGCGCGCTGGCAGGTCGAAAGACTGCTTTCGTGTGCAGGCTCCGTGATCCTGGTGCTCGACGAGGCGTACCTTGGGCGCGCGCTGCGCGACAATCCGCTGCGACGCGACGCGGTGGTGGAGATGCTGCGCACCGTCATCCTGCGTGTGCGCCGGCCGGGCGTGGTGGTGGGCATTCACTGCTGCGACGAGATCCCGCTTTCGGTGCTGAACGACATCGAAGCGGATCTGTTTTCATTCGACGCGCACAACGGCGGCTGCGCGTTCGCGACGGACCCGGATGGAAAGCGTTTTGTCGCACGCGGCGGCCAGGTGGCGTGGGGCTGGGTGCCCACACTCGACGACCTGGCCCGCGTCGAGCCGGACGAAATCGTCGACCGGTGGATCGAGGCCGCGGCCGGGCTCTGTGCCGGCGACGACAGGGCAATCCATCGCGTCGCCGAGCGGTCCCTCGTAACGGCCTCGTGCGGGCTCGCGGGGTCCAGCATTCCGACCTGTGAGCGGTCGTTTCGCATCGCAACCGACGTATCTGCGGGCTTTGCACGGCGCGCGGTTCCGACGTAGAATAGGGTGTCCATGGCCGCAATCAATCGCCATAGTCCGCCTCCGTCTCCCTGCAACTTCACGTGCATCGTGGATCGCAAGAAGAGCTGGTGTATCGGCTGCCTGCGCACGCTCGACGAGATCGGCGCGTGGGAGCAGATGACCCCCCAACAGCAGTGGGCCGTTCTCGACCGGGCGGAAGAGCGGCGCGCGAGCCTCAAGAAGCATGGAGCGTGATCTCACCGCCGCCCCGCTGGCGGAACGCGTCGAGGCCTCGGTGACGCGCACGGCCAAGGTGGTGATGCCGGGCATCACCAACAACTACAACACGCTCTACGGCGGCACGCTGCTGGGCTGGATGGACGAGATCGCCGCCATCACCGCGGGGCGTTTCGGGCGCTGCCTGTTCGTCACCGCCTCGATCGACCGCACCGACTTCCGCCATCCCATTCCGGCCGGATCCATCGTCGAGCTGGTGGCGCGCGTGGCCCGGCTCGGACGCACCAGCCTCCAGGTCAGCGTCGACGTTTACGTCGAGCATCTCTTCCAGACGGACCGCCTCCACGCCGTCACCGGCATGTTCACGATGGTCGCCATCGGAGAGGACAAACGACCCGTACCCATCGAGGTTTGAGGCACTTGCCAAGCTTTCCGGCGTAGGGTAGTATGCCGCCGGAGAGATGCCAGAGCGGTCGAATGGGGCGGTCTCGAAAACCGTTGAGCGCGCAAGCGTTCCGAGGGTTCGAATCCCTCTCTCTCCGCCATATTTACCACCCATCCGCAAGCCGGCTTGCGGGAATGAACTGGTGGGGCTGTAGCTCAGCTGGGAGAGCGCCTCGTTCGCAATGAGGAGGTCGTCGGTTCGATCCCGATCAGCTCCACCATTTTTCTTTTCTCCGGGTCAGGCCCGGATGCATAGATACCTGCAGGCGCCGCGCGCGCGAGTGGCGGCCGGGTCCCACGCAATGGTCTGCCGCGAATCCCGTCAGGACCGGAAGGTAGCAGCGGTAAGTGGACCGGATCATGTGACGTGGTTCACGCCTGGCCGCCTCTCACGGCGCGGTCTTTCTGCGAATGCTGTGGTCTTTCTGCGAGTGCCGCGGGTCCTGTCATCGGCCACCCCGGACCAAACCCGCCGCGCTCGTTAACGCGGCGGGTTTGCCGGGGGCTCCGGCCGATACCACCCGCTCTTGCAGAGCAGTCGCGCACCGTGCATGTCAGCCTGGTGATCCGGTCCACGTTGGCGCGCGTAGGAGAGAGACATGAGCTACGAAGTGCTGGCAAGGAAGTGGCGTCCGCTCACGTTCGATGACGTGGTCGGCCAGGAGCACATCTCCCGCACGCTCAAGAAGGCGGTGGAGACCAACCGCGTCTCCCACGCCTACCTCTTCTCCGGACCGCGCGGCTGCGGCAAGACCAGCACCGCCCGCATTCTCGCCCGCGTCATCAACTGCGACAACGTCAAGGACGGCAATCCCTGCAACAAGTGCGAGTCGTGCCTGGCGGTTCTCAAGGGCACCCACCTCGACGTGATGGAGATCGACGGCGCGTCTCACACCGGCGTCGAGAGTGTGCGCGAGCTCCAGGAGAGCATCGGATTCACGCCCAGCCAGGGTCGCAACAAGGTGTACGTGATCGACGAGGTGCACATGCTCTCGACGCACGCCTTCAACGCGCTCCTCAAGACGCTCGAGGAACCGCCCGCGCACGTGTATTTCATCTTCGCCACCACGTCGCCGCAGAAGATTCCCGACACCATCAAGTCGCGCTGCCAGCGCCACCACTTCAAGCGGCTCGAAAACGCCGAGATCGCGGGGCGGCTGGAGTTCATCTGCAAGCAGGAGAAGGTCACGTGCGAGGCCGACGGGCTGCGCCTGCTGGCGCGCAAGGCCGACGGGAGCATGCGCGATGGCACCAGCCTGCTCGACCAGTGCGTCACCGCTTCGGGCGGCAACGTGACCGCTGCGGCGGTGCGCGGCATCCTCGGGCTGATCGACCAGGAGAAGGTGCTCGCGCTGGTGGATGCGATCGCTTCCGGCGACGCGACGCAGCCGCTGCGCCTGCTCGACGACGCGATCAACCAGGGCGTTGATCTCAACGACCTGCTCTCCGCGCTGCTCGAGGGCTACCGGGACCTCATGTTGCTCAGCGTCCCCGGCGACCTCTCGGGGCTCCTGTTTCGCTCGAAGGGCGAGATCGATCACCTGCGCGCGAGCCTGTCGCGCTACGAGCTCGCCGACCTGGTGACGGTGGTGGAACGGCTGTGCAACGCGTCGGCGCGCCTCAAGGCGGCGACCGATCCGCGCATCTACTTCGAGAGCGTGCTGGTCGACCTCACGCTGCTCGACCGCCAGACCGATCTGCGCACGCTCATCTCGCGCCTCGAGGGCGAAGGGGGAAGCGCGGGCCGCGGCGGTCCCGCGCCGTCGCGGAGCGAGCCCGGACGCGGCACCACGCGCGGCTCCGCCGCCACCGCGGGCGCCGCAGCGACGGGAACGCCGGCGCTGCCGCTGGCGGGAACCCCGTTGCCCTCGATCGGCGAGACGCCCGCCCGGGCGCCGCGCGCGCCGGCCCCCACCGAAGCAGAGGGAACCGACGCGGATGACGCGCCGGCGCCGCATCTGCCCGCCGACGCGGCGCTCGATCTGCCCGCCGTGCAGAAGCTCTGGGACGGGTTCGTCACCTTCGTGCGCCAGAAGCGCGTGTCGCTCGGCGTGTGCCTGATCTCGGGGAAGCCGTACTCGTTCGATGGCAACAAGCTGGCGATCCGGT
>DASVAK010000139.1:0-6341 GCA_036376395.1 Candidatus Krumholzibacteriia bacterium
GTACGCACCGAGGCCAGGTTGCTGGATGTCTCGACCAGGCCCGGCACGTCGAGGCTCATCGCGTCCACGCCATGCGGAATCGTGGCCAGCAGCGCGAGCGCGCGACGCGCGCACGCGGGCGTGATGACACGCGCGGGCACGCTGTCCACCGGTGTCACCTTCACCGTGACGCCGGGATCGGACGACGCCAGCTCTTCGCGAACCGCCGCCGCGCCGGTCTCGACGGCGCGCCGGAACGAATCCATGTCTCCGGCGGGAAGCACGCACACCGCGTGCGTCTCGCGCGGGATCGCGTTGTGCGCGTTGCCGCCCTCGATGCTCGCCAGCCGCCACGACTCGCCGGCGCCGCGGAGCAGCCGCGCCAGCGTGCGGATGGCATTGCCGCGCTGCAGGATGATCTCCATGCCCGAGTGCCCGCCCTTCATGCCCGTGACCGCCACCTCGACGGCGCGCGCTCCCGGCATCGGCGCCTCGCGCTCGAGTGGCAGCGTGAACGTGCTGTTGCCGCCGCCGGCGCACCCGATGTAGATGGCGTAGAGCTCCTCGGTGTCAAGATTGAGCAGCCGGCGCCCCGTGACCAGCGACGCATCCAGCGCGGACGCGCCGTTGAGCCCGGTTTCCTCGTCCATGGTGATCAGGATCTCCAGCGGACCGTGCGCGACCGCCGGATCGTCCGCGATGGCAAGCGCCGAGGCCAGCCCGATACCGTTGTCGGCGCCCAGCGTGGTGCCGCGCGCGTGGAGCCAGTCGCCCTTCTGCTCGAGCTGGATGGCGTCCTTCGAGAAGTCGAACGAGACATCCGCGTTCTTCTCGCACACCATGTCCATGTGCGCCTGCAGCACCAGCACCGGCGCCTTCTCCCGGCCCTTGCTCGCCGGCACCGACACCACCATGTTGCCCGCCTTGTCCACGCGCGCGGGGAATCCGCGCCCCTTCGCCCACGCGAGCAGGTGCTCGCGGATTCTTTCCTCGTGGCGCGACGGCCGCGGGATGGTGCGGATCTTGTCGAAGTGCTGCCAGAGATGACGCGGCTCGAGATTCTCGATCGACATGGGACTCACCTTTCCATTTGCGAGGGTCAAAATAATGCGCGCCCGACGCGCATGAAGCGGCCGGGCGCGCGCTGGTAATTCAAATTCAGAAACGATCAGAACGGGTCGAAAACCTTGACCTCCTGGTCGATGACCACCTGGATCGCCAGCCACGCGCGCCAGGTGAACACCATCGGATCATCAACCGACGGGGTCGGCGTGGTCCCGAGGTTCTGGATGACGAAGCCCAGCACCGGGTTGGCTCCCTGCACGAAATCGTCGAGAGCGCCGTTGACCACGTCCACGCCTGCCGTCTGGAGCGACGGGGAGATCTTCTTGTCCAGCGCCGCCTGCACGGATTGGGAAGCATAGCTGAGAACCGGCTGCGACGCACCCCCGTCCGCGGAAACACGAATCGAGCCGGAGATCGACCAGTCGTGCGGCTGGTAGAAAAAGGCGGTCACGCCGTAGCTGACCGAAGTGAGGTGGGCCGACTTCAGATCGTCCTGCGTGTAGCCATTCTCCTCGAGAACGTCGCGGATCTGGCTGGCGACGTCGATCACGGCCGCTTCCGTCCACGAGGACGTGGTTTCGTTCTGATCGAAATCCGCCGACGTCTCGCCCGTGAGGACGATGTCGAGCACCTTCTCCTCCTCGTCGAAACATCCGCCCAGCACGAGCGCGAGCCCGCACGCGGCGATCAGGGCGGCTTGCTTCATGGTGGCGTTCATGCGCGTCACCGTCCCACGTTGCCGAGCGCGAGCCCGAAGGAAAAGGTGCTCGTGTTCGCGAAGCTGTAGTCGCCCCACACCTGGCCGGCGGCAAAATTGAGCCCGGCGCCGACGGTGAAGCGAACGTCGTTCTCGCCCTCGAGCGCCACGCGGACCCGATCGCCGTTGGCGTCGTCGTACTCGAGGTCGACGTCGAGTTTCTCCCACGCCACACCGGCGTAGGGCTCGAGCGTCAGAAAGCCCAACGGCATGCGACGGCTCCCCTGCACTTGCAGGGAAAGCGCGTCCGACGCGACGAAATCGTTGCCGAAGTCATTCTCGCCCACGTTGAATCGCTGCCAGAGGACACCCACCGCCAGGTCGAGCGGAGGCGCGTCACCCATGTACTGCGAGATGCTGTGCCGGCCTCCGATGCCGAACAGGTCGATCTGGCCGATGTCGGCATCGCCGGTGTCGAAGCTTGCCCAGCGCACCACGCCCTCGGTGCCCATGAACGACGATACGCGCAGCTGCGGCACGATCAGCCCGAACGAATTGAGATCGAGGCCGCCGGGGAAAGCGAACTGCGCGCCCCCGTCGCCGGATACCGTCACCGCTTCGCCCTGTCCCACCACCGTCGGCGCCGGCACCGTTTTCGTGGGGCTGAAGCCCGACTCGGTGGTGGCGTCGAACCAGCGTTCGTCATCCTCGAAGAACACGCCCATCACGGGCGCTTCGAGCGAGAGATGAAAACTCGTGGTTGGAATGTACGCGGAGTAACTGAACGAACTGTTGAGCGCGGCGCCGAACGCGTTCGCGAGCGGCTGCAGGTAGCCGACCGCGTTGGGACCGGTGTAGACGGAGATCTGGTTCTGGACGGTGCCGTCGCCCGCAAGCAACGACGCAGGTGCCATCAGCGAGATCACGAGTCCCGCGACCAGCGTCCCGACGGTTCGGAAGGGCGGGAGCATGAACTCCTCCTGCGGAAACGGGGCAATGCAACAGGATCGAGCGCACAGCGTAGCACCGCGGGCCGCGCCCGGGCAAGCGGCGGACAACGGTCAGAGCCGCGCGCGGCTGCGCATCTGCAGGGGCTGGCCGGTGGCCGCCACCAGGCTGCGCCAGAGGTAGCTCTCGGGATGAATGTGACGGCGTCCCCGCACCGTGAGCGGAATGGGAACGTGGGTGTAGACGCCGTGCCACAGTCCGATCACGGTATCGGTCTTCCCCGCCATCCCGGCGTGCACGGCGTTGCGCGCGAGGTTGTCGCAGAAGATGGCGTCGCTCGCGTTCGCTTTGACGCTGCGGATCATGTAGCTCGGGTCGATGTACTTCATCGCGAAGTTGAGCCCGCGGTCCTTGAGGTGGCGCGTGATCTCCTCGCGCAGGAAGATGCCGATGTCGTGCGGAACGATGTTGCCCGACGGGTCGAACTCGCGCGGACGGTCCGGGAAGAACTGCTGCCCTGCCCCTTCCGCCACCACGATCACCGCGTGCCCGTGCCGCTCCAGCCGCTTGACGAGCGCGTCGAGCAGGCCGCCCTCGCCGTGGAGATCGAAGGGGACTTCGGGCACGAGGCAGAAGTTCACCTGCACGCTCGCGAGGCACCCGTATGCCGCGATGAATCCCGAATCGCGACCCATCACGCGCACCAGCCCGACGCCGTTGAGCGCGCCGGTGGCCTCGACGTGCGCGCCGTCGATGGCCTGGCGCACGACCTCCACCGCGGTGTCGAAGCCGAATGTCTTGTAGACGAAGGGAATGTCGTTGTCGATCGTCTTCGGGATGCAGATCACCGCGATGTGTTCGCCGCGGCGCTGCACCTCCTCGGCGATGGCATGGGCGCCGCGCAGCGTGCCGTCGCCGCCGATGCAGAACAGGATCCGGACGCGAAGCGCGACGAGCTGGTCGACGATGACCGACGCGTCCTCGGCGCCGCGCGACACGCCGAGCACCGAGCCGCCCTCGTTCTGGATGGTGCGCACGAAATCGTAGTTGAGCGTCACCGGCTCGAGCCCGTGGGTGGGGTTCATGCCGCGGAATCCGTAGCGGAACCCGACGATGTCGCGGACCCCGTAGCCGAAATACAGCTCGAGCACGAGCGAGCGGATGACGTTGTTGACGCCCGGAGAGAGTCCGCCGCACGTGACCACCGCGGCGCGCGTGGCGGCGGGATCGAAGTAGATGCGCTCGCGCGGACCGGCGCGCTCGAGGAAGAGGTCGAGGCTGAAATCCTCCTGCGTCTCGCCGGCGATCTTGTAGAGGACGCGCGTCTGGTCGGGAACGAAGTGGGCGAGTCCGTCGCCCACGTGCGTCGAGAGTGACAGGGGCGACGAGACCGTGCACGGTCCCAGGTTGGCCACCTGGAATTGCTCGGGTGTCAGTCGGTTGGGCATCTTGTTCGCCTTCGCTCCATTATTAATACGAGCGCGGCGCAAGTCCCGTCCACGTTTATTTGGGCTGGCTGCGACCCGCACGCACCAGCAGAACCGGCACCTGGGCACGGTGTCTGACCGGATCGATGGTGCTGCCGAGCACGAGGTCCTTGATGAAGCGGTGTCCGTGGGTGGTCATGGCGATCAGGTCGCACTGCTCCGCCTCGGCCGCCCGGAGTATCTCCGCCGGCGGGTCGCCGGCGGCGAGCAGCACCGACACGTCGAGGCCCGCGTCGCGGAGCGTCCGCGCGGTCGCCTCGAGATACTCGCGGTCGGCGATCATCTCCTCGGATTCGGCCAGCTTGAGGCGGTCGTAGTGGCGCGCCGCCCAGCCGTCGGCCACGTGCAGCAGCACGAGCTGTGCGCTGCACATGCGTGCCAGCTCGGACACGTGCGGGACGAGTGATTCGTCGGCGGGACCGTTTTCGAGCGCGACCAGGATCCTGCGGTACATTGCGTTCTCCTACCGGAAGAGGCCGAGCACCAGGCCCGTGAGCCCGAACGTGTCCGCGAGCAGCTTCGCGTTGAGGATGATGATGATTACCGCGGTAACCCACGCGAGCACCTTGATCCACGCCCGATTGGCGAACCGGCCCATCTTGTGGCGGTCGCTCGTGAACATGATCAGGGGCACCACCGCGAAGGAAAGCTGCATGCTGAGGATGACCTGGCTCAGGATCAGGAGCTTCGCGGTGCCGCTCTCGCCGTAGAGCGCGGTGACGATCACGGCCGGAACGATGGCGATGGCGCGCGTGATCAGGCGCCGCAGCCAGGGCCGCAGGCGGATGTTGAGGAAGCCCTCCATCACGATCTGCCCCGCCAGTGTGCCCGTCAGCGTCGAGTTCTGTCCCGAGGCGAGCAGCGCGAGCGCGAACAGCGTGCTCGCGATCGGCACGCCCAGGGTGGGACTCAGCAACAGGTACGCGTCCTGGATTTCCGCCACTTCATGCTGCCCGGTGGTATGGAAGGTCGCGGCAGACACGATGAGGATGGCCGCGTTGATGAACAACGCGCACATCAGCGCCGTGGTGGAATCGATGGTGGCGAACCGGATTGCCTCGGCGCGGCCCTCCTCGGTCTGCTCGTACTTGCGCGTCTGCACGATCGACGAGTGCAGGTAGAGATTGTGCGGCATGACGGTGGCGCCGAGGATGCCGATGGCAACGTAGAGCATCGCGGTGTTCTGGAGGATCTCGGCGCGCGGCATGAATCCGGAGAACACGCCGCCCAGGTCCGGCCGCGAGAAGATGATTTCCGCGAGGAAGCACGCGCCGATGGTGAGGATCAGCGTGATCACCAGCGCTTCGATCCAGCGGAATCCCTTGTTCTGGAGATACATCACGGCCAGCACGTCGAGCGCGGTGATGCACACGCCCCATATCAGCGGAATACCAAAGAGAAGGTTCAGCGCGATGGCCGAGCCGATCACCTCGGCGAGGTCGCACGCACAGATGGCGACTTCACACAGGATCCACAGCATCACCGAGGTAGGCCGCGAGTAGTGGTCGCGGCAGGCCTGCGCGAGGTCGCGGCCGGTGACGATGCCGAGCTTCGCGCACAGCGACTGGAGCAGGATCGCCATCAGGTTGGAAATCAGGATGACGGAGAGGAGCGTGTATCCGAACGCGGAACCGCCGGCGAGATCGGTGGCCCAGTTGCCGGGGTCCATGTACCCCACCGCCACCAGGTAGCCCGGCCCCGAGAAGGCGAGCATCTTGCGCCAGAAGCTCAGGTTCTTCGGCACCGGGATCGAGCGGTGCACTTCCGAGAGGCTCGGCGTGCCGGGCGGGAGGCGCCAGGCGTGACGGTGCGGCTTGGGCTCGTCGATTTTCTTTCCGGCTTCCATGATTATCTCGTCACCCGCACATCGGCCGCCGCATCGCGCCCGATGTTGAACTCTTCCTCGTCAACGCGCACCACGAGCGAACCGCCGAAGGGCTCGACGCGAACCACATCGAGACCGGTGCCCGGATACATCCGTCGCTCGGCCAGGTAGCGCAGCACGGCCGGGTCGCGGTCATCCACCTCGACCACCACCACGGATTCGCCCTCGCTCACATGCACCAGCGGCCTCGCGTCGGCGCGGACGAACGATCCATCCCGCCCGGGACTGGGCGCGCCGTGGGGATCGATGGTGGGAAATCCCAGCGCACCGTCGATCCGGT
>DASVAK010000162.1:0-4421 GCA_036376395.1 Candidatus Krumholzibacteriia bacterium
GCCCGCAAGTCGCTCCTCATCGACTCGATCCGCGGCGCCCGGTTCGGCGCCCGGTGCAGTCAGATGTGGATGACGCTGTTCAGGCTGCCGAACTCGTTGGGCCGCTGTTCGTTGGCGAACGGATCGGTTACCCACTCGCCGTCGACGACGAACTTGTATTCGTGCGCTCCCGGCGCGAGCTTGATCTTCCGCTTGAAGTAGCCCTCGCGTTTGAACATGCGATGCGAGCGCGGGTTCCATTCGTTGAAGTCACCCGCCAGGAACACTTCGTCGCCGTTGTGCGTGCACACGAACAGCGCTTCTCCCGACTCCGTCAGCTGGGTCTGGGGAGTCAACAATTCAGCCTTCATCGTGACCACTCCCTCGCGGCCTTTTTCTGTATCCCTCATTACACACTCCTCACCGCCCGGGCACAAATTGCAAGCCACAGGCCACCATGGTACCCAAGTCGCTACAGTGTGATGCTCGGAGGAAGTCTGTATTCTGCAGCGATGAGTCCCTGATGCGAGGCGATTTCGGACCTACGATGATCCGCGCCCGGAATATCGATCCGACCGGCCAGGCACTCAACATAAATATGCCGTCAAGAAAAGAAGAAGCGGCGGGCGCGAGATAGTGACGCAGCGTCGCGGCGCCGGGCCGTTGCTGGGTGAATTGGTTCCATGTGTCCGGAATTCAACCGGGCGCCAAAATAGAAGATGTTCAATCCGTTGTTTGCGAATGCCACGGGCTGGCCCTTGCCGGCACGGGAAGACAAAACCGGCACCGGACCGTCGGTCCGATGCCGGTTGTTTCCTCTACCACGATCGACTGTGTTGTCTAGGTGACGACCTGGCGCTGGAGGTATTCCCAGTTCTTCTGGATGTCCTCCGCGATCCGCTCGGGCTGGATCCCCGACCTGGTGAAGCGCCCCTGGCCCTCGATGAACGAGCGCAGCGCTTCCACCGAGAACGTGGGCGCCACGTTGATCGTGTATTCGGTGCCGTTCACGATCTCGAGCACGGGGAAGAGCCCCGAGTCGACGGCATACCGGATGAGCTGGATGCCCTCGGCCGGCTCCGACTTCCACCCAGTCGGGCACGGCGAGAGAATGTGGAGGAACCGGAAGCCCCGCGTTTCCAGCGCGAGGCGGAACTTGCGCATCATGTCGTCGACGTGCGCAAGCGAGACGGATGCCGCGTAGGGAATCCGGTGCGAAGCCATGATGGACAGGATGTCCTTCTTCGCGTGATTTTTGCCGGCCGGCGTGGTGGACGTAGAAGCCCCGACCGGCGTCGCCGACGAGCGTTGCCCGCCGGTGTTACCGTAGATTTCATTGTCGTAGCAGACGTAGAGAACGTCTTCGTTGCGCTCCGCCACCGCGCTCACGGTGGCCATGCCGATGTCGTAGGTGCCGCCGTCACCGGCGAAGCACATGACGCGCGTCTTCTCGCCGTTCGCTTCGGCGACGCGCGCGAGTCCCGTGGCCACCGCCGCCGCGCCCGCGAACGTCGACGCCACCACCGGGGCGCCGTAGGCGCTGAAGGGGAACTGGCCCGCGGTGACGATGCCGCAGCAGGCCGGGATCACGATCTGCACCGGGTGATCGGCGATCGCCCGGCTGATCATGTTGAGCGCGATCGACATGCCGCATCCGCCGCAGTTGGTGTTGCCGGCGCGCAGCAACGGCTCGTCGCGGTCGAGCGGTGTGCGTGCGATTCCTCCCAGCACGGGTTCGGTCTTCATCACTCACCCGCCTCCATGAACACCGGCTCCGCGGCGCGGTTGCGCGCCGAGATGTCGGCGATGATGCGATCGACGTGGGCCGGACGAATGTCGCCGCCGCCGAGTCCCACCAGGTAGTTCTGCACCACCGCGCCGGGAGCGGCCAGCGCGCGCATCTCGGACCACAGGATGCCGCCGATGCCGGGCGAGAGATTGCGGTCGATGACGGCCACGCGCGCGCACGCGGCCAGGGCCTCGCGGATCGCGTCCGCGGGCAGCGGGCGGAACATGCGCACGCGCAGCGCGCCGGCACGAATGCCGCGGCGCCGCGCGGCATCCACCGCGACGCGCACCGTGCTGCCGGTCGTGCCCATGCTCAGGATGGCGATGTCGGCGTCCTCCATGCGATACGGAACCACCGCATCGGCGGGGCGACGCCCGAACGCCTTTTCGAATTCATCCTGCACCTGCGCGTAGACGGGCACCACCTGGTTCATCGCATCGATGTGCTGCTGCCGGTGCATCTCGGTCTGGTGCGGATAGTCGAGCTCGCCCACCACGCGCGGTTTGTCGGTCAGGCGGAAGGGGAGCTCCAGCGACGGAAGGAACCGATCGACCGTCTCCTGGTCGGGCACGTCCGTCATCATCATGGTGTGCGAGAGCACGAATGCGTCCTGGCATACCATGACGGGGAGGAACACGCGAGCATCCTCGGCCAGGCGGTACGCGAGCAGCGTCGTGTCGAACACTTCCTGGTTGTCCTCGCAGTAGAACTGGATCCAGCCCGCATCGCGCAGCATGAGCGTGTCGCCGTGGTCGACCCAGATGTTCCACGGGGGACCCAGCGTGCGGTTGACCGCCATCATCACGATCGGGAGCCGGAAGAACCCGGCGGCGAACACGTTCTCCGCCATGTACGCGAGCCCGTTCGACGAGGACGCCGTGAAGGCGCGCGCGCCCGAGAGCGATCCGCCAATGCACACGCCCATCGCGCTGTGCTCGCTCTCGACGCGCACCACGTGTCCCTTTTCGATGTCGACGCTGCACAGCCGCTCGATGCACTCGGTCTGCGGCGTGATGGGATATACGCCGCTGCAGAACCCGCGCGCGTTGCGGTTGGCCCGCGCGGCGAGGATGGTGGCCTCGGCCGATGCGTGGTTGGCGCTGATCAGGTGCGTGCTCATTGCGGATGCATCTCCATCGCACCGCGCGGGCATTCCGCGACGCAGATGCCGCAGCCCTTGCAGTATTCGAGGTTCACCAGGTAATTGCCGCCGTCCGCGGAGGCCACGCGCTCGATCACGCCCTCGGGGCAGTACACCAGGCACGTGTCACAGCTCGTGCAGTGGCCGCACGAGAAGCAGCGTTCGGCTTCCCGGGGATCGGGAATGCCCAGGTTGGTCTCCGCGAAGGTGTGGATACGCGTGCGCACCGGCTCGTGCCGTTCGACGGCCGGCGCGCTGGGTGTGAAATAGCCGAGGCGCACGCTCGAAAGCGGAACGACCTGCACCTTGTCCGGCCGTTTGAATACGTTGACGTGCTCGCCGAGACTCGCGAGTGCGCGCTGCGCGGCGCGCCGCCCGTCGCCGATGGCGTGCGACACGGTGCCTTCACCGGTGGCGAAATCTCCGCTCGCGAAGATGTTGGTCGGTTGGCCGCCGATGTGCACCCGGCCGTCCTCGATGGTCGCACCGGCAGGCAGGAGGGACCTGTCGGCGGACTGGCCGAGTGCCAGCAGTACGTGGTCGCACGCCAGGATGGAGGTGCGGTCGGTGACGACGGGGCGTCGTCTCCCGCTCGCGTCGGGTGGGCCCATTTCCACCTCGGCCGTGACCAGCTCGCGCACCCGGCCGTTGCCCTGCATGGCCATGGGCGCGCGCTGGAAATGAAATTCGACTCCCTCATGTTCGCTCTCCGAAATCTCCTCGAGAATGGCGGGCATCTCGGCGCGCGTGCGCCGGTACACGACCGAAACGCGTGACGCTCCGGATCGCAGCGCGCTGCGCGCGCAGTCCATCGCCGTGTTGCCACCGCCGAGCACGATGACGTGGCCGCCCACGGCCTCGCCGCCTTCCATGTTGACGCGGTGCAGGAACCGCGTTCCATCCTCGACGCCGTCGAGCGCGATGCCGGGCACGTCGAGCCTGGTCGCCAGGCCGAACCCGGCCGCCACGATGACGGCGTCATGTTCCTTCGCGAGCGCGCGAATGCGATTGCTGTCGACGAACTCACCGGTGCGCGTCTCGACGCCGAGCGCGATGATCGCGCCGATCTCGCGGTCGAGCACCTCGCGCGGCAGGCGGTAGGTTGGGATGCCGGTGCGCAGCACGCCGCCGAGCTCCGGTTCGCCCTCGTAGATGGTCACGCGATGGCCGGCACGCGCGAGCTCGTACGCCGCCGCGAGCCCGGCCGGACCGCTGCCGATGATGGCGACGCGGCGCTGTGCGTCGGGGGAGAGCTCTTTCTTTTGCACGAGCGGCGCGCGGTCGCCGATCCAGCGCTCGAGCGCGCGGATGTTGACGGCGCCGTCGTAGTTGTTCCGGCTGCAACCGATCATGCACGGCGCGGGGCAGACACGCCCGCACACCGATGCCAGCGGCTGGGTCTCGCCCAGCACGCGCGCCGCCGCTTCCTCGCCCTCGTTCATCAGCGTCTGCACGAATTTCACCACGTCGTTGCCCGCCGGGCACGCCGCGTTGCAGGGTGCGAAGTGTTCG
>DASVAK010000164.1:0-2585 GCA_036376395.1 Candidatus Krumholzibacteriia bacterium
CCCAACTACTGGGGAGATGATGCCACCGGGCTGGAACGGGTCGCGGTGAATCTCGGGGCGCATGGAACGCGGACGGTCACGTTTCCCTACTGGAAAGATGCCGACGGTGACGGAGGAGCAGCGACCGGCCACTGCGGCTTCGTGCTCCTCGACCACACCGTCGACCCCACGGGCGTGAGCGCGCCGGACAGCGTGGCGCTGCGGACCTGGGTGGTCACGAGCGGGACCGGGGCCTACGAGGACGGCGGCGATCCGACCAACGATTTCGAACGCTATGCGCTCCTGTCATCGGGAGAGATCGAGTCGCCGGCGGGGCCGGGCGACCTGCGCGCAGTCATGGCGGTGGGACCGTTTCCGGCCGTCGCGCCCGGCCAGACCATCGCGTTCACCGTCGCGCTCGTCGTGACGCCGGGCGACTTCTCGAACGTGGCGCGCGCAGTCGAGGCGTACGACGGCCGCTGGTTCGACCTCGACCACAACCCGGCCACCGGCGTCGACGGCAAGGAGCATCGCGAGCCGTGGTACCTGCCCACCGACGTGATGGCCCCGGTGTGGCTGGCCGGCGTCGCGGTGGGACCGTACGGCGCCGACGTGCGCGTGCGCTGGGGTATTGCCGGCGACCAGGCCCTGCAGAGCATCGACGTGCTGCGCGCTCCGGCGGCCGGGGGAGAGGCGTCCGTCGTCGCCACGCTGCCGGGAAACGCGCGCGAATACGTCGACAAGTCGGCGACCCCGGGCGCGCGCTACGCGTACACGATCATGATCCACGGCGTGTACGGCGCGTCGTACGCGTCGCCGGCGCTCGAAACCACCGCGCCGAATCTCCCGACCACGTTCTGGCAGAGTTATCCCAATCCATTCCGCGGCACCACCACGATCTCGGCCTACCTGCGCGAGCGCGCGAACGTGAGCCTCGCCGTGTTCGACGCGGCGGGACGGCGCGTGAGATCGCTGGTGTCGGGGGTTCGCGACGAGGGCGATACCGTGGTGAGTTGGGACGGGACCGACGATGCGGGACGGCGCCTGCCGAGCGGTGTGTACTTCGCAAAGCTCGAGGTGGGCGGTCAGACGCTCAGCCAGAAGCTCCTCATCATGCGCTGACGCGTCAGCTCTCCTGGCCCTCGGTCCACCGGCCGACGGTGGCGGCGTTGTTCACGTCGCCCTTGCCCGAGCCCCAGCGCGCCTCGATCTCCTTCATCAACTCGGCGACCATCTGGTCTTCCTTCACCTTGCGGGCAATCTTGCCGTTGATGTAGATGAGGCCTTCGCCATCGCCGGCGGCGATGCCGATCTCGGCGCCGGCTGCTTCACCCGGGCCGTTCACTGCGCAGCCCATGACCGCGATGTTGATGGGCACGCGCAGGTGCGCGGTGCGCTTCTCGACCTCGGCCGCGATGGCGAACAGGTCGATGCGATTGCGCGCGCACGTCGGGCACGCGATGATGCGCGGCGTGTTGGAGCGGAGGTGGAGCGCCTGCAGGATCTTCTGCGCGACTTTCACTTCGTCCACGACGTCCGCCGCGAGCGACACGCGCATGGTGTCGCCGATTCCTTCGTGCAACAGGATGCCGAGGCCGACCGAGGAGAACACCGCGCCGGAGAGTCCGGGTCCGGACTCGGTGATGCCGACGTGGCGCGGATAGTCCGACTGCTTTGCAAACAGGCGATACGCCGCCAGCGCGAGCGGCACGTGCGATGCCTTGAGCGAGACGATGATGTCGTGGAAGTCGTGCTCCTCGAGCACGCGGATGTGTCGGAACGCGCTCTCGACCATCGCTTCGGGCGTGGGAAAGCCGTACTTCATGAGCAGGTCTTTTTCGAGCGAGCCGCCGTTCACCCCGATGCGAATGGGCAGGCGGTATT
This sequence comes from Candidatus Krumholzibacteriia bacterium, assembly GCA_036376395.1. GTDB lineage: Bacteria > Krumholzibacteriota > Krumholzibacteriia > WVZY01 > JAKEHA01 > JAKEHA01. The sequence goes on from DASVAK010000164.1 coordinate 1,864, forward strand.
CCTTGGCCTTCGCCACCACCGCGGCGACGCGGTCCTTTCCGCCGATGTTGCCCGGATTGATGCGCAGCTTCGCCACCCCGGTGCCCGCGACCTCGACCGCCATGCGGTAGTTGAAGTGGATGTCCGCCACCAGCGGCACGCTGATCTGGCGGACGATCTTCTCCGTCGCCCGGACGCTCTCGATGTCGGGGACGCTCACGCGCGCGATGTCGACCCCCGCCTCCTCCATGCGCTTGATCTCGTCGACGGTCCTCTGGACGTCCGTGGTCGGCGTGGTGGCCATCGACTGGATGGAGATGGGGGCGCCGCCCCCGACCGGCACGGAGCCGACCATGACCTGGCGAGTGGGGAGATAGGGCTTGTTGCTCACGGTGACCGCGCTGGTGAGAGGTGAAACGAACGCGTCAAAAGTACACTCCGCTTCCCGGCACAGGCAAGCGCATTCCCGGCTACCTGCATGAACTCTCGCCAGTTACGGTCCCGGTGCAGGTGGACCCCGGTGCGGGAGGCGGGCTATACTGCGGCGCATGAAACACACGCACCGCGCCCTCTTGCTCCTCGCCGCACTCATGATCGCTTCACTCTTCCCGCCCTCCGCCGCACGGGCGGGCAATCCGGGCACCGAGATCTGGGTCGGCAGCGGCATCTCCTGGCCCGACTACCACGACGCCCCCATCGCCTGCGTGCGCGGCGGGGTGGGTCTCGTGTTCAGGAACATCGTG
>DASVAK010000222.1:0-10319 GCA_036376395.1 Candidatus Krumholzibacteriia bacterium
GTACATCAGCACGTCGCCGCACGATGCGGGCACGGCGTACGTGGCGATCGACGGCCACCGCAGCGACGTGATGGCGCCCATCGCGCTCGTGACGACCAACCTGGGGAAGAGCTGGCAGAGCATCGCGGGTGATCTGCCCAAAGACGAAGCGGTGCAGCTCGTGATCGAGGATCTCTCCAACGGCGACGTGCTCTACTGCGGCACGCAGTTCTTCGCCTACGTGAGCTTCGATCGCGGCGCACACTGGTTGAAGCTCAACGGAACCACGCTGCCGCCGGCGCCGGTGCACGACATCAAGATTCATCCGCGCGAGCGCGACCTGGTGGTGGGAACGCACGGGCGCAGCATCTGGATCCTGGATGACATCTCGATGTTCGGCCAGGCGACGCCGGAGTTGCGCGCGAAACCGATCGCGCTGTTCGATATGCTGCCAGCTCGGCCGCGCCTTCGCCCGGGCCGCGACTACGGCAACGCGCAGGGGATCTTCCGGGCGAAGAATCCGCCCATGGGCGCGTACATCAACTACTGGGTGCGCGACGCGGCCTCCGATCCGGTCAGCGTGACGGTGGCGGATTCGACCGGCTTCGTGCTGCGCGAGCTCGAGGGGCCATCGCGGCCGGGATTCAACCGCGTGGTCTGGGACCTTCGCGCCGACGAGAAGCATCGCTTCAATCCCAGCCCCAACGAGGAGCCCGGGCCGGAGCAGTTCGTGCCGGCGGGGAAGTACAAGGTCACCATCAAGATGGGGGACACGAAGGACTCGAAGACGGTCGCGGTGCTGCCGTTCGCGATGGGAAAGACGCGCTGACGAAGTGTGGTCGCCGTCACGGTCATCGCGGCACTTGCGCGCTATAATCCATGATCAGGAGGTTTCAACGTGCCGAAAATCACAACCTTTCTCTGGTATGACACCCAGGCCGAAGAGGCCGCGCGTTACTACACCTCGATCTTCAAGAATGCGAAGATCAAGACCATCACGCACTACACCGACGTCGGTCCGGGCCCGAAGGGAAGCGTCATGACGGTCGCGTTCGAGCTCGACGGCCACGATTTCGTCGCGCTCAACGGCGGGCCGGCGTTCAAGTTCAACGAGGCGATCTCGGTCGCCCTCGAGTGCAAGAACCAGGAGGAGATCGACTACTACTGGGAGAAGCTCTCTGAGGGTGGCGAGAAGGTCGAGTGCGGATGGCTCAAGGACAAGTACGGCCTGTTCTGGCAGGTGATGCCGAAGGCGATGATCGAGATGCTGAGCGACCGCGACGTGAAGAAGGTCGATCGCGTGATGACGGCGATGATGACGATGAAGAAGCTCGACGTCGCCGAGCTGGAACGCGCGTACGACGGGCGGTGATCGGGCGCGCAGCGCCTTTCTTAAAACAGCCAGACAATTGTCTATTTCTTTGTTGCCGCGTTCGCAGACATTGCTATATTGAAAGTACAGCGCACTCCTCCCGCGCTGGGTTGTACATACAATTCAACGGAGGTTGTGCGATGTTCGATGGTCTCACTTCTATTTCCGACCAACAGGTCCTGGCCAACACCGACAGAATCGTGATTGAGGATCGCAAGCTCACGCTGAGGATGCTCGATCATCTGCACGCGGTCGAGCTGCGCAAGCTGTTCCTCCAGCTTGGCTATAGCTCGATGTTCGACTACTGCACGAAGCATCAACGGCTGTCAGAGCCGGATGCCGTGCGAAAGATCCGCACAGAGCGATGCATCGCGCGGTTTCGACAGCTCATTCCGTTATTGGAATCCGGGGAGGTAAATCCGACAACCGTGTCGATGATCGCGAAGCACATCAACCCGGAGAATGCAGACACGGTCATCGAGGCAATCAAGAACAAGTCGACGCGCGAGGTGGAACGCTTCATCGCTGCGCTCAATCCCTTGAGCGTTGTTCCGGCGGACCGTGTTAGCCCGATCGTCGTGCCGGGGGAGAATTGGGTGAAATCCACCTTCAGCGCTGACGGTAAAAAATCAGCCAGTGTCGAAGAAGCGACGGTGCCCGTGAGCGCGGACAAACCGCAGGAGCTTCAACTCGAACGTCGGGCTCGAGTCGAATTCACAGCCCATGAGGAACTGATGGAGAAGCTTGATCGCATTCGATCGCTCGCGGCTCATCGACTGCCTGCCGGTGCGACCATGGAGCAGCTCTTTGATTGGATGGCCGAGTACGTACTGCAGCGCGAGGATCCGATTGAAAGGCAACGACGGCGCAATGCGCGCGGCAAACAGCCGGAAGTGGCGCCGTCTGACAATCCCCGGCAGATTCCAGTGCACGTGCGCGACCAGGTGTTCACGAGAGACAAGGGCCGGTGTACGTTCGTGAGTGCTGGCGGCAGGCGGTGCGATTCAAAGCACATGCTTCAGCTCGATCACATTGTCCCAGTCGCTCGAGGAGGGAAGAGTACCGTCGACAATCTCCGGCTGCTGTGTGCCTACCACAACCGCCTCGAGGCAGAGCGGCTGATGGGAAGATCCGGGCCGGCGGTCGAGACGAAGGCTCCGGTTGGAGTCGTGCCGCACTGATCGGGCGATCGCTACTGGCTGTACTGCGATCGCAGCACGCGGCGCATGACCTTGTTGGACGCCGTGCGCGGGAGCACGTCGGTGACGCGCACGTCGTGCACGCGGAAGAGGGGATTCAGGTGCGCGGCGATGGCCTGCTGTGCGTCGTCTTTGATTGACGCCGCTTTCGGCGCCGCGCCCGGGGTCGCCACCACGTAGAGCACCAGCAGCGACGGGCCGCCGCCGGGCGGATCCACCGCGATGGCGGCCACGTCGGAGACACCCGGCACGCCGAGCACCACGCGCTCGATCTCGGCCGAGCTCACCTTGATGCCGCCCAGGTTCATGGTGTCGTCGGCGCGTCCGTGCGCGCGGTAGTAACCGCCCGGCAGCGCCTCGAACGCGTCGCCGTGGCGGCGCAGCAGCTCGAGCTTCACGCCGCGCGGCGTGTTTTCGTAATAGACATCATGGTGGTCGCGGTTCAGGAGCGTCTGCGAGAGTCCCACCGACGGTGGAATCAAGAACAGCTCACCCGCGCGAGCGGCCTGGCCGTCTTCGTTCAAGATAACCACGTCCAGCCCGAGCGTCGGCGTGGAGAACGTGGCCGGCGATGCCGCCTGCATGAGCGACTGCGTGATGTAGCCGCCGCCGATCTCGGTGCCGCCGCAGTACTCCACCACCGGCTTGTAGCCCGCGCGCGCCATCAGCCACAGGTAGTCGTCCGCGTTGGACGCCTCGCCCGTCGACGAGAACGCGCGCAGCCCCGACCAGTCGACGCGGTCCGTCATGCGGTGCGCGCGCCACGCCTTCACCAGGCTCGGCACCACGCCCAGCACGCGCACATTCGCGGCCTGCACGAAGCGGCAGAACTCGGGCGTGTTGGGCGCGCCGTAGTAGAGCCCGATGGTGGCGCGGTTGATGAGGCACGCGTAGATCAGCCACGGCCCCATCATCCAGCCCAGGTTCGTCGGCCACGCCACCACGTCGCCGGGGCGGATGTCCTGGTGGTAGTGGCCGTCCATCGCGCACTTGATCGGTGTCAGGTGTGTCCACGGAATCGCCTTGGGATCGCCCGTGGTGCCCGACGAGAATAAAACATTAATCGTCTCGTCCGGGCCCGCCGCGCGCGCGTTGAAGCTCGACATGCGCACCAGGAACTTCGCCCAGTCGCGGTCGGCCGAGCGCAGCTTGACCGCCAGCGACGGCCCGTTCGCGCACACGATGCACGACTTGGCCCCCGCCTCGACCAGCTTCGCGTACATCGGGAGCGTCTTCCCGCCGCGGACGATCACGTCCTGCGTCACGGCCACCTCGGCGCGCGCGATGCGAAGCCGCGTGCGAATTTCATCCGGGGCAAAGCTGTCGGCGATCGACACCACCACCGCGCCGGCTTTGACAATACCCAGGTAGGCCGCGACGGCCTCGACTGTCATTGGCATGGCGATCGCCACGGCGTCGCCGGGTTTGACACCCAGGCCTAACAACGAATTCGCAAACCGGTTCGCCAGGGCATTCAACCCGCCGTAGGACAGCGATTCGATCTTGCCGCCCTCGCGCTGGTACACGATCGCCGTGTCGTCATCGGCCGCAAGAAAGCAGCTCTCGGCGATGTTCATACGCGCGCCCACGAACCAGCGCGCGCTCTCGACCCCGCGCGCCGCGTCGAGCACACGCTCGGGTTCCGCGCGAAACTTGATCTCCAGCATGGCCACCGTGTCGCGCCAGAAATCCTCGCGGTGCTCGACCGACCAGCGGAAGAAGTGCGCGTAGGTCGGCTGCCACAGCCGCTTGCACGCGCGCGCCAGGTTGGTCGCCGCGGCCTCGTCTTCGGTCGGCATCCACGCCGGTCGCGGCCCCTGCGCCTCGTCCCAGTCGCGGAACACCGCGTCCCAGCACGCGCGGTGCACGTCGTGCGGGTGCGCGGGGGTGAGCACGTCGCGGGTGACGCGGCGCCACGCCTGCGCGGGCGGCACGCCCTTCACGGCGGCGGAGAACAGGTCGAGGAACGACGTGGCCTCGCCCGCGGGCAGCCCCGCGGCGCAGAGCGCGTCAAAAGTGAGGTGCGAATCCATGGGAACGTTTGTAGCGACGAATCGCCGCGCGCCGCATTATAATGGGCGGCCAACGCCAACCGCAAAGCAGGATATGCAGGTCCGTTCCGTTGAATTTTTCGGCTCGTTCGGGTACCCGGCCGGGCTTCCAGAGGACGACCGCCCCGAGGTCGCGCTCTTCGGCCGCTCCAACGTGGGCAAATCGTCGCTCATCAACGCACTCCTGGGCCGTCGCAGCGAGGCGCGCGTGTCGAAAACGCCGGGGAAGACCCGGTGCGCCAATTACTTCAAGATAAACGGCACCTTCTTCCTCGTGGACATGCCCGGCTACGGTTACGCGAAAGCGCCCCGGACCGAGCGCGCCCGCTTCCAGAAGCTCTTCGAGCAGTACATCGAAGCCGACGACCGGCGCAGCGCCATGGTGCAGCTGATCGACGCGCGCCACGACCCCACCGACCTCGACCTCGAGTCCATCGACCGGCTGCGGCGCTCGCGCCGCCCCCTGTGCCTGGTCTTCACCAAGGCCGACAAGGTGAGCAAGAACAAGCTCGACGCGAGCATCGCGCGGGCGCTGCGCGGCGTCGACGTGCGCCGCGACACCGGCGTGGTGCCGTTTTCCGCCGTGACCGGGCAGGGCAAGAAGGAGCTGTGGGGCTGGATCGAGTCCGCGCTTTCGCTATAATCCCCGGGCGGCGTGGCGTTCCTGCCGCCGCCAGTGCGTTTCATCAAGGAGACATATGAGAACCCCGAAGTTGTTCACCCCCGGGCCGACGGCCGTCCCGGCCGAGGTCCTGGAGACCCAGGCCCGGCCCCTGATCCACCACCGCACCGAGGAGTTCCGCCAGGCGCACCTGGCCTCGATCCATGGCCTGCAGTACATCCTGCGCACCAAGAACCCGGTCGCCATCCTGGCGTCGTCGGGGTCGGGCGGGATGGAGGCGGCGGTCGTCAATCTCACCAAACCGGGCGACACCGTGATCGTGACCGAAGTGGGCAAGTTCAGCGAGCGCTGGCGCGAGATCGCCGCGGCGTACGGCATGCGCGTCGTGAGTGTCACGTGCGAGCCGGGCGAGATCGTGACGCCGCAGCAGATCGAGCAGGCGTTCGCTAAGAACCCGGGCGCCACCGTGCTCTTCGCTACCCACTCGGAGACCTCAACGGGTGTGCTCCTCGATGTGAAGGAAATGGCGAAGATCGCCCATGCGCACAGGGCGCTCATCGTCGTGGATGCCATCACCAGCGCCGGCTGCCACGACGTGCGCACCGACGAGTGGGGCCTCGATGCCGTGGTGGGCGGGTCGCAAAAAGGGGTAATGATCCCGCCCGGGCTCGCGTACGTCGCGCTTTCCGAGCGCGCTCTCAAGCGAATGACGGAGCCGCGTCATGGGGTTTACTACTTCGACCTACTGAAAGCGGTGAAGCAGGCGGAAAAGGGGGACACTCCCTATACCCCCGCCATCACGCTTGTGCTTGCATTGCGCTGCGCGCTCGACATGATGCGCGAGGAAGGCCTCGAGCACATCGTCGCGCGCCACGATTTGAATGCGCGCGCCGTTCGCAGCGCCGTCCAGGCGACGGGGCTCAAGCTGGTCGCGGCGGTGCCGTCCAACGCCACCACCGCGGTGTGGACACCCGGAGATTCGTCCGGGAAAATCACCAAGCACATGGAGTCGCGCTACGGTGTTAAGATTGCAGGTGGGCAGGGGAACCTCAAAGGCAGGATCGTGCGCATCGGACACCTCGGATCATACTTCGAAGAGGACATGTATACCGTCGTGTCCGCTTTCGAGGCGACGCTCAACGACCTGGGCTTGGCGAAGACCTTCGGCGCGGGCATCGAAGCGCTGCGCGCGGTCTACGCCGAAGCCGCCACCGCCCCGGGAGTGAAATCGTGAGCAAGCGCGTCCTCCTGACCGACGCCATCAATCCCGAGGCCGCGCGCGTGCTCGAGGCCTTCGGCGACATCGAGACGCTCAGCATCGGCACGCCCAGCAACTCCGAGCTGATCCAGATCATCCCGGACTTCGAGGCCGTCATCGTGCGCAGCCCCACCAAGATCACCGACCCGGTGCTCGACCACGCGAAGCGCCTGAAGTTCATCGGTCGCGCCGGCGTGGGCGTCGACAACATCGACATCGAGGCGGCCACCAAGCGCGGCATCGTGGTATTGAATTCACCGCGCAGCAACACCATCTCCACCGCCGAGCACACGCTCGCCATGATGCTCGCGCTCGCGCGCGAGATTCCGCGCGCCCACCGCACGGTGACGTCGGGCAAGTGGGAGCGCGACACGTTCCGGGGCGTCGAGCTCTCGGGCAAGGTGCTGGGCATCATCGGGCTGGGGCGCGTGGGGCGCGAAGTGGCAACGCGCGCCGTCGCGTTCGGCATGGACGTGATCGCTTACGACCCCCTCGTCAATCCGGCCGACGCGTGGGTGGCCGGCACCCGCATGGTCAACTACGAGGAGCTCATCCTGGAGTCCGACTGGATTACCGTCCACGTGCCGCTCGATACCGCCACGCAGGGAATGATCGGGGCCACCGAGATCGCCGCCATGAAGACGGGCGTGTTTCTCGTCAACGTGGCCCGCGGCGGGATCATCGAGGAGAACGCGCTCGCCGATGCGCTCGACGGCGGCAAGGTGTCGGGCGCGGCGCTCGACGTGTTCGAAAAAGAGCCGCCCGGCCCCGAACACCGCCTCTACCGCCATCCTCGCGTCGTCCTGACGCCCCACCTGGGCGGGCAGACGGTGGACGCGCAGCGTCGCGTCGCCACGGACGTCGCCGAGTCGATCGGGATCGCGCTCACCTCGGGCGAGATCCGCGACGCGGTGAACGTCGTCGTCGGCTAGCGTCGCGCGCCGCGGAAAAAAATGTCCTGCTGATTTTATTATATTGTCGCGCGCGCCCGTGAATTCCTCGCGCGCCTTCTTGATTGTCTCGCCGTGCTGCGTTCGACAGCGCTATAATCACCTCGCCCGGGCAGCCGGGTTCTCCAGCACATTCCGCACCTCGCCGCCCGGCGCATTCAGCAAGTTGGCCGCACGCAAACTCGCCAGAATAGAGGTACAACCATGGACGTTCACGTGCGCGCAATCGTGCGGCGCATTCTCCTGTGCGCCGCCGTGGGAGCGATGGTGCTCGCGTCGAGCTGCGGTGACGACAACCCGACGACACCCAACGACAATCCACCGCCGCAGAACACGGGCATTCCGCCGGTTCCCAACATGCTGGATCCCGACACCGATCCGCCGACGCGGTCCGAGACGCTCAGCGTGATTCGCAAGGCGTCGGACTTCGCGCCGCTGGTCGATGCCGCGAACTGCTCGTGGGTCATCCAGGGACGAGGCCGTTTCGAATCCGCTTCGGGTGGCTGGGTCGACTGCTACGGTGAATGGCAGAACCTGTGGTCCGGAACGGCGTGGAGCAACGGCGACATTCCCGACTACCACGGCTGCTTCGATGCGTGCGGCCTGTTGACCAACTACTGTCCCGACAACTGGACTCTCAGCATCGACGACTGGCCGTCGGACACGCCGCGGTTCGTGTTTCTCAAAGACGACGTCAAGGACCCGATGCCGAACATGATCGAATGGGACGCCGCGGAGGTGGAGATCTGCCGCGAAAGCCTTCCGGTCATCGGCTGCATCAACAAGGTATGGATCACCGCGCGTTACCAGGGGACGGGCCCGGCCATCGAGAAGGCGCCGTACATCAAGCGCGACCGCTTCTGGATGTCGGTGCCCTGGGGCACCGGTGCCATGGTCGAGCGCACGACCGGCAACGAATCCATCGCGCTGTCGTCCACGTACACGACCGGGTGCTCGCGCACCGAGACGGAGTCGTTCGCGTATTCGCTCGGCGCCACGGTCGGAGCGGAGTACAAGGGCATCAAGGCGGAAGTCGAAGGGTCCATCACGCGAACCTTTGGCTCGTCCTTCACGGTGATGGAGCAGGAGGAGCGCAGTATCTCGAAGACGCTGCAGGGCGAGGCCGGCAAGCGCACCTGCTTCGTGATGTGGGTGCTGGTCGAGCAGTACAGCTTTGTCGACAAGGATGGGAACCCGTTCGTGGATCCGAACTACGTGCTCGATCCGGGTTTCTACGATGAAGCGGGAGACCGGTATTACGCGTTCTGCGTCACGGGCACGCAGTACGAAATCGGGAAGTACATCTTCAATCTCGAAACCAACCAGCTGGTTTCCACGGAATTCCTTCCGGTCAATTGACCCCACCTCGAAAGGGCCGGCCCATGCGCCGGCCCTTTCTTCATCTGCTGTACAACATGCCGCCCGTTGGCGTACCCTCGGGGTCCCGTCGCCGACAGCCAGCTCCGCACGTCACATGGAGGGCCGCCCATGCGCCTGCTGCGCGTTGCATTTCTGCTCGTCACGTTGAGCCTTGCATCGACCATCGTCCGCGCCACGCCCGTGCACCTGTGGAGCCACAGCTACGGGGACGCCGATGACCAGTACATCAACGCGTGCGTTGCGGACCCGTTCGGCAACGTCGTGCTGTGCGGGTCGTTCTACGGTTCGATCAACATCACCACGCCGTTCACCAGCCTCGGGCGCCGCGACGTGATCGTCGCCAAGTTCGCGCCCAACGGGACGCCCATGTGGAGCAGCCGCATCGGCTTCACCAGCGTGGACACGGGCTGGTCGGCGTGCTCCGACAATGTGGGAAACACCATCGTGGTGGGATCGGTGGGCCCCGAGCCCAACGTGCGCAACGCGTTCATCGCGCGCTACACGCCCACCGGCGTCCAGCAGTGGATCAAGACGTTCGTGGCGACCGATTCGATCGCGTATTGCGAGGTGGTGGCCACGGATGCGACCAAGCACATCCATGTGGCGGGGCGATTCAACGGAAACATCAACCTGGGCGGATCGACGCTGGTGGGGCAGGCGGCCGACGACATCTTCCTGGCCGAGTTCGACGCGGCCGGCAACCACCTCTGGAGCAAGAGCTTCACTGCCGGCGGCACGTTCGGGGATATCGGCGGGATCGCGGTGGACGCCAGCGGGCAGCCCGTACTCTTCGGGTCGTTCGGCGGGGCGGTGAACTTCGGCGGTGGTGCGCTCAGCCCCGTCGCCACCTTCGACCTGTACCTGGTGAAGTTCAGCGAAACCGGCGCGTGGCAATGGAACAAGCGCTTCGGCCTCACCGGCGACCATCTCGCGCGAGACCTCGCCATCGGCGAGAGCGGACGGATCGCCCTCACCGGGGAAGCCTGGGGCGACCTCGACTTTGGCGGCGGCCCGCGCCCCGAGATCACCGGGCCCGACATCTTCCTGGCCGTGCTCAACGCGAACGGCAGCCACGTGTGGAGCAAGATCTTCGGCGCCGGCGACCGCGAGGCGGGCACGAGCGTTTCCTTCGCGTCGAATGGCGACGTCGTGCTGAGCGCGTGGACGCAGGGCACCGACCCGTTCACCTTCGGCGGCGCGATGTTCTCGGGCCAGGCGAGCCACGACGACCTGCTCATCGCGCGCTTCTTCCAGGCCAACGGCAACCACCGCTGGAGCACGAAGTACACGGGACCGAACGGAGACACGCGCGGCTACGCCGGTGAAACCGACGGCCAGCTCTTCATCGGCGGTACCATGTCGTCGACCACCGATTTCGGCGGCGGTCCGCTTCCGAACGCGGGCCTCGAGCAGGTCTTCATCGCCCGCTTTGCGGACCAGTTGACCGGCGCGGGACCGATGGCCGCGCCGCGCGCCGAGCTCTTCCAGAATTCGCCCAATCCCTTCAA
>DASVAK010000228.1:0-11620 GCA_036376395.1 Candidatus Krumholzibacteriia bacterium
ACCGCGTGTACTACGCGCGCGCCATCGACTCCGATCTGCTCGCGGAGATCGCCGAGCAGGTGGGCGCGGACGTGAACGTCTACGCCGACGGCGACCTGGTGGCATCGAGCCGCGAGGGGCTGCTGGCGGGCGGGTTCATCAGCTCGGCGATGAACGCCGACGCCTACGTCGAGGTTTCACTGCTTGGATCCGAGCGGTCGCTGGCGACCGAGCGCGCGGGCAGCTACGAGTTCCAGGTCGCATACCTGCCGCTCGACCGCTGGATGCCGGCGGTGGGAAGCGGCGCGTTCCGGCGCGCCGACACGCGTGCGGCCATCGCCGTGCCGCTCCTGTTCCAGCCCGAGTCGTACTCGATGGAGGTGCAGCGCGCGACGTCGGTGCTGCTGGGCGGCTTTGCACTGCTCGTGGCCGCGACCATCGGGCTGGGCCTGGTGGTGGCGCGCGGCGTGTTCGAGCCGTTGCGCGAGCTGGTGGCGGGGACGCGGCGCATCAGCCGCGGCGACTACGACGTACGGCTGCGCGAGAATCGCTCCGACGAAGTGGGCATGGTGGCGAGCGCGTTCAACGAGATGACGGAGCGCATCGCCGCGTCGCAGCGCGCGCTCGAGGAGCGGCGCCGTTACCTGGAGACGATCCTTGAGAACATCGGCACCGGCGTGGTGAGCGCGGATGCGGACGGGCGCGTGCGCACCGTGAACAGCGCCGCCGAGCGCATCACCTCGATGACGGCCGCGGACATCCTGGGCCGCGACGCGCGCGAGCTGGCGGCCTCCTCACCGGCGGCGAAGATCTTCGCGCTGCTGGCCGGGGAGAGCGGACGACCGGGTGCGTTCACGTCGGGCGAAGTCGAATTCGGCATCGGGGAACGGCGCGCGACGCTCAAGTACATGCGCACCCACCTCGAAGCGGACGGTCGGCCGTTCGGCACCGTGCTCGTATTCGAGGATGTCACCGAGCTGATCGAATCGAAGAAGCTTTCCGCGTGGGTCGAGATGGCGCGCCAGATCGCGCACGAGATCAAGAATCCGCTCACGCCCATCCGCATCTCGACGCAGTTCATGCGCCGCGCCTACGAGACGCGCCCCGAGGACTTCGATCGCATCTTCAAGGAAGGCACCGACACCATCATCCAGCAGGTCGACGTGCTGAAGCGCATTGCGGGCGAGTTCTCGAGCTACGGGCGGATGCAGCGCCTGGACATGAAGCCGCTCGTGCTCGATCCGCTCGTGCGCGGCATCGTGACGCCGTACGAGAAGAACGAGAACAACGTCCGCGTCCACTACGAGAACGGCGCGGTGGGCACGTCGGTGATCGCCGACGCCGAAGCGGTGCGCAAGATCTGCGCGAACTTGATCGAGAATGCCATCGAGGCGATGGGGTCGAAGGGCGGCGACCTGAGCGTTCGCTGCAGCGAGACCTCGGACGCCGGTGAACCGATGGTGCGCATTACCTTCCGCGATACCGGTCCGGGCCTGAACGACGCGGCGATCCACCGGCTCTTCGAGCCCTACTTCTCCACCAAGACCACCGGCACCGGGCTGGGCCTGGCGATCTGCCGCACGCTCTCGCGCGAGATGGGCGGCGACGTCACGGTGCGCAACGCCGAATCCGGCGGCGGCGTCGAGGCGGCGTTGATCCTGAGGCGGTCATGAGGCACGTTCGACATATGCTGAAGGTCGCTGTTCTCACCGCGGTGTCCATCACGGGGCATGGCTCCGCTTTCGCGACCAGTCGTACGGCAGTTGCGGTATACCAACTCGACGAGAGTGCAAAGGATGCGCTGCGACACTCGGATTTGGTAATCGAAGGCAGAGTGATTGGAATGGCCAGCGAGCGGCTGGAGAACATCCGGAGAATTCCGGGTCGACCCACTTTGTTTTCGATGTATCGAGTTCTTCAGGTGGACGTAGAGAACGTCTGGAGGGGATGGTATCTCGGGGGGTCGATCAGCGTTGTCGACAAAGACCAATTCGACACGATGCAATTAAAGGCGGGTGACAAAGTCGTGTTCAGCGCGAATTTCAACTCCGATGCACGGCGCTATGTACTCAACCGCAATGCCTTCTTCGTCTGCGGTGAGCACCATCGGTGGTGGAGCCAGTCGCCCCGTCAACAGACACCGCTTCCGTACAAGAAGAAAGAGTTACTGGCTTTCTCAAAGAGCCGCTGAAGACAGAGCGGCCCCGGGCGGAAGCACGTCGGCGGCTGAACGTAAGAGAGCGCAAGCACCTCGGTCCGAAGCGCCGTACTTCTGGAGGCAGAGCTTCCATGTGCAATGCCGCCGAGAATCCGGCGCTCAGGACCGAGGGTGCTTGCGCTCTCTAGAGAGTCAGCGCGTTCCCTCGGAGCAAATCCCGGAAACGTTACCGCGCCTTGCCGTGGCCCTTCGACGAGCCACCCTTCGACCGGGCGACATCGCGCCGCTCGGATTTTTTCTCCGAAACGACGCTCTCCCGCTGACGGTCGGTGTTCTTCGGCGCGCGGTATGCCTCGCGCGTGACGCGCTGAGCCCGCTGCTCGAAGCTGCGGGGAGCGCGCTCTCGATCGACGCTGCGCTGCATCTGCTGGCGCGGAGCCGTGCTCTTGCGCTCGAGCTGCTGCGGGCGAGACGACCGTTCCGCCGTGCGGAACTCGCGCGGTGCCTGGCGCTCGCGCTGGGCGCTGCGGAACTCGCGCGGCGCCTTGCGTTCACGCTGGGCACTTTGCAGTTCCCGCGGTGCTGTACGCTCGCGCTGCGCACTACGGAACTCCCGCGGTGCTGTGCGTTCGCGCTGGGCGCTCTTGAGCTCGCGTGACGACTGGCGCTGCTGCGGTCTCATCGCCTCGCGCATCGTCGTGGGACGGCGATCGTGGGTCGCCTTCATTTCCTTCGACGAACGCATCTCGCGCTGTGCCGTGCGCGGCGCCTTCATCGTCAGCTCGTTCGAGCGACGTGACTGCTGCTGCGGCGACGAGCGGAACTTCGTCGACTGGCCGCGATCGAACGACTTGCTGCCCCCGTCGCGGCTGAACGACGTGTGTTTGAACGTCACCTTCGAGGTGCGAACCGACGTCCCACTGTGGCGCTCGACGTAATTGCGTCCCGGCGACTTGTACGCCACCGTCTGCACGTACTGCGGCTTGTACCTCGCGTCACGATAGTAGTCATCGTGATAGTAGTAGCGAGCCGGGTACGGGTCGCAGAAGTGCGACGCGCCGATGGATATCCAGATGTTCACTCCCGAACGCGTCCACGGGTCGGGGTAGTAGTACCCCGCCGGCGCGATCGGCGCCCAGCAGATGGTGTTGTCGTAGTACGCCCATCGCACGCGGCACGCCGACCACTCGTAGCCCGGAACCCACACCCAGCCCATCATGGGATCATTCGCCCAGGAGCCGTAGTGGTAGGTCGCCCAGCCGAACGGCTCGTAGGAAACCCACGTCCAGCCGTAGTCGGTCCATACCCAGCGGCCGGCCACGTACGGGCGCCACGCCACCGGAGCATACGGACGCCACACCCAGCCATAACTGGCCTGGAAAAACCAACGACCGTCGCTGCCGAGGCTCACGAACATGCCGACATCGGTGTCGGGCTGGTCGTAGCCGCCCTGGTAGCGATCGTCATCGTAATACTCGTCCCGGTACTCGTCCGGATCGCCGAGCAGCTCGTAGTCGTAGCCCGGGTACGGCTCATCCGACTCGTAGGACTGCTCGGGAGGAGCGCTGTCCGTGTACTGGGCATTGCTCGCCGTTACGCCGAGCAAGGACACAAGTGCAGCGAACAAAATGGTACGAACCATGGTTCTCACCAAACTTCCAAGGGGTAGTTGAACTTCACAATTTACCGGCGGGGGTCCGGTAGGGCGAATTGGGGCGCACGATTAATTAGACACACACGGGGCGCAAAAACATGCAACTCAGGAGCTGGAAGGGCTATTTTCCGCCTTTCTTGCCGGACTTGGTCTCGGTCTTTGACTTGCCACTGTCCTTCGACCGTTCCTCGGCCTTCTTCTCCTTGTAGCGCGTTTCCTTCTTGGCCGACGAGCTGCCGCTATTGTTGCTGTTGCCCGTGTTCTTCGACTTCACCCGCTCCGGCTGCGGATTGCTGGGTGCCGCCGAGGTGCCGTCATCGTTCACGGGCGGCGCGGGCGCCCGCACGGGCTGGAACGAGCCGGAGGTCACGGGCTGCTGACTGCGGATGATCTGATCCTGGTCGGCCGGCAGCTTGATCTTCGCGAATTCGCGCTCGCCGATCACGCGCCGATCCAGCGTGACGTCCACGACGCCGAACTTCGGCCCGTGTTTTTCGATCTCGCGCAGGTCCGGAGCCGTGCGAATCAAGGTCTGCTCGGACTCACCCGCCTTGTATTTGGGCGTGGTGCGATAATCCCGGATGTTTTGCTCTTTGAAACGGCGCACCGGGATCGAGACCCAGGCCGTGTCATCCCACGGATCCCGCCAGTGCGAGCCCGGAGGCGGGACCGGCGACCAGCAGGCGTAGTCTTCCCAGAGCATCCAGTCGACTTGCGCCGGCGACCACTGGTAGTCCGGGATCCAGATCCAGCCCATCGTGTAGTCCGTGGTCCAGTAGCCGTAATGCGACGTGGCCCAGCCCCACGGGTCGTAGTCGATCCACGTCCAGCCGTACTGGCTC
Organism: Candidatus Krumholzibacteriia bacterium; assembly: GCA_036376395.1. Lineage (GTDB taxonomy): Bacteria > Krumholzibacteriota > Krumholzibacteriia > WVZY01 > JAKEHA01 > JAKEHA01. The sequence goes on from DASVAK010000228.1 coordinate 4,634, forward strand.
CAGATCCAGTGCCCGTTAACGAAGGGCTGCCAGCCGGTTACAACGGACGGACGCCACACCCACCCGTAGGGATCGACCCAGTACCACTGGCCGTAATAACGAAGCTCATTGAACTGGCCGACGCCGAGCGAATCCTCGGTTTCGGGCGCCGCCTCGGCCTGGGTCGCGACCTGCTGGGCGGGCTCCCGGGGTTCCGGGTCGCCCATGAGCTCGCGATCGTAGCTCGAGCAGCCTGCGGCCACAAAAAGCGCGGCGAGAATTATCGGCGTGACTGTATGCCTCATGGATAGATAACGGGCCTCGCGGCCTGCCATTCCTTCCTGTGAATCTTAGACAGCCGGTCTGTGTGCTGCAATGCACAAGTCATGCACAGAAAATGCCCTGAAAAGCCTGTAGAACTGGCGTCGTCTTTGCCTAATAGAGAGCGGTCAACTATAATTAGTTCACGCGGGTTATTAATGCGGATACTCCTGTCATCACTTCTCTTAGGTGCCACCTTGGTGGCCGTGGCAGGCCCCCTCGCCCCGGCCCGGGCCCAGATGCTCAAGGGCGACCCCGCGGAGGAATTCGGAGTTAGAATCGGCCGCGTGAAGTACTCGGGAGGAGGCGACTGGTACAACAACCCCTCCTCGATCCCCAACTGGCTCACCGAGCTCGAGCGCCGCGTCGGCATTCCGACCAACAAGGAAGAGAAGGTGGTCTCGCTCACGGACGAGAACCTGCGCGCCTTCCCATTTCTCTACATGACCGGCCACGGAACCGTGCGGCTCTCGCCCGAGGAGCGTGACGCACTGCGCGCCTACCTCGAGGACGGCGGCTTTCTCATGATCAACGACAGCTACGGCATGGACGCCGCGATCCGCGCCATGGTGCGCGAGGTCTTCCCGGACCATCCTCTCGAAGAGCTGTCGAACAGCCATCCCGTGTTCCACAGTTTCTACGATCTGCCCGGCCTTCCCAAGATCCACGAGCACGACGGCAAGGACCCGCAGGCCTTCGGTGTCACGCTCGACGGACGGCTCGTGCTCTTCTACGATTATGAATCCGACATCGGTGATGGACTCGCCGATGCGCCGGTGCACAACGATCCGCCCGCCAAGCGTGAACAGGCGATGAAGATGGCCATCAACGTGATGGTCTATGCGTTGACCCGCTTCGTAATGAGCTGAGGTTCCCGATGAGCGTCGCGCCGCACAACGATAACCAGGCCCTGCGCCGGTATCTTCGCTCGATCCTGCTGCGCGCGGCCGCGCTGCACGCGGGCTCGGGGCTGGTGTCCTTCCTTGCGGCGATGTCGTGGGTGATGCTCGCGGTGGTGCTGTGGACCGCGCTCGTGTCCACGCCGCCCCTCGCGCTCGCCACGTGGGTGGCGCGCATCACGGTGGGTCTCGCGGTGGTCCTGTTCGGCTGGCTCGTGGTGTGGCCGCTGGTCCGCCTGCCGAAGCTCGACAAACTCGCCGCCGAGATCGAACGGCGCCAGGACTTGAAGGAGCTGGTGCGCGCGGGCTTCGAGTTCAGCCGCGACGACGCCGCTTCGCAGCGCTATTCGCCCGAGCTGGTGCGCGAAGTCATCCACCAGGCGGTGCAGAAACTCTCCGGCCTGCAGGTGCGCTCGATCTTCCTGGATCGGCGCCATCTCAAGCTGGTCCCGGTCGCGGCGGGTGGTCTGCTGGTCCTGCTCGCGCTCGCGCTGATCAACCCCGACATCGTCACTCAGGCTGGCAGGCGCGTGGTGGCGCCCGAGGAAGTCTCGGCCGCCCCGCATGTTCCCAACCTGCTCGCGCGTCCCGGCAACGTCACCGTGCTCGCGGGTTCCGACGTGACCGTGAGCGGGCTCGACCTGGGGCGGAGCGGCGCGCCGCTCAACGTGTCGTTCAATCTCTCCGGTGATTTCTGGAAGACCGAGCCGACCACGCCGGTGGCGGGTGCGGAGGGCGGGGCCGACGCGTTCGACCACCACGACTACACGTTCAAGGACATCCGCAACACGACCGCCTACTACTTCGAGGCCGACGGCCACAAGAGCGAGCGCTACACCATCACGGTGGTGCACGAACCGATTCTGACCGACGTGCGCGTCACGCTGACGCCGCCGAAATACACCGGCGAGGCGCCCACCACGCTGACCGAGAATGCCGGCAACGTGCAGGCGCTCGAGGGCACGAAGGTGAGCGTGCAGGCGCGCAGCAACAACCCGCTCAAGGCCGCCTTCGTGCAGTTCGACGAGCAGGCGAAGCGTCCCGTCACGCACGACGGCCGCGACATCGCATTCGAGTTCGCCGCGCTTGCCGACGGCCACTACAAGGTGCTGCTCGAGGATTCGCTGGGCTTCGCCACCAAAGACCCGCTCGCGTACACGATCGAGGTGTTCCAGGACCACGCGCCAAGCGTCGAGCTGCTCGAGCCGGGCGAAGACACCGAGATGCCGCGCACGCAGGAGATCGACCTGGGCTTCGTCGCCGCCGACGACTACGGGCTCGCGCGCGCGTCGCTCAATTATAGAAGGAACGGCGAGGGCGACTTCGTCGCGACGCCGGTCGGCCTGGGCGACCAGAAGGGCAAGAAGGAAATCGCGGTCGCGCACCGATGGAAGCTTCCGGGCGAGGCGCTCTTCCCCGGCAACTTCATCGAGTACTTCGTCGAGGTGGCGGACAACAACGTGGTGACGGGACCGGGCGTTGCGCGCAGCAAGACGTTCCGCATCACGGTGCCCACGATCGGCCAGCTCTACGACACCGCGCGCTCCGACGAGAAGCAGCGCGAGGAGCAGCTCGACACGGCGATCCAGGACAGCAAGGCGCTCAGCGAACAGCTGGAGAAGCTCTCGCGCGAGTACATGAAGACGGAGAAGATGGACTGGGCGCAGAAGAAGGAGTTCGACAAGGCGCTCGACACGCAGAAGGGCGTCCAGCAGAAGATCGAGGAAGCGAAGAAGTCGCTCGACGAGACGCTGCAGAAGCTGGCCGAGAACGAGATGACGAGCCAGCAGATCGGCGAGAAGCTCGAGGAGATCCGCGACCTGATGGAGCAGATCAACTCGGACGAGCTCAAGAAGTACATGGAGCAGCTTCGCCAGGCGATGGAGAAGCTCACCCCCGAGGAAATGAAACAGGCGCTCGAGAATCTCCAGCTCAACACGGACGAGATGCTGAAGCGGCTGGAGCGGACGGCGAACCTCCTGAAGCAGCTGCAGAAGGAGCAGCAGATGGAGGAGCTGGTTCGCAAGAGCCAGGACCTCATGCAGAAGCAGAGCGAGCTCAACGAGGACACGGAGAAGGCGTCGGGCAAGGACGGCAAGAAGATGGACGAGCTCGCGAAGCGCCAGGAGGACCTCGCGAAGCAGGCCAAGGACATGCAGAACGCCACCGACAAGATGTCGAAGGAGCTGGACGACCAGCAGGCCAAGCAGGACCTCCAGCAGATGTCGCAGGAGATGCAGTCGCAGGAAGGTCCGCAGCAGAACATGGAGAAAGCGTCGCAACAGCTCTCCCAGCAGCAGAAGAGCGGCGCGCAGCAGGAGCAGCAGGAAGCGCTGCGCAAGATGAGCGGGCTGTTCAAGCGCCTCGGCGAGATGCAGTCGGCGATGGGCCAGAGCCAGGGCCAGAAGATGGCGATGGATCTGCAGAAGTACGCCAAGCAGACGCTCGACCTCTCCTTCCGCCAGGAGCGGCTGGCGCAGCAGATGAAGGACGAGATCGGTTCGCTCGAGGGCCCGACGCCGCAGTCGACTCAGAATTTCGCCAACGAACAGGCCAGCTACCTCGAAGCCGCGGAGAAAGTCGGCAACCAGCTCATGGAGCTGGCCAGCATGACGCTCTCCATCCCGCAGTCGCTGATCGAGGCGATGGGCGAGGCGATCAACCGCATGGAGAACTCGATGCTCATGATGGCGCAGGACAAGTCGTACATGTCGACGACCCACGCCAACAACGCGGTCGAGTCGCTCAACCAGGCCACCATCGAGATGCTGCGCACCGCGCAGAGCTGCTCGTCGGGCGGAGCGGGCGGGCAGAAGCAGCAGATGCAGATGCTCCAGCAGATGATCCCGCAACAGCAGGACATCATTCGCGAGACGCAGCAGATGATGCAGATGCGGCTCACCGAGGAAGCGCTGCGCCAGCAGCGACAGGCCCAGATGGATCGCCTCGCGGGCCAGCAGCGCTCGCTGCAGGACGTCGCGAAACAGATCCAGGAATCGATGAAGCAGAACCGCGAGGGCGTGGGCAAGCTCGACCGCGCCATCAAGGACATGGAAGCGGTGACCGAGGCGCTCAAGGCCGGCGAGCTCAACGACGACCTGGTCAACAAGGAGCAGCGCATCCTGAGCCGTCTGCTCGACGCCGACCGCTCGGTCAACACGCGCGACTACGAGAAGAAGCGCGAGAGCCACACCGCGCAGGATGTGTTCTCGAAGAGCCTCGGACAGCGCGGCGACGGCGCCGGCACGCAGACGCTCCGCGACGAGATCCAGCGCGCGATGCAGCTCAAGGCGCCGGGCGAGTTCGAAGAGCTGATCCGGTTGTACTTCCGCGCGCTGGCGGGGGAGACCACATCGCAGGCGACACCGCCGCCCGCGCCCGCGTCGGGGAGCCGTTGAGTTGCGCCGCTCCTCCCGCCATGTTTTCGCGACGTTCGTCCTGACCGTCGCGCTCGCGACGATGCTCGCGCCCGCCGGGGCGTCATGGGCGCAGCAGCAACGCCCGCGGGCCAATCCGTTTGCCAACGACGCTCTCAGCGTGAACGCCGACCTCATCGAGGCGGTGCGTCTCATCAACAGCAATCCCGACGCCGCGGTGGTGATGCTGCACAGGCTCAACGCGCGCAATCCGCGCCGCGACGACATCCTCGTGCGTCTCGCCTACGCGCTCCAGGTCACCGAAAAGCAGGATTCGGCCGCGTACTACTACCGCGCCGCGCTGGACGTGAACCCGCTCAACCTCGAAGCGGGCAAGTCGCTCGGCTCGATCTACTTTGCGCAGGGCAAGGAGCCCCAGGCGCTGCAGGTGTTCGATCGCATGCTGGATGCGAACGAGCACAATCTCTCCGCGTACAAGATGGTGGCGGGTGCCATCCGCGACCTCGGCCGGCCCGACGAGGCCGTGATCATGCTCGAGAAAGGCCGCGCGCGCGCGAAGCAGAAGGATCCGAAGGGGCGCAACGTGGGCGCGTTCACCATCGAGATCGCGTCGTCCTACAAGCAGATGGGCGACAGCCGTCGCGCCATCGACGAATACATGGAATATGCCGCCGCCGATCCGCGCAACTTCCGCTACGTGCGCGATCGCATGGTGCAGGTGCTGCGCGACGACGAGAAGCACCGCGAAGCACTGGCGTCGTACATGAAGACGCAGGTTGAACGAGGCGGCGCGGGCTCGTTCGTCGCGGCCGACGTGCTCGCCGCGCACTACATGGAAGCCGGCATGCTGGAGAACTCGCTCGACATGGCGCTGCGCGCGGATGCCGACAAGAGCGCCGACGGCGCGACACTGCTCTCGATCGGAGAGGACGCCATCCAGCGCACCGCGACGCGTCCGCGCAGCGAGCACGGCCGCTACTACGACCTCGCGTTGCGTTCGCTCGAAGCGTACACGCAGCGCCATCCGCGCTCGCCGTCGATGGACAAGGCGCGCTACCTGCTCGCCGGCGTCTACGCCGGGCTCGGGTCGGGCCTGAACACGGCGGTGCTTCCCGCCGACCGGACCGCCTACCTGGAGAAGTCGGTGGCGGAGTACGCCACCGTGTCGAAGCAGTACCCGGCCGGCGAGTTCGCCGAGAATGCGTACATCCAGCGCGGCGACGTGCTGCTGCGAAAGCTCAAGCGCCCGAAGGACGCGCTCGATGTCTACCGCGCCGGATCGATCAACGCGCGAACGCGGGCCACCGCGTACGCGGGCCGCATCGCGGCGGTGTACATCGCCACCGGCACGCCCGACGAGACGGACCATTACCTGAAGGCGCTCTCGCGCGCGGGACAGCCCGAGCTCGCGCAGGCGGGGCAGTACTACGCGGGCGTGTACCTGACCACGCTGGGCAAGTACGAGGCCGCGCGCGACACGCTGACCGCGCTGGCCGAGACGGCGCCATTTTCTCCCTTCACCAACGACGCCATCGAAGTGGCGTGGGTGCTGCAGGAAGGAACCCAGCTCAAGTCCGAGTCGCTGGGCGAGTATGCAGCGAGTCTCAGGGCCGACATGGTGGGCGACACGCTCGCCGTGGTGACGAATCTGCAGACCATCGCGGGACGCGACGTCAGCGATCCGCTGCGGCCGCGCGCGCTGCGCCGGCTGGGGGCGGTGCTGTTCGAGGCGGGGAGCTATGACGCGTCGATCGAAGCGCTGCGGAAGTTCCTGGAGGATTATCCGAAGGACGAGGAGTGCGCCGCCGTGCAGCGCGCCATCGGCCGGACCTACGAGCTCGGCCTGGGCGATTACGCCGCCGCGCTCAAGGAGTACGAGCACGTGCTGGTCGCGTATGCCGACTACGCCATGCTCGACGACGTGCGCCGCGACGTCGAGCGCGTGCGTGCAGCCACGAAGGAGCCCGGCTATGCGCCGTAGTCTTCACGCCTTCATTCTCGTTGTCGCCGTGCTGGTCTTCGGCGCGGGTGGCGCAATCGCGCAGCAGATCCTCGTGCCCATGGATCTCTCGCAGACCAACCATCTCAAGGCCTACGGGCTGGCCTACTTCGCGCTCACGAAGGGGCACCAGGTGGACTGGCTCCTCAATTACAAGGGTGGAAGCTTCCTGATGCCCGCCGCCGAGGAGATCGTGCTCGAAGCGCGTCTCCGCGACGTGCTGTTTCAGCCCGTGAGCGGCGCCGACGTGGCGCAGATCCAGGCCGAGATTGCCGCCAACAACATGGAGACGGTGCGCCTCGAGAAGGCGCCGCGCGTGGCCATCTACGTGCCGACGGTCAAGCAACCGTGGGACGACGCCGTGATGCTGGCGCTCGAGTACGCGCAGGTTCCGTACACGCGCGTGTTCGAC
>DASVAK010000220.1:0-3424 GCA_036376395.1 Candidatus Krumholzibacteriia bacterium
GGCATCTCCATCCTCAACATCACGCGCATGCGGCGTGACTACATGGGCGCCACCCGGCGCCACCGTTCTCCCCGCGAAGAAGAGGGCGGCTAGCTCTTTCCAGATTTCGTGTGAGTCGCGAGTCCGGCTACGCGCCGGAGCGTGGCAGCAAGGCGTGGAACGGAGAGGGAATCTCGATGCCTTCTTCGGCGAAGCGCTTCTGCAGCGCCTTGATGATCTCGTGCTTGACCAGGCCCTGGTCGGTGAACTGCTTCACGCGCACAACCACGTCGAGCTTGATGCCCAGGTCGGCGAAGGTGTGGTAGCGCACGACCGGCTCGGAATCGGGCAACGATCCCTCCACCCGCCGGATCACCTCGCGCGTCGCATCGATCGCGATGCGCTCCACCTTCGCGAGATCGCTCCCGTACGTGACGCTGATCGTCACCGGCATGCTGAGCGCGTGCTCGTACACGTTGAAATTGGAGACCACCGCCTGCGCGAGCCGGGTGTTGGGAACGATCACGAACTGGTTGTTGGGCACGCGCAGCGTGGTCGTGCGCCAGCTCACGTCCGTCACGACGCCTTCCGGGCCCGCGTCCAGGCGGATGTAGTCGCCCGGGCGGATCTGTTTGGTGGCGAGGATGTTGATCCCGGCGAAGAAGTTGGCCAGCGTGTCCTGGAGCGCGAGCGCCACCGCGAGACCGCCCACGCCGAGCGCGGTAATGATGGGCGCGATCTGGATGCCCATGGTCTGGAACACCATGAGCAGACCGATGGTGAACACGATCGCGTTGACGATCACCTTGGCCATGCTCACCGAGGAGGGCAGCAGCCGGTGCGCGTAGTGGGCGGCGATACCGCTCGCGAAACGGGCCACCACGACGATGGCGAGCACGAGCACCGCGAGGCGGAAGCCGGTCGTGATCTGGCCCTCCATCGTGGAGGGAAGCGGAACGTGGGGAACGGCGTAGTAGATGCCGATCAGCAGGAATCCCCAGCGCGCGACACCCTTGATCGCTCCGGCGATCACGTCGTCGATCTTGCCGCTGGTGGTGGCCGCGAACTTGCGGATGCTGCCGACCAGCAGGTGCTCGACCACGAAGCCGACGGCCATCGCGCTCAGAATGATGATGCCCGCGATGAACAACCCGCGCGTGGTCTCCGTCATGTTGGACAGGAAAGACGCCGGAATATGGAGGGAGATGGCTGCCGGATGGAACGTCATCGGCGCAACATTACCGCCGCCGCGCCCGGCTGGCAAGGGCGGGCCGCCGTCAGTTCGACGACGTGGTCACCACGGGCGGCGTCACGGTGACGGAGAAGAAACCCTCCGAGATGGTGCGATCGCCGGCCGGATCGCCGGTCTGCACGTTGTTCATGTCGAAGGCGATGTTCTCGAGCGTTCCAACCGCGACCTGGTCGTCGTTGAACGTGAGACGAAAGCGGCCGCCGGTGATGAGTGTCGACTGGATGGGGGCGTCGTTGCTGCCGGGAATCTCTTCGTAGAACACGTAGACGGCATTGGGGTCGCTGGTGGCTTCCGTAATTGTATTCACCAGCGTCAGGACGGCAGGTGTGTCGGGGCGCCGCGTGAAGACCATGCGCAGCTGGACGGTGCTGTCGTCGTCCAGGGTGAGCTGGGCGGTCACGTCGTAGTGGTCGCTGGACGTGAGCAAGGCGTCGACGGCGCTGTCCGAAACGCACACCTCGACGGGCTGGGCCCGCCCCTCCACCCGCAGGCCGACGCCGTTCTCCCCGCCGCAAAGGGGGGCGTTTTCAACCGGGTTGTCCTCGCTGCAACCGAACAGCAGCCCGGCCAGCGCCGGAGCCGCCAACCATCCCCAATTGGTAAAAACCCGCCGGTGCATTATCATGGATAGAAGATATGCCCGCCGGAGCGGCGCGTGCAATGCAGGTTTAACCCCCGGGGAGAGTGTCCCGACGTGCGAACAAGGCAGTTATGGGTCTGGATGGCGCTGGCGCTGGTGGCTGGCTGTGGCTCCAGGAAATCGAACCATTCCGAGGAGGCGGTCTCCGAGCTGGGAGTGCCGTCGACGCCGGCGGTGGCGCGGCGGCCGTACGTGCTGAGCGAATCGGGCATCCGCTTCAATCCTCCTCCGACGTGGGACGTCGCGCGCATCGACGTGGTCTCGCGGACGGGCGAGGAAGCCGCGGCCGAGCGCGCCAACGCGCGTTTCGCGGTCGCGTTCGACTACAAGGCGGAGCAGCCCGCGCACAAGAACGCTCCGCTGTTCAACGTGTACGTGCTCCCGAAGTCACGCTGGTCGGGTGACGACAACCACTCGGACGGCGCGCTGATTGACAGCACCGACGACTGGGTGTACCTCGCCGTTCCCGCCGTGCAGAATCCGTACCGCGAAGGCCTGCTTGACGCCGACCAGTTCGAGGCCATGCGTCTCAGTGTGGACGAGATCCGCGCCGCGCTCTCCATTGAAAACGGCGGACCCGCCGATCCCACGCTGCAGGCCGAGTCGCGCCGGTAGAATGCGATGGGCGCCCGGACGATCTCCGCGGTGCTCCTGCTGGGCGCGCTGGCGATGCCGTCGGGCTGCCGCGCGCAGGACGGGAAGAGCGACAAGGACATGACGCAGGAACGCAATGACATGGTGCGCTCGCAGATCCAGGCGCGAGGCGTCACCGATGCGCGCGTGCTGCAGGCGATGTGCGACGTGAAGCGGCATCTCTTCGTCCCCGGCGAATCCGCCGAGGATGCCTACGAGGACTATCCCCTCCCGATCGGCGAAGGCCAGACCATCTCGCAACCGTACATCGTGGCGCTGATGAGCGAGCTGCTCGAGCTCGATGACGACGACCGCGTGCTCGAGATCGGCACCGGCTCCGGCTACCAGGCCGCGATTCTCGCGCGCCTCGCGCACGAGGTGTACTCGATGGAGATCGTGCCGTCGCTCGGCGAAGCGGCGGCGAAGCGTCTCGACCTGCTCGGCTACGAAAACGTGCAGGTGAAGATCGGCGACGGCTACAAGGGCTGGCCCGAGCACGCGCCCTACGACGCCATCATGGTGACGGCCGCGCCGCCCGAAGTCCCGCAGGCGCTCGTCGACCAGCTCGCCGACGGCGGGCGCATGGTCGTCCCGGTGGGGACCAACTACCAGGAGCTGCTGCTGATCACCAAGCACGACGGAGACGTCGCGCGCAAAGTGATCACCGCGGTGCGCTTCGTGCCGATGGTGAAAGGGAAAGAAGAGAAGAAGAAGTAGCGCTAGCCGATGGCCGACGACTTCCCCTGCCGCACCGTGACCACGGTGTGGATCCCGCCCCGCACGTTGAAATCTCCCACTACTTCGATGAAGCGTGGCTTCGTGGCCGCGACGATGTCGTCCATGATGCGGTTCGTCACCGCCTCGTGGAAGGCGCCCTCGTCGCGGTACGACCACAGGTAGAGCTTGAGCGACTTGAGCTC
>DASVAK010000238.1:0-2634 GCA_036376395.1 Candidatus Krumholzibacteriia bacterium
GTAATTTGTGATTTGTGATGTGTGAAGTGTGATCTCACGTTCACACATCACACATCACCGCTCACAAATTCGGTTTCACTCCCCAGATTTCGGTCGCGTACTCGCGCACCGTCCGGTCGCTCGAGAAGCGGCCCATGCCCGCGACGTTGCGGATCGACATCGCATTCCACGCCGCGGGCCGGCGATAGGTTTCGCCGGCTCGCTGGTGCGCCTGGCAATAGGCGTCGAAATCCGCGCAGTGCAAGTACCGATCCTGATCCAGCAAACCCCGCACGATGGGCTCGAACAGCCCCGGATAGGCGAGGGCGAGCGGGCCCGTGGCAAACGCGTTCAGTACCTGCTGCAGCAGCGGGCTGCGCTCGATCCAGGAGCCCGGGTGATAGCCGTTCTCGCGCAGCGCCGCGACCTCCGCGCTGGTGTGCCCGAAGATGAAGAGGTTGGCGGCGCCGACCTCCTCGGCGATCTCGACGTTGGCGCCGTCGAGCGTGCCAATCGTGAGCGCGCCGTTGAGCGCGGCCTTCATGTTGCCGGTGCCGGACGCTTCCGTGCCGGCCGTCGAGATCTGCTCCGACAGCTCGCACGCGGGCATCAGCACTTCGGCGAGCGACACCGAGTAGTTCGGCAGGAAGGCGACCGCCAGCCGGCCGCGCATCTTCGGGTCGCCGTTCACGAGGCCGGCCACCGCGTTGATGAACTTGATGATCAGCTTGGCCATGAAGTAGCCCGGCGCGGCCTTGCCGGCAAACAGCACCGTCCGCGGCACGCCCGGATCGTCGCCGTGCCGGATGCGATGGTACAGGGCCAGCACGTGCAGCGCGTTCAGCAGCTGGCGCTTGTACTCGTGGATGCGCTTCACCTGACAGTCGAAGAGCGAGTCCGGATCGACGGTCATGCCGAGCCGGCTCTGCATCCAGGCGGCCAGCGAGACCTTGTTGGCGCGCTTGACGGCCGCCCACTTCTCGCCGAACGCGGCGTCGCCGGCGAGCGGCGCGAGCGCGCGCAAGGCGTCCAGGTCGTGGATCCACCGGTCGCCGATCGCATCGGTGACGAGCGCCGCGAGGCCCGGATTGCACCGGAGCAGCCACCGCCGCGGCGTGATGCCGTTGGTCTTGTTGTTGAACCGCTCCGGGTAGAGCGCGTGGAAGTCCGCGAAGATGCGCGTCTTGAGGATCTCGGTGTGGAGCCTCGCCACGCCGTTCACCGACGCGCTGCCGACAATCGCGAGGTGCGCCATGCGGACGGACCCGCCTTCGACGATCGCCATGCGCGACGCGCGGTCCGCGTCGTTCGGAAACCGGACGGCCACGGCCGCCCGCATCCGGCGGTCAATCTCCGTCACGAGCTGAAAATGCCTCGGGAGCAGGCGCTCGAAGAGCGACGCGGGCCAGGCCTCGAGCGCTTCCGACAGGATCGTGTGATTGGTGTACGCAAAGGTGCGCTGCGTGATCGCCCACGCTTCGTCCCAGCCGAGATGCTCCACATCGACGAGCGAGCGCATCAGCTCGAGGATGGCGAGCGTGGGGTGGGTGTCGTTGAGCTGGAGGACGACCTTGTCGGGGAGCATGGCCCACGTGTGCCCCTCGCGTTTCTTGAAGCGGCGGATCACGTCCTGCAGCGTGGCCGACACGAAGAAATACTGCTGCTTCAGCCGGAGCTCCTTGCCCGACTCCTGGTCGTCGGGCGGGTACAGGACCTTGGAGATGTTCTCCGTCATGTTCTTGTCTTCGACCGCGCGCGCGTAGTCGCCGCGGTTGAACTTGCTGAGGTCGAATTCCTGGCTGGATCGAGCCGACCACAACCGGAGCGAGTTCACCACGTCGTTGCCGTAGCCGAGGATTGGCGTGTCGTAGGCCATGGCGTAGACGGTCTCGGTGTCCACCCACTCGACCTGGAGCTGGCCGAGCTCGTCGCGCCGCTGGCGCGTCGTGCCGTAGAACTGGACCGGGAACAGCACGCTCGGCCGCGCGATCTCCCACGGGTTGCCGAGCTTGAGCCAGTAGTCGGGCGCCTCGACCTGGTTGCCGTCGAGAATGCGCTGCTGGAAGATGCCGTAGTCGTAACGGATGCCGTAGCCGTAGAAGGGCAGCCCGAGCGTCGCGGCCGAATCGAGAAAGCACGCGGCGAGACGGCCGAGGCCGCCGTTGCCAAGCCCCGCGTCCGGCTCCTGCTCCTGAATGGCCTCGAGGTCGAAGCCGAGGCTCTGCAACGCGTCGCGATAGGCGGGCGCCGCGCGCAGGTTCAGGATGTTCGTGACGAGCGCGCGGCCCATCAGGAACTCGAGCGACAGGTAGTAGATGCGCTTGACGTCGGCGAAGTAGTACGCGTTCTGCGTGCGGAACCAGCGCTCGACCAGCCGATCGCGCACCGCGTACGCCAGCGCGTCGTAGATGTCGTAGTCGCTCGCCGTATAGCGATCCTTGGCGACCGAGTAGATCATCCGGCGCGTGAAGCTGTCCCGGATGACGTCGGTGGTGAGCGGCAGCGGCTGCGGGGACGGAATGGCGAGCGGATCCATCGGGCTGACGATTCTACTGCCTCGCGTCGCGATGTGACGGCCGCTTGAAGCGAAGCATGTTGGCCACGCTCCGCGAAGGATTCAGCAGCACGCGAAAGACTCGCGCGCGCATGCCCACC
>DASVAK010000256.1:0-10821 GCA_036376395.1 Candidatus Krumholzibacteriia bacterium
CTGCTCGAGCGACACGACGAGGCCGCGCACGGTGACCTTCTGGACCGGAGATAGGAACTCTCCGTCGGCGTCGACGACGCCGATCTGGTAGCGGTACGTCTCACCGGTGGTGACCTTGTCGGTGTACGTGAAGCTCGTGCCATCCGGGCTCACGGTGTCGATGCGGAGCATCGAGCCGTTGCCGGCAGCGCGATACACGTTCACCGCGTCGACGCCAAGATTGGAATTGAACTCGCCGCGCAGCGTGACGACATCGCCGCGAGCAGTCGCGCCGAAGCTCGAAATCGCCACACTGACCGGCTGGCACTCCGTGAAGCTGCCGATACGCGTCCACCAGCGTCCATCCTCAACGACCGTCGTCCCGGTCGGAGTGCCGCGCGTGCCGGCATACTCGTTGTAAACCCAGAACGTCGTCTCATCGACCGGGCACAGCGACATGCCGCTGTAGTCACCCCACCGGCTGGCCGCGGTCGTGCTCGTCGTAAATGTCCGGATGCAGTAGTCCACGCCCGCAGCCAGAAGCACGCTGGCGCCGATCGTCCCCGGCGGATCGGAAAGCGCACGGGTCGCATAGTACGCGCTCGCATACATGGCCGGACTCGAGAGCGAGTATCCGATCGCCATGTTGTCGCACTTGTCGACGTGCACGGCGGGAATCCAAGTGTGCGCGCCGGCGATGACGTCCTCGCCGCCGACGTTGCCCTGGTCGGCCACGGTGAGGGCGGCCAGGTTGACGGTGCCGATGCGATACCAGTGCGCCGTCGCCTGCGGGGAATCCGCGCCGAGCGTCGGCTTGATGGTATGGCACGTGTAGAGATTGTTGTTCCTCCACACTGCATTCATGACGCGCTGCGGCAGCGTCGCGATGGTGCGCGTGGTGCCGAGCTGGGTGGCGCTGGGAACCGTGCCGTTGCTGATGTCACCCACGGCGAGGAGCTGGTAGTTCCAGGTCGGCGCGGCCGGCGTGTCCAGCCGGATGACGCCGACGAACTCGTTGACGCCATCGCTCCAGCCTGTCGACACGAGGAACGTCCCGACGCCCGCGGGCTCGGGTCCCCACATCGATGTCGGCATGGTCGTCGTGCCGACGCCGAGGTCGACCGAAGCACCCGACAGCGCGTACGGATCGTAGACGGAGAAGGCAATGCTGCCGTTCGGACCCGCGTATGTCGCGGCCTTGTTGATGACCCACACGCGCGAGCCGGCGTAGTTGGTGCCGGCGGCGTTGAACATGTTGGCGGTGACGTAGATGGCGTCATCATCCGCCGCGATGCCGGGATAATCCGCCCAGCGATTGACACCACCGATGTTGATCAACGAGTTGATGGAGTGAAGCCACCAACCACCGTTCGGGTCCGACGTCTGCGACACCGCGATCAGGATGCGGGAATCGAGCGCCGGGCTGGTGACGCGCTGCAGCGCCACCACGATGAACCGGCCCGAATACTGGTCGTAGGTTACCTTCGGGTCGAAGATGTTCGTCGGCGGGACGCCGAGCGAGAGCGCGCCCGGAGTGCCGGCGAAGAAGGTATCCAGACCCATGCGGACCTGGTGCGGACTGGGTGCCGCTTTGAGACGCCATTCGATGTACACGTTGCCCACATCGACGACGTGCGCCAATCCGGCGGCGCAGATCGGATCCGGCGGAATGAACAGGAATCCGCCGTTGATACCGGGGTTGTCCTCGAAGTGCATCCCTTCCGCAGATGATGTCAGCCCGGGTGTGAGCAGCGGGTCAATGACCTTGCTCAGCGGACCGATGTCACTTGTGGAAAGAACCGGACTCGGGAGAACCGTGGGAACAGGAAGCTCCGCTGTTACCCTCGCGAGCGCCAGTGACGACGTCGCGCAGACGGCAGCGGTCAGACCAACGAAACCAAGGTATCGCAAGCGCATGGCGCGAAACCTCCGGTTGTATGGTGAACTGCGGGAGAGGGGAGTGTCAGTACAGCGTGTGGATTATGGCACACCGCCAGCGCGTTTTCGATAGGGTTTACCGCCAGGCCCGCCGTGGTAGAATGGCAGCGCGACAGCTTCCACGTTTCGGAACCGCGCGGGCCGGTCCGTGCCGCGTCATCCGCCGCAATGGCGAAAGGAGCCCACCCCATGGTTCGACGCGTTTTGATCCCATCCGTGTTCCTTCTCTGCGTCGCCGCGCTGATCGTCGCGGGTCCACGTAACGGCGTGTCGCTGCAAAAGAAGACACCGCCGGCCGATCTCGATATGTCTCCCATGGGGCGGATCGCGGCGGGGCTCGACCCGGCGCCCGACGTGTCCGTGCAGCCGGACCAGTCCCTGTCGACAACCGGTCCGTCGCTCAGCGCCGGTGCAGCGGACAAACTGGTCCATAGCTCCACGGCGCCTGACTTCCAGTCGGAAACCGCCATCGCGAAGAACGGCAACACCATCGTGGTCGGCTACAACGACGTTCGCGGCTTCGCGCTCTCGCCCATCCGCGTCTCCGGCTACTCCTATTCGCACGACGGCGGTGTCACCTGGACCGACGGCGGGCAGCTTCCCGCCGCCGGCGGCGATGCCGTGTACGGAGACCCGGATGTCAAAACCTGGACGGACCCGAACACGCAGACGGTCTACTTCGTCTATTCGTCGATCTACATCGAACCCTTCGCGGGCATTCAGACCATGTGCGTCCACGTGTCGACCGACGGCGGCGTCACGTGGAGCGGCCCGCGCGAGAACACGATCGCCACGATTCCCGGCGGCTCGGCCGACAAGGAGTTCATCGACATCGACCCCGAGACCGGCCGGCTCTTCATGAGCTGGACCAACTTCGCGGCCACGCGCCAGATCAGGATCGCGTACTCGGACAACATGGGGCTCACGTGGACAGCCTCCGGCACGTTCAACCAGCCGTCGGGCCAGGGCTCGGTGCCGCGCTGCGCGGGCAACTCGCCCGTCGCCCACGTGGTGTGGACCACGGGCAGCACCATCATGTACACGCGCTCGTTCAACAACGGCGGTCTCTGGACCAATCCCGTGGCGATCGCGACCGGGCTCTCGTCGCCGATGAACCCCTACGGCTCGGATCGCATCGGCAACCACCCGGGCATGGACGTCGACCCCAACAGCGGCCACGTCTACGTGACCTACGCGTCGCGCAACCTGCCCCCCGACTTCGGCGACGTGTACTTCCTGCGTTCCACCGACGCCGGCATCACCTTCAGCGCGCCGGTCGCCATCAATTCGAGCCCGGGCAGCGACCGCTGCCAGTTCTTCCCCGCCATCGCGGCGGATGACTTCGACCAGTCGATCACCGCGATGTGGTACGACCAGCGTGCCGGCACGGGAACATCCGACCTCACCGAGATCGTGCACGCGCATTCAACCGACTTCGGCGCCCACTGGACCTGCCCCGCGTCGATCACCGACCGGCCGTTCCACGCCGAAGTGGGCAACACCACCAGCCAGCCCAACATCGGCGACTACAACCAGTGCGTGTCGCAGAACGGGACCGTGTACTCGTCGTTCGGCAAGACGGACTTCCAGTCGTGGCTCACGTTCTCGCCCGACACGTACATGGATGCCGCCGCCGGGACCGGGCCCGGGCCGGCGCCGCTCGCGTTCGATAACTATTTCATCGTCGACACCGGCTGCGTGCCGAACAACGGCGCCATCGAGCCCGGCGAAACCATCCAGCTCACGGCGACGATCCGCAACGCCGGCGGCTGCGGCGGCGTCGGCAATGTGAACGCGACACTCACGACCACGACGCCGGGCATCAATATCACCAGCGCCTCGGCGACGTTCCCGGCGCTCGCAGTGCTCGGGTCGACGTCGAGCAACTCGACGCCATTCGTGTTCAACGTGGATCCGGGCATTCCCTGCGGGACGCGGATCAACTTCACCATCGACTATGTCACGGACCTGTACGGCGCGGGTTCAATTCCGTTTGAAGGCTTCATGTTCGTCGGCCAGCCGGTCGCGACGGTGGCGCTGGCCGAGCATTTCGACGGCATCCCGCCCAACACACTGCCCGCGGGATGGACGTCGGTGCTGGCGGCAGGCACGCTCAATCCGTGGAAGACATCGACGCTATTCGCTGCATCGGGCGCCAACTCGGTGTTCTGTGCGGACATTGCAACCACCAGCCACAACGAGCTGCAGAGCCCGTCGTTCGTCATTCCGGCGGGAACCGAGTACGTGCGTGTCGAGTTCGACGAGACGCACAACAACGAGCTCGACACCGAGCGCAGGGCCTGGGACGGCGGTGTGATGCGACTGATGGTCAACGGGACGCGCTACTTCAGCGGCGGCGCGGGCAACATGACGCCCTTCTACCCGTGGCAGATGAACCGGTCGACGTCGACGGAGAATCCGCTCCACGACCTGTCGTGCTTCTCGGGCAACACCACGCCTGACTTCGCGCACTACGCCACCGACTTCGTCGACCTGGGCGGCCAGACGGTTCGCGTCGTGCTCGGCATGTCGACCGATTCGGCGGTGGGCACCGCGAGCGGGCAGTTCATCGACAACATCGAAGTGACCACGGTGAACTACGAGTGCGAGTGCAGCCCGCCGACGGCGGCGGGCCCGACGCCGGTCGCGTTCGACCGCGTGACGGTGATGCCGAATCCGTTCAACCCCGAGACGACGATCCGCTTCAACCTGCCATCGCGGATGGCGGTGACGGCCGAGGTGTGGTCGGTCAACGGCGCCCGCGTGCGCACGCTGGCGCGCAACCAGGCCTTCGGCGCCGGCGCGGCGGAGCTGCGCTGGGACGGCCGCGACGACGGCGGCGCGGCGGTGTCGTCGGGAATCTACTTCGTGAGGGTGAAGACGCCCGCGGGCGAGCGCATCGCCCGCGCCGTGCTTCTCAAGTAACCAGGCGGTGAATCGCGGAGCGGGCCGGCGGCGAGCCGGTTCGCTCCGCTCATGCCCCGTCAGCGTTCGAGCGCGAGAAACTCCATCGCCATCTTCGGTCCCGCGCCCGCGTCTTCGTGCTTGAAGAACACGAACGCTTCCTTCCACTGCTGCGACTCGACCCACCCGCGCCAGCGCTCGAGCTCGGCGGGCGGATACTCCGGCCGGCGCAGGCGCATGTAGCCCCACGACGCCGTGCTCACCAGCGGCACCTCGAGCTCCTCGTCGGTATCGGCGAGACAGAGGGCGACGTCGTGCGAGCGCAGGAGCCCGTACACCTCGTCATCGAACCACGACGCGTGGCGGAATTCGAACGCGATGGGTGTGGTGTCCGGCAACAGGTCGAGGAACGCGCCGAGCCGCTCCGTGTCCTTCTTGAAGTTGGGCGGGAGCTGGAAGAACACGACGCCGAGCTTGTTCTCCAGGGCAGAGACCGTGTCCATGAGATAGCCGGTCTCGTCCTCCGCGCCCTTGAGGCGTCGCATGTGCGTGATCTTCTGCGATGCCTTGATGACGAACTTGAATTCGGCCGGCACCTGCGACGACCACGACTCGATCAACTCGCGCTTGGGAAGCCGGTAGAAGGTGTTGTTGATCTCGACCGCGGGCAGCTTCGTCGCATAGAACGAGAGCATCTGGTCGGCCGGCATCTTCTCGGGGTAGAAGAACCCCTTCCATTCCTTGTACGAGTATCCGCTGGTTCCTGCGTAGAGTTTCATGCGGGCAGTCTACAAAAAAACGACCGGCGAGGCCATCCGCCCCGCCGGTCGTTGTTTGCGTTGCGTCTCGCGCGCGCGTGCGGCCTATTTCAGCAGCACCATGCGCCGCGTCTGCGTGAACCGCCCCGACTCGATCCGGTAGAAGTACACGCCCGATGCCACCGCGGCGCCGCGATCGTCGCGACCGTCCCATCGCGTCTCGTACGAGCCGACATTGTGTTCGCGATCGACGAGCGTGCGCACCAGCCGGCCCGACACGTCATACACGCCAAGCGTCGCGCGCCCGCTCTGGGCGAGCTCGTAGTGGATGGTCGTGGACGGATTGAACGGATTGGGCACGTTGGCCTCGAGCCGGTTCACGTAGGTGGCGTGCGGGGTCACCGGCGTGGGCACGGGCGGCGCGAGGTTCACGGTCACAGTCTGGTTGTGCGGAGCGTTGCAGTCGTCGCTGAAGTACACCTGCAGGCTCACCTGGAACGAACCGCCGGGATAATTGGTCAGATCGAGCACGTACGTGTCGCTGTTGAACGACGACGCGCCCGGGGCGAGGTCGGGATAGCTCCCGTTGGGATCGCTGATGCCGAGCCACGCCGGACCGCTGATGATGCTCGCGCTGACGCTGTTGGCGTCGAACGAGCCGGTATTCTGGACCTTGATCTTGATGCTCCACGTCGTCGCTCCGCGCGCCACCGTGAGCGTGTCGGTGTCGTTCACCGTGGTGGTGCCCGGCGTGCAGTTCGGGATCACGCTCCACCCGATGTCTTTCATCAGCTCGAGCGTCAGGTTGATGTTGTGGTTGGGCCCCGTGTAGCTGGGTTCCATGATCTCGTTGGGCGCCACCGCGGTCGAGAAATGCGACACGGACGAACCCTGCTGGAGCGGATTGGGCGCGTATACGCGCACGTACGGGCCGCTGAGCCCGCCTGCGATCGGAATCGTGGGGGCAAATGCCGTCACGTTCGCGCCCGTCCAGCGCAGGCTGGGATCGGATATCGCTGCCGCCACACGCTGCGCATTCGTCATGGACGCGAAGTTCGACGGCGTGGCCCCGAGCTGGTCCAGCTTGAGCATGTAGACGTCATTGAAACCGTTGAACTTCACGCCGGTGGCGAGATCACAGAAGGTCTGGAATCCCAGGCCGTGGCCGATTTCGTGCACCACGACGGAAACGAAATCGATGTCACCCGCGGGCGGGTTCGAATCGTACCCGTAGTACCATTTCTTGCCGCCCAGGCATCCCGCGCTGCCGTTGAGGCTGCTGTTGAACTGCGCATTGATGTCGGCCGTGCCGGGCGCCAGGTCGGTCCCCGCAAGCGAGTTCGCGAGCGCCTGGCAGTAGTACGCGCCAGCCACCAGATTTCCGGAAAAGTTGCGATGGACCGTGGTGGTACCGGCCGAGCCCAGGACCGCGGAGCCCGCGTTACACGTGAGCGGGTTCATCTGCGCATCGACCACGATGGTCACCGGGCTCGACAGTCGCGCCGCCCACAGGCTGGCCGCGTAGGTGAACGCATTCAGGCGCTGCGCGCCGAGCGTCGTGCCGGGATTTCCACCCACCGGCACCTTCGCGGTCGGATCGTTGAACCCTTCCCCGGCGCCGTCGTTGTTCTGGATGACGATGGTGGCCGCGTTGGACGCAACCGCACCGCCGAGAAGCAGCAGCGCGAGGATGACCGCCGCGATGCGCACGAAGCGACGCATGCTACTTCACCTCGCCTGCGGCCGCCGCCCCGCTCACGCAGGGCGCGGTTACGTTTCCATGTTCGTCGATCTGCATGGTCATCGCGTTCTGGAAGCGACCCTGCAGATCCACCATCACGCCGCCGCCGGGCACGGGGCTCGGCTTTTCGACGAGACCCTGGCTGGACGTGCTCACGGCATTGCCCAGGATGGCGCGGACGTCGGTGGCCTGCGGCGACTGGACGATCTTTCCGGCCCCGTCGATCACGATCACCATGCCCTGCTGGAGCGCGGGCGAGGGCGCGGGCTGCGGGTTCACGGCCGGAGCTCGATCGCCCCCGGTCGCGATCGGAAGCGCGACCAGTGCAAAGGCGAGAATGGCGTGCCTTGACTTCATGCAGAAACTCCTCTGAAGCATTTCGATGTACGAGACACGTCGCGGCCGCCGGTGTCTCGTTGTGTCCGGGAACGCCCTAAGAAGGGGCGTCCCCGTGCGATATTTTGCAAGGATAGTACCCGGATTATAGGCTTCATGACCGGGCCGGGCCAGCGCGGAAGGAAAGTTTCAGGCCCTGTCGTATACTGCGCCCATGGCCCGTACCGCCCAGAAAGTCCAGATCGGCAAGCGCAAGCTGGAGCTGTCGAACCTGAACAAGGTGCTCTGGCCCGAGGACGGCGTCACCAAGGCCGAGCTCATCCATTATTACCTCGATATCGCGCCGACCATCCTCAACCACATCCGCGGCCGGCCGCTGTCGCTGGTGCGCTTCCCCGACGGGATCCACGGCGAGAAGTTCTTCCAGAAGAATCTTCCCGACTGGGTTCCGGACTGGCTGGAAACAGCCGAGATCGGCGACGAGAAGAAGAAGATCAACTACGTGATCGCCACCGAGGAGGCGTCGCTGGTGTGGCTGGCCAACATGGCGTGCATCGAGCTCCACCAGATGCACTGCCGCGCCGCGCAACGCGACTACCCGGACTACTTCGTCTTCGACGTCGATCCGCCCGACGGAACGGCGTGGGACGTCATCGTCGAGCACGGGCTCATGCTGCGCGAGGAGCTGGAGAAATTCGGCTACCACACCTTCGTCAAAACCACGGGGCGCAAGGGGCTGCACGTGTGCGCCCCGATCGAGCCGAAGTGGACCTTCGATGAAGTCTTCGCCGCGACCGAGTCGATCGCGAAACCGTTTGTCGCGGCGCACGCGAAGACGTGCACGCTCAAGATCCCGAAGGGGCAGCGCGACAACAAGATCCTGATCGACATCTTCAGGAACCGGCCGTCGCAGACGATCGTGTCGGCGTACAGCGTGCGCGGCCTCGAGGGCGCGACCGTCTCGATGCCACTCACCTGGGACCAGCTCACCAAGGTGAAGGGCGTGCGCGAATTCACGTTGCGCAACGTGCCGGACATCGTGCGACAGGATGGCGACCCCTGGCAGGGCATGGAGGCGTACGCGGTCGAGCTGCACACGCACCGCTCCGCGCGCAAGCAGGCAAAGAAACTCCCCCCGTCGAAGAAGCGAAAGACGCCCGAGCAGCTCGACACCTACCAGAAGAAGCGCGAGTTCTCGCGCACGCCCGAGCCCGCGGGCGGGGCCGGCGAGGAGACGGGCAACCGCTTCGTGCTGCACCGGCACCACGCCTCGCGGTTGCATTATGACCTGCGCATCGAGCGCGACGGGGTGCTGTGGTCGTACGCCGTGCCCAAGGGCCTCCCGCCGCGGCCGGGCATCAAGCGCCTCGCGGTCCGAACCGAGGACCACCCCGTCGAGTACCTCAACTTCGAGGGCCAGATCCCGAAAGGCGAATACGGCGGCGGCGACATGTGGGTGTACGCGAGCGGCCGTTACGAGGTGACCAAGGACAAGAAAGACAGCCTCTACGTGCGCCTCACCAGTCGCGGGCTCACCGGCGAGTACCGCATCATTCCCACGCGCGGGAAGGACAACCTGCTCGAGCGCGTCGACACGCCGCAGATCGACTTTCTCACCGAGCCCATCGACTTCATGCTCGCCGGCATCTCGGAGGAGGTGCCGACGCGCGGCGACTGGCTCTACGAGGTGAAGTGGGACGGGATCCGCGCGATGATCTCGCTCGAAGAGGGCCAGGTGCGCATCCACTCGCGCAACCAGCGCGACATCACCACCGCGTTCCCGGAGCTGCTCAAGGCGGAGGATTCGTTCCGCGCCACCACGGCCTTGTTCGACGGCGAGATCGTGTGCCTCGACAAGGCGGGCAAGCCGATGTTCACCGAGGTCATCAACCGCATGCGCCAGACCAGCGAGCGCGCCGCGGAACGCGCGCGTCGCGCGTGCCCCGCGGTGTGCTACGTGTTCGATTGTCTCTACCTCGACGGGCGGCCGCTGATCGGCGACCCCATCGAGCGGCGGCGCGAGTTCATGGCCGATGCCATCAAGGGCGGCGCGTACCGCGTGAGCCAGACGGTGGAGGACGGCCAGGCGCTCTTCGATGCGGCGCGCGAAGCGGGACTCGAGGGCATCATGGCGAAAAAGGCGGGCAGCCCGTACACGCCGGGGCGGCGCAACGAGGCGTGGCTCAAGGTCAAGACGCGCAACACCATCGATGCGTTGATCATCGGCTACACCCGGGGCAAGGGCGACCGCGGCGCGGCGTTCGGCGCGCTGCATCTCGCGCGACCCGACGGCGACGGGCTGCAGTACCTGGGCAAAGTCGGAACGGGCTTTGACGACCGCAAGATGACGCTGATCAAGGCGGAGCTCGAAAAGATCCCGGAGGGCAAACGTCCCATCAAGGAGAAGCCCGTCGACAACGCTGTGAGCGTGTGGCTCGAGCCGGCTCTATGGTGCGAGGTGCAGTTCGCGTCGTTCTCCTCCAACGGCACGCTGCGCGAGCCGGTTTTCATTCGCCTCCGGCCGGATCTGAAAGAGGTATAATCCTGCGAGACCGGCCGCTCACCGCGAGGTGAGACTCATGCGCGCGATTGTCCTGCTCCTTCTCCCGATCCTCGTTCTCGCTCTTCCCGGCGCCTCATGGGCGGATGTCAGCGGTCCCAATGCCGCGGTGATGTCCCTAACGTATGGATGTGTCATTTTCTCCGCCGCCAATATTCTCGCCATGACGCTCTATGATGGGTCGACCGGCCTTGGCATCCTGAACACCGTGGTGGGAGGCACACTGGCCATCTACGCGCCCATCACCGACAGCCTCGAAGAGGACGATGCGGACGTGCTCGTCGGCATCGGTCTGACAACGGTGTTTCTCGGGGTCTGCGATATTGTCGTGGCACACAACCGCGATACCGAGTTGCTGGGGATGCGCGTCGAACCCGCGTCCGGCCATCTCGCCGGCCTTCAGCTCGTCGCGCGCTGGTGATGTCACGACCGTTACGGTCGTGGTTGTGTTAACCTCTCCCTCACTCCCGTTACGGGAGCAACCACGATTTCACATCCTCCAAAGGATCACCATGCGAACGGTTTTCTGCGCCACCGTCCTCCTGTTTCTTGCCGCCGCGACCGCCCGCGCCGCGGACGCGCCCATGGACTCCGCCGCGGCGATG
>DASVAK010000274.1:0-2550 GCA_036376395.1 Candidatus Krumholzibacteriia bacterium
ACCGCGCGGTCGAGGCGTTCACCGCGGTCGAGAGCAAGGATACCGACTACGTGAACGCGTGGTTCTTCATCGCCGAGTGCGAGTTCCAGCGCGGCAATCGCGACGCCGCCGCGCAGGCCGCGACCCGCTTCCTCTCTCTTCACAATGCCGGGGACGCGCTGGCCGCCAGGGCGCGCGAGATTGCGGGACAAGAATAGAGCCGGGAGTGCGGCAGACCGACAACGATTCGGGAGCGAGACGCGCACGAGCGGGTGGCGCCGGCCGGAGACCCCGGCAACCCGCTGCGATAACGAGCGCGGCGGGTTGGTCCGGGGTGGCCGGTGACAGGACCCGCGAGTGCGCCGAACGGACGCTGCTCGCGGACAGGACCCGCGCAGCCTGCCGGTGTGCGCTACTGCGCCGCCGCGAACATCGGTGGATGCTTCTTGTGGAAATCCGTCGCGTCCTGGTAGGCCTTCGCGACCGCGAGCACCTTGCCCTCTTCGAACAACCTTCCCATGAACGTGATGCTCGTCGGCGCGCCCTTGTCGTCGAACCCGTCCGGGAGCACCACGCACGGATGCCCGGTCAGGTTCGTGTACAGCAGGTTGTCACCGCCGAACGCCGGCGTGATGTACACGTCGACCGGGAGCTTCTCCATCTCGCGCATGAGCAGCGTGCGCGCGCGGTTGGCCTGGATGTACTCGACGGCGGGAATGAAGCGCGCGGCGCGAAACGTGTTCGGCCACGCGTTGCGGATCTGCCGCACCATTTCATCGTCACGGTTGCTGCGGGTGAGATCGTCGAACGCCGCGGCGGCTTCCGCGGTCAGGATGCACGTGAGCGATGACGACGGGATCTTCGGCAGTTCGACCGGCACCAGTGTCGCACCCAGCGAGCGCAGCTTCTCCAGCGCCGCCGCGTCGTTGGCCTTGTTGGGATAGTCCTCGTCGAAGAGCGACTTCACGTAGCCGATCTTGAGATCGGAGAGCTTCGTCTTCGCGGAGTACGTGAACGGCGCGTCAACCACGGCGGGATCCACGCCGTCGGGCCCCTTGATGACATCGAGCACGATGGCGCAGTCCTCCACCGTGCGGCAGATGGGGCCGATCTTGTCCATCGACCACGAGAGCGCCATCGCGCCCGCGCGGCTCACGCGACCGAACGTGGGCCGCAGCCCCGTGACACCGCAGCGCGTCGACGGCGACACGATCGAGCCCCAGGTCTCGGTTCCGATCGCGAATGCGACGCACCCCGCCGATGTGGCCGACGCCGAGCCCGCGGACGATCCGCTCGAGCCCTGCTCCAGGTTCCACGGGTTGCGCGTCATGCCGCCGAACCACACGTCGCCCCACGCCAGCTCGCCCAGCGTGAGCTTCGCGATCAGCACCGCGCCCGCGTCGTCGAGCCGCTGGACGACGGTGGCGGTCTGCTCGATGGTCTGTTCCTTGTACGGCATCGATCCCCACGTGGTCTTCGCGCCCTTGACCGCGAGCAGATCCTTGGCGCCGTACGGGATCCCGTGGAGCGGACCGCGGTACTTCCCCTTCGCGATCTCTTCGTCCGCCTGCTTCGCGGCGGCGAGCGCCTGCTCCTCGAGGAGGGTCACGACGCAGAGAAGTTTGGGGTCGTAGCGCTTGAGGCGCGCGATGTACATCTGCGTGAGCTCGGTGGACGTGACCTGCTTCGTGCGCAGCAGCTCGCCCAGGTCGCGAACCGGCCAGAACGCGACGTCCTCGAGGTTGGCGGGACGCTTCACCTTTGGCGCCTTGCCCAGCTCGACGCGCGAGCGGCCGGCGGCGCTTCCCGCCACGACCGGACGCCCCGGAATCGGGTTGAACACGAGAGCGGGCGGGATGTCGTTGGGGATGGGCACGGCGCGGAGGTCTTCGTAGCCCTTGCGGTAATCGGCGAGGTCGCCCTGCATGGAGTCACGCTCGGCGTCGGTGAACTCGAGCGCGATCAGCTTCTCCGCTCCGGCGATGTCATCCTTCGTGAACGGGATCTCGCCTTCCGCGATTCCAAGCACGAAACCGGCCGCCAGCGCCACTGTCACGAGCAGCGCTACCTTCCATGCACGCATTGTCGACCTCCGTCAGCGGGGTTGCAGAACGCCCAGCATCTCCTCGATGCGGACGAATTTCTCGCGCGGCTTTCCGAGCGGCCTGCCGCGTTCCACCTCGGCCGCATCGATCTGGCGCCAGTCGTCCCAGCTCACCACGCGCGCTCCGCGCGCCTTGAGGAACGCGACCAGCGCGTCGCGCGACGGCTCCGCGCAGCGCGGTAGCGACGGGATGTCCGCCACGAGCGACTTCACCGTCTCGAATGCATCCGGCTTGTTGGTCCCGATGATGCCCGATGGCCCACGCTTGATCCAGCCCGCGGCGTACAGCCCGCGCACCGGTGCGCCGTTTTCCATCACGCGTCCCTCCAGGTTGGGAATGACGCCGTTCTTCTCGTCGAACGGAACCCCGGCCAGCGGAACGCCGCGGTAGCCCACGCTGCGGAAAAGGACGCCGCACTGCACCAGCTCGGTCACGCCGGTGCCGCTCGCCTTCTGCTTGCCGGCCT
>DASVAK010000283.1:0-7460 GCA_036376395.1 Candidatus Krumholzibacteriia bacterium
CATCCTCTCCTCCGGTTGCAAAGCGTGCAGGCTGCGAATCTTGGCAGTTATCCGCAAACCTTGCAAGTCCCGCCTCGGGAGAAATCCGTAGAAGAATTTGTGCCCGCTCCCGCGGCGCGCACACGCGTGTGTTTGCTATACTCACGCCACTGTTTGAGGCATACCGTCGCCCTTTTTTCGGCCTCCGGAATCCCCCCGGCCGCCCTGAGCGCGGCGTTGCTGCACACAGCGCATTGTCTTCGTCCCAAGGGGGAACCATATGAACAGACACCTGATTCGCCTGGGTCTCACGGCGCTCGTCGCTGCGGCACTCGTGTACGCGTGCAGCAAGTCGACCGACTCACCGACGGAACCGCTTCTCACCCGGTCCGCTGCGGTCGCGCAAAGCGAGTGCGGCGAGAACCAGTTCCTCACCGCGCTCTCTCCCGTCCTTGCCGCGTGGGAAGATTCCATCGAAACCTGGCAGGGCGACGGCGACATCCTCGATTCGCCGCCCGTATTCACGGATCAAACCAATACCGGCGAGCATCTCGACGCGTTGGTTGACGTGCTCACGCAATGGGAGACGACGCTCAACAATTCGCTCGCATCCGCCCCGCTCGACACGGTGCAGACGTTCGATCCGGCGACCGCCAACCACCAGGACTACCTGGCGGGCCTTTCCGCCCTGCTCGCGTCCTGGAAGACGGCGCTGGACACCGCGCACGGCACCGCGTTCCTCCCCGCACCACCGGTGTTCGCGCGCGACACCACCGCGCCCGTCATCGACTGCCCGGCTGACACCGTGATCACGTGCGCCGCCACCAGCGGCGTCGATATCGACTTCGACATCCCCGTCACCGACGACTGCCAGTCGGAGCCGACGGTGGTGATCGACGGGCCGGATGGAAATCACTTCGACGTCGGCGAGACGGAGGTGACCGTGACGGCGTCCGATTCGTCGGGCAACGAGTCCTCGTGTTCATTCACCGTGACGGTGCAGGCGGCCCCGGCGCCGGAGATCACCCATCTCGAGGCGGAACCCAACGTGCTGTGGCCGCCCAACCACAAGTGGGTCACCGTGAGGCTGGATGCCGAGCTGGACAACCCGTGCGACATGCCGGTCGAGTGGAGCGTCGTCGAGGTCACGTCCAACGAGGCCGAAAACGGCACCGGCGACGGCGACACCGCCCCGGACTGGAAGAGAGGCAGCGGCCGGACCGTGCTGCTGCGCGCGGAACGTTCGGGCAGTGGATCGGGGCGCGAGTATACGATCCGCCTTCGCGCCGACGGCGAAACCGGTAGCGACGAAGCCACCGTCCGCGTCTTCGTCCCCCACGACAAAGGCCACAAGTAGGCGGTTACCAAGCAGCGAGAGGGCACGAGCGATCGTGCCCTCTCGCTTTTGTTTCTGTTCGAACACGCCGCCGCGCGGGATCAGCCGCCCAGCGCCGGCCAGACCATGTGCCACACCACGTAGAACGCCACGCGCAGCACCACCGCCGCGACAAAGCCGCCACGACGGAACAACCAGACCTGGCCGAGATTGAGCGCGTAGTCCTCGGCGAACACCAGCGCCGCCGTACCCACGCCCACGTTCATGTGGAGATCCTGCGTGAGCGGCTCGATCAGCGCGGCGAGGCACGCGATGACGACGAACCCGCGGCCGCGAAACACCCACAGCAGGAGCGGCACCAGCAGCAGGTAATAGAGAATGCTCACGATGATCGCGCCGCCGGGGTAGATGAGCCACGACGCCGGCGGGTCGATGTGGATCGACGGGAGCTTCATCTGCACCGCCGCCGCGGCGGTCCAGTGTGTCATCGCGTCGACGCCGATCGCCACCACGCCGAGCACGAGCCCCAGCGCCACCGGGAGCCACACGCGCCACGTGAGCGGAACCGATGCGTCCCACATTTCGGGAAAGCGCCTCGTGCGCCGCATGATCCACGTGCCCAGCGTGCCCGCCGCGGCGACGATGCCGAGCATCGGCCACGCGAACACCGCGGCCTGCGCGGCGGAACGGAACATGTCGGGATTGCGGGCGATGGTCAGCCGGACGGCGACCAGGTAGAGCAGCATGAGGGCGAGCGGCAGGTAGGAGCGCAGCGCGCTCCGTTCGCCGCCGGGGACCACGGCATCGGACTTCATTCGGCTCCTCTCGCGCTAATCAGTGGACGAGCACGATTCGTCGCGTCTGCGTCTCGCCGGCCGCGCGCATGCGGATGAAGTACACGCCCGCGGCGACGAGGCTGCCGCGACCGTCGCGTCCGCTCCAGCGCACATCGCCCGGACCGGCCGGACGCGACTCGTCCAGCAGGGCCGCCACGCGGCGGCCGCCGACATCGAATACGTCGACCTGCACCCGCGTGTTGCGCCCGAGGTTCCAGCGCACGAGAGTTTCCGCGTCGAACGGGTTGGGCGACGCGCCCAGGAGCTCGAAGGCGGGCGCGCTGTCGCCGCGCCCCGGCGGCCCGACGGCCGTCAGCGCCGGATCGATTTCGTCGAGAAGCCAGACCGCGCTCTCCGGCGTCACGGTGACGTGGGGTTCGTTGACCGCCGGGAAGAACAGGTTGTCGAACGGCGTCGACGCGAGCAGGTTGGGATCGCCGTCGACATCGTAGAACGGATCGCTGGTGTTGATGTCGAGCGCGCTCACCGTCGGGATGAAGGCGTGATCGGGGTGCAGCGCGACGATGTCGCCCACCGGCGGCACGACGGCGTCCATCTGCGCCATCGATCCGCGCGACCCGCCGGGCGCGTTGTCCCACGGCAGCGTCCCCGACACGAAGACCTGCTGCGTCGGGCCCTGGAAGAACGACTGGTAGATGCCCCAGAAGATACGGGTGCTGGCGCCGTTGGGCACCGCCCACACGTCGCCGCGCACGTTCACGAGGAGGATGTTGTAGCTGTACTGGATGATCTGGTCGCCCGCGTTGAATCCCTGCGTCGCGCCCGCGCCGCTTCCGTTGGCGAGCGCCACCATGCGCGGCTGCGCGGGGTAACTCCCCACCGCGGCGAGATCGCCCAGGAATGTCGCGCGCAGCGGATCGGCCTCGCCGGTCGCGCCGGCGGGATTGGTGTAATGGTAGACCAGCATCTGCCGCGCGCCGGGCTGGTCCAGCCGCGAGAGCAGGAACGCGGCGTCGGCCGACCGGCTCGCGAAGAAGTTGAGCCAGTACTGGACGCCCAGCGGGATGTTGGCGCCTCGGTGCGGCACATCGAACGAGATGAAATTGCGCACGCGGTGCGGATCGTTGTTCTGCTCCATCCACGCGAGCGCGTAACGCGCCACCAGCCCGCCCATGCTGGGGCCCACCAGCGGGTAATCGGTCTGCGAGTAGATCGCGGCGTTCACCTTGTGGATCAGGTCAACGGTGACGAACGCGTTGCGCTGGAGGTAGTCGGTGGCATCGGTGAAGTCGAGTACGACCGCGTCGTAGCCGCGCGCGCGCAGGTCCTCGATCAGGTTCTGCTGGTTCAGGAGCGCGTAGAGCTCGTCCCAGTTCATCGTGTTGTCGATGTCGAACCCTTCGAGCACGACCGCCGGCCGCGCGAGCTGCGCGTGCGTGTCGGCGAGGTACACGAACGCGCGTCCCGTCGCCGTGCCTCCGTTGTAGGGTTGCACACCCGCGAGTGGAATGGTGTCGTTGGGAGCGGGCGTGACCAGCGCGCGCACCTCGAACTGGAAAGAAGCAACCATGTCATTCGCGCGCAGGTACACGAGGTGCTCACCTTGCGTCGCGTAGTGCACGTCGATGCGCCGGCCCCACGTGATGGCCCGGTAACCGCGGCCATCACCGAAGTCCATTTCAACGCTCGCGGGACGAGCGGAGCCCGCGTACATACTCGCATCGAGCACGAAGGTCACATCGTGGCCGCGATACGTGTAGTCGCGCACCGGCGCGGCGATGAACGCGCGCCGTGTCTCGGTCGCGCCCGGCTCGAGCACGAGCCGGTCGTTCTCCATGCGCGCGGCACCGGATCGGACCGCCTCGTCGCGCACGCGGTCGTAGCGCACATCGACCAGGCCGATGCGCACCGTGAGCGCGCCGTCGTCGCGAAGCCGGCGCTCTTCCGGCCACGCCCTCGCATCGAGCGAGGCGCTTCGCAGCTCGAAGACCGCCTGTCGCAGCGTGGCCGGGCGGGCCGCGGGCGCCGACGGCGTGCCGTCAAACCGATCGATGTGCGCGATCTGCGCGCTTAGATCGTAGAGAATGCCGGTGGGAACCTGCGCGCGATCCTCCACGCGCGGAGGAGCCGCCGCGACGATCGACACCTGGGCCAGAACGAAGAGAAGCACCAGGAAGGCGCCCCTGCGATGGCGATGCGTCATGCGTTCACTCCGATGCGTTCACGTGGCCGACGAGCGCTTGCGAGTCATCGATTTTACGCTTTTTGCCGCAACCGCCGGACAAAAAAACGGCGTCCTCCAGCCTTTCGCTACCGGAGGACGCCGTGCTCAGTCGACGTCCATGTCGACCGTGGAATCTAGCCCGTCGCAACGGGGCGGTTGAGCTCGGTCTCCCACATGTCCGGATCGGGGTCCGACTCGGGACCCTTCGCGTAGACCTCCCAGAGATTGGGCGCCATTTTGAGCCCTTCATTCTTGATCCACGTTTCGAACTCGCCCCACGCCGTGGGCAGTCCTTCATACGCGCCCCGGTAGATCGTGCGCGCTACCGTCGCGGCGGGCAGTTCCCCCGGCCTGACGCGACCGGCGGCCCTGATCGGTTTTTCGACCGGCACGCCGATTTCGATATCGAACACCTTCGGGTCCATCCTCAGGTGGTGCGAAAACCATGGCCCGGCGGGCTGTATCCCCTGCGCCTTCAGGGCGGTCATCAGCTCCTGGAAACTCGGGCCCATGACGGTTCGGATCTCCTCGCGGGGGACGGTGACGTGGATGATGGCGGCATGCTGCGCGTTGCTCTTGATGATCATCGGTTGCTGGAGCATGGAAAGTCCTTTCGTCCGTTCGAGGCTGCGCGCGTTCGCCCGGGCAGGCGTAGGCGGATTCTGCTCCCGCTCCGGCCGGCGGTATCTCGGGACAAGACCTGAAACTTCGAGGTCGGGCGGCTGCGCCCCCCCATCCCTCGTGCCCCGGGCCGTCCCGGGCCCCAAGATAAAGCCTCTTGCCAAACTAGACAATTGTCTGTTTACTACCGGGGTCTTTGGGATTGGCGCCGGATGGCGCCTTCGAACCATGAACCGAATGCAGGGCGATGGGTCACCATGAGCCTCCCAGTTCCTTCCTCCGCACCACTGACCAACGTGCTGTCCCGGCCGGGTATCCGAAAGGGCCCGGCCGGGACTCCTACCTCCCGGGAGTGGACGCTGGAGACGCTGGCCGGCCGGATGGTGGAGCTCTCGAGCGAGGCCGCGGGCGCCACGCTCACCGCCGCGACATCCCTCGTCCTCCAGTGCCAGCGCCGCGGCGAACCCGCCGCCTGGATCCTGGGTGGTGCGTCGAGCTTCTATCCCCCCGATGTGGCGGCATCGGGTGTGGACCTCGCCGCCCTGGTGGTCGTGCGCGCCGGCTCCACCCTTCGCGTGGCACGCGCCGCCGATCACCTGCTGCGCTCGGGCGGCTTCGCCCTGGTGATCCTCGACATCGTCGAAGATCCCTCGCTGCGCATGAACGTGCAGAGCCGGCTTTCGGGGCTGGCCAACGCACACCGCAGCGCCGTGGTGTGCCTCACGCGCAAGAAGACGGACGCGCCCTCCATCGGGTCGCTGGTTTCCCTGCGCGGAGACACCTCGGTCACGCGCACTGCCTTCGATGAATTCACCTGGGATATCGAGATCGTGAAGGACAAGCGCCGCGGTCCGGGCTGGAGTCATTCGGGTCTTTGCCGCGGCCCCGAAGGATTGCATTGAGCCGACTTACACAGGAGGTTGCTGCCATGACGTTCAAAGAGCTCACCGTCAGTCAGATCCGCGACGCGATGAAGGACAAATCCGGCACGTCCGAGCGCGAGATGTTCGGGGGGATTGCCTTCATGCTCGAAGGCAACATGTGCTGCGGCGTGATCGACGACAACCTGGTGGTGCGGGTGGGACCGGAGGCGTACGAGACGGTGCTGCGCGAGCCGCACACGCGGCCGATGGATTTCACCGGGCGTCCGCTGCCCGGGTTCATCTACGTGGAGCGCGACGGGTTCGCCCACGACGACCGGTCGCTGCGCGCGTGGATCGAGCGCGGCATCAATTTCGTGCAGACCCTGCCGCCGAAGTATTACCCGATGGCGTGGCAGACGTGGCAGCCGATGACGCAGCCGGTGGCAATGCGGTGACTACGCGGGGCGCAGCAGCCGGCCGCCACGACGCGGACGATGCTGCGACCGGAAGGGACGACGGATGCGCGTCCGCAGGAGCGGTTGCATGGACATGCGGGCCCACCGCCGGGCTCGATCATAGATCTGTGGCGGTGAGCCCGCACCGAGCCAGGACCGCATCCCGTGGTCACTGCGCATCGGTTTGATTGAGCGGCTCATGCCGCGCTCTCACTGCTCCACGTACTTCTTGAGCGAATCGAGCATCTGTTCCCAGTTGCGCTGGGAGCTCTCCTTCGCCTCCTCGCTTTCGTTGTTGTCCTGGGC
Organism: Candidatus Krumholzibacteriia bacterium; assembly: GCA_036376395.1. Lineage (GTDB taxonomy): Bacteria > Krumholzibacteriota > Krumholzibacteriia > WVZY01 > JAKEHA01 > JAKEHA01. The sequence continues at coordinate 6,582 of DASVAK010000283.1, forward strand.
CAGCAGCACGTCGGTGTGATTGCCGGCCGTGGCCAGCTCGATCGTCACCGTATGGTAGTTCTCGGGTTTGTCGGGCAGACCGGAGGACGGGCTGAAATGGCTGTACTGGATCTTCCGCCTGGGCTTCACGCGAAGCACGACGCCCTTGTCCTCGTAGGGCCGACCCTGCCACTCGCCCTTCCAGGTGATGGCGCTTCCCTCCTGCCAGTCGGAGTGGACCTGGGCGCCGAACATGTACTGCTTGATGGCGTTGGGGTCGACCAGCGCATTCCATACCTTCTCGCTGGGAGCATTGATGCGCACGGTTGCCCGCGCAATCCGGTTGTTGTCCATCTTACGGCTCCTTTTTCGAATGCGTGTAAACATCATCGTTGCAGCACCCCTGTATCGTTCGTGTCTCCCGGCGACAAATCGTCATCGCCCCGTCGAGGGGCCATCGGGTGATGTTATGCGTAAGGATTCGATTCATCGGCCATTGGCAAAATGCGGAGCCAAATCCGCGCACGCAATGCCCTCATGCTCATCGCCTGCCTGATTCTTGCCGAGTTTCCGCTCCAGGTGCTGCTGCGACGGCACCCGGCGTGGCGCGAGCACGCGGTCGCAGTGGTCGATCGCGACGCCGCGCAGGGCGTCATTCTGTGGGCGAACGAAAGCGCGCGCGCTCACCGCATCCTGCCCGGCATGCGCTACGCGGCGGCGCTCTCGCTGCTGCCGGAATTGCGCGCGGGAGAAGTGGTTGCGGGCGAGATCGGGGCGGGCGTCGAGGCGCTGGCGCAGGCGCTTCGCTTTTACACCCCCGACGTCGAGCCATCGCGCGACGAGCCGGGCGTGTTCTGGCTGGGCGCGTCGGGGCTCTCGCTTCTCTACCCGTCGCTCGTC
>DASVAK010000284.1:0-6341 GCA_036376395.1 Candidatus Krumholzibacteriia bacterium
GGCCACGTCGTACACGCTCACCTCGACGTTGTCGGGGTAGGCCAGGTCGAAATCGATGCGCGTGTTCTGCCCGAACGGGTTGGGCACGTTGGGATACACGCTCAGCGTGATCGGTGCCGGCGTATCGCCGACTCCCGTCCCCACCACCGCGCCGAAGTACGCGTCGTCGACCCAGATCGCTCCGCCCTCGGAGTTGGGCGAGATGAAGAGCACGTACGGGCGGACGTGGGCGGTTCCCGCGGGAGCGGGATCCGTGATCACGGTGAACTCCCTCCACGTGCCAAGCGGTGCCGTGTTGTCCACCACGGTCGCTTCCTTGGAGCCGATCTCGTTCAGCGCGGCATCCAGGTAGACCACCCGCGCCAGCACTGTGTTGGTGTTGGTGCCCTGGATGGGCGACTCGAAGCACGTCGTCATCACGAACACGTCGAAGCGGTGCCTGGACGCAGGCGCCGCCGCGAACTCCTGGTACATCCCGGAGTTGAACGCCGGGTTGAACGTGGAGTACATCTTGGCCGAGCCCGCCGGGGTGCGGCGCGCCCAGTAGCGCGCGTCGTAGTACACGTTGCCGAACACCGTCCAGCCGGTCAGGTTGCCGTTGAAGTTGCCGTTGACGAGCTGGTTGGTCACGGTCGGGAGCGGCGGCAGAATGCCGAACGAGAGGTCGTCGGCGAACACCGCGCCGCCATCGCAGGCTGGCTGCAGATAGAGCAGCAGGGCTTCCACGCGCAGCGCGCCGGTGGGCACGATGGCGGTGACATTGAACGGGATCCACTGGTCCGTCGGCGTGTCGAAATCGCCGATGACGATCTCGTTGGACCCGATCTCCGCGCCGCCGCTGGCCGCGTTGAAGAACACGATCTTGGCGATCATGCGGTTGTAGGCGCACACCTCGGTGCCGGGAATGACGTCGGCCGAGGATACGTACGAGTAGCCTTTGAATTCATACAGCCGGCCGACCGTGGGCGATGTGAAGGCCTGGCCGCACCCGCTCACGTTGAAGCTCGGCACCGGGCACATGGGGAAGCCGCCGTAGATCTTGGACGCCCCCGTGCCGCTGCGCATGATGTTGTCGTTGCCCGCGTTCGAGATGAGCACGTTGGGGCCGAACGTGAACCAGCCGGTGTATCCGGTCTCGAAGCCGGGATTGGTGAGCAGGTTGGTCACCGCCGCTGCCGGCGAGCCGATGGCGAGGGCCGCGATGACCGCGAGCACCGCCCATAGTCTGACATTGTGATATCGCATTGATTTGCCTCCTCGGCGGACACCACCCGCCCGCCACCCTTGAGTCAGGGAATCCCTTACACGGCCACACGATGTTGGGCGGGCCAATTCGTGATCAGGTGACACGCGAACCGGCCCGCCCCATTCGGAAAACGATTACCGGTACAGCGCCTTGACCTGGCCCCACGTCGAGGACTGGGCCTTCACGGGCTGCACGTGCACGAGCGACACGTCGTCGATGTGCGCGGCGCCGCCGTCGTACAGGGGCTGCAGGTACAGGATGAGGGCCTGGAGCTTCACGGTTCCGGCCGGCGCAACGCCCGAGATGGTCCCCGAGCCGTGCCACACGTCCGCCGCGAAGGTGGCGTCGAGGATCGTCGACTCGACGCCGCCGATCTCGGTGTTGCTGGCGTCGAACCACGCGATCTTCTGGACCACCCAGTTGTTGTTCGGCGCGCCGACTCCGACCATCGGATCGCACGAGCAGAAGCTCGCGAACGAGGACATCTCCCACGTATCGCCCGGGCTGGCCGGGAATTCCTGGAACATGCCGCTCACGTTGAACACGCCCCACCAGTTGCCGAACATCGACACGAGTCCGTTGCCGCTGTTCGGGATGAACGGCCAGGCCGGGCCCTCGGGGTACACGTTGCCGAACGGCGTCCAGCCCGAGAGGCCGCTCTCGAAGCCCGGGTTCACGAGCACGTTCTGTGCGAACGCGCCCGTCGCCGCCATGACGAACACGGCCGCGAGGACAACAACGAATCCATTACGCAGTTTCATTTCTTTCCTCCGGAGTTGAACTGCTGACGAACATTCACTTCAAAAGCACCATCTTCTTCGTCTCGGCGACTCCCCCGGCGCGCAGCCGGTAGAAGTAGACGCCCGAAGAAACCAGTCGGCCGTGATCGTCACGGCCATCCCACATGGCATCGTGGTCGCCCTCGGACACGGCATCGTTCACGAGGACGCGCACGCGGCGACCCGATACGTCGAAGATCACGAGCTCCGCCTGCCCCGCGCGCGCGAGCCGGTACGTGATCGTCGTCGACGGGTTGAACGGATTGGGACGCGCGTCGAAGAGTCGCGTGCCGCGCGCCGGCGGGGTGGCGACCGCGGTCGGTGTCGCGGACACGAATGTGAACGCGTCGAACACGACTTCCTGGTTGGTGGCGGGCGCGCCGCCGTTTTGCCACAGGTTCATGTGCACGCGCGGTTGCTCGGGCCGGGGAATGTGCGGGCCGGTGTAGGTCCAGGCGCGGATCTGCACCGAGGTCGCCTCGTCAGCGGGGCCGCCGCGCCAGGCGCGATACTCGACGCGGTCGGCGAGCCAGCGGAAGGCGTGGCTCGTCACTTCATTGCTCGAGAAAGTCGCGGGGTAACGCTGGATGTTGCCCGGATAGTCGTAGGGCTGCGCCACGAACTGTGCGGGATCGTTGGCGGCGTTACCCCAGCGACTGTACTCGATGTCGATTTCGTTGTACGGATTCCACCACAGGTACGACGTGTCCCAGCACGGCCCGTACTGCCACAGGAACAGCCCGAGGACGGCTTTGGGGTCGAGCGTGTCGAGGCGGCCCCGCGTTGTGAACACGTAGTCGCCGTAGCCGAGTGCGTCCTGGAGCACGACTTCGCTGCTGTACCACGTGCTGCCCACCTTGCGGATGGTGATGTGCAGCCGGCCGTCGACGTCCACCCACACTGCGTTCGCGCTGCTGTCGAAATTGTTGGGGCCGGGGCCGTAGTAGCCCGTGCCCTTCACGCGCCACGTGCGCCCGCTGAAGGCCAGCGTGCGCCCGGAGGGAAAGTCGCCCCATTGCGCGGCGTCCATGACGCCGGGTTTCTCGAAGGTGGCCTGGTCGTAGAAGACATCGGGGACCGGCGTGCCGGGTGCCTGGAGAACGGCGAGGAGCAAGCGCACCTTGGTGGTGCCGGCGGGGGCCGGGCCGCTCGTCACCGAGAAGTTCTGCACGACGTCGAGGGGGGTGCCTGCGCCGGCGGCGGTGTGCGACTCGTACGAGATCAACGTCCCGCCCGCGTTGCGCCACTCGATGTTGACGATCGCCTGCGATTGTCCCGTCAGCGGTTTCGCGGATGAATGCCACGCGCGAACGGTGGCCACCCATTGCTCGCCAGGCGCGCAGTCGAATGCCTGCCAGTAACCCGCCACGTCCCACCCGCCCAGGTTGGGACCGGACACCTTCGCCGACTTGTGACCGTGGGTGGCGGTGGTGCTCGATCCGCACGGACCGAACTGGCTCCACCCGCCGAAGACTGCTCCGCCGCTCCCCGCGAGCTCGAAGCTGGGATTGGCAAGGATGCACTGAGCGGCAGCGCCGACCGGAATGAAGCAGGCAATGACGACAGCAAAAAAGACGAGGCTTGACCGAAGCAAACCCATCGGAGAAATCCGTCATGCGGCCAGGGTGCACAGCGGCTGATGGCGTTGAGTGGCTGAAAACGTGTCACTCAGCGACCCACTATATAATTGTAGAGCCGATAATATAATATAGCAAGGTCTTTAATTCTATTTTATGTTAGGATAGACTCCGCCGGGTCCGACAAGGCCCGCAAGTGACCGTCTGGCCGCACCCTACGGGTGGCCCGTGCTGTCAGAAGCGACATCCGCTCCCCTCTTCGAAGCCCGCCGTCTTTCCCGGGCCTTTGTGAGCCGAAGGTTGTTCGGCGCCGTCCGGCGCGTGACCGCGGCCCGCGACATCTCCTTCCGCATCGATAAAGGCGAAGCGGTGGCGCTGGTGGGCGAGTCCGGCAGCGGCAAGAGCACCGTGGCCCGCCTGCTCCTGCGCCTCGAGCGCCCTGACAGCGGCGACATCCTCCTCGACGGCGACAGCGTGCTCGAGCGCGAACCGAACCGCGCCTCGCTCGCCTACCGCGCGCGCGTGCAGATGATCTTCCAGGACCCGTTCGCGTCGCTCAATCCGGCGCACCGCGTCGCGCACCACCTGGTGCGCCCGCTGCTGCGGCACGGTCGCGCCACGCCCGCGGACGCGCGCGCGAAAGCGCTCGAGCTCCTGCGTACCGTCGGGCTCGAGCCGGCCGGGGAGTTCATCGACCGCCATCCCTACGAGCTCTCGGGCGGACAGCGCCAGCGCGTCGCCATTGCGCGCGCGCTCGCGGTGCAACCCGACCTGCTCGTCGCCGACGAACCGACCTCGATGCTCGATGTCTCCATCCGTATCGACGTGCTGAACCTGCTGCTCGACTTGAAGCGCCACCACGGGCTCGCGATCCTGCTCATCACCCACGACCTCGCGTCGGCGCGCTACCTCGCGGACCGGATCGTGGTGCTCTTCCGCGGTCGCGTGGTGGAAGATGGCCCGGCCGGCGACGTGGTCGATTCGCCCCTCCATCCCTACACGCGCACTCTGCTCTCCTCGATTGCCGGCCCCGGGCACGACGAGTCTGTCGCGCGCCCCGCCATCGCGACCGACGAGGAGCCGGCCGGATGCCCGTTCGCGGCGCGCTGCGCCGAGGTCATGGACGTGTGCCGTCACGACGATCCCGAAGCGCGCGCGATGGGCACGCGTCACGTGCGCTGCCACCTCTACCCGCTGGAGGGAGGACGATGACACGCCGGCTATCGTTTCCCGATGGATTTACCTGGGGTGTGGCGACGTCGTCGCACCAGATCGAAGGCGCGTTTTCCGAAGGCGGCCGCGGCGAATCGATCTGGGACCGCTTCGCGGCGACGCCGGGGCGCATTTCCGACGGCTCCAACGCCGCCGTCGCGTGCGACCACTACCACCGCTGGCGCGACGACCTCGCGCTGCTGGAATGGCTGGGCGTCGGGGCGTATCGCTTCTCGGTTGCATGGCCGCGTGTGCTGCCCGACGGAACCGGGCGCGTGAATACGGCGGGCCTCGATTTCTACGAGTCACTCGTCGATGCGCTGCTCGCGCGGGGCATCGAGCCGTTCGTCACGCTCTACCACTGGGACCTGCCGCAGGCGCTCGAGGACAAAGGCGGCTGGCGCTCGCGCGACACCATCGACGCCTTCGTCGAATACACGCACGCGGTGACATCGCGGCTGGGCGACCGCGTCCGCCACTGGATCACGCACAACGAGCCGTGGTGCATCGCCCACCTGGGACACGAAGAGGGCGAGCACGCGCCCGGCCACCGCGACCCGGTGGAAGCGGTGCGCGTCGCGCACCACCTGCTCGTCTCGCACGGGCGCGCCGTCGACGTGATCCGCCGCAACTCGCGCGGCGCCGAGGCCGGCATCGTGCTGAACCTCTGTCCCGCCTACCCGGCCACGCCGCGCGCCGCAGACGGCGACGCAGCGCGCTGGTTCGACGGGTTCTTCAACCGGTGGTACCTCGACCCCATCTTCCACGGGCGCTACCCCGTCGACGCGATGGAAGACCGCGTCACGCGCGGCCACGTGAGCAGCGTCGAGCCGAAGTTCATCCTGCCCGGCGACATGGAAGCGATCGCGGCGCCCCTCGATTTCCTCGGCATCAATTATTACAGCCGCGCCCTGATGCGCACGAACCGGTCGGGCCATCCCGAACAGATCGACGCCGTCCCCGCGCACGAGCTCACCGAGATGGGCTGGGAAGTCTTCCCGCAGGGACTGTACGACCTGCTCCTTCGCGTTACGCGCGACTACGCGCCGGCGAAGATCTACATCACCGAGAACGGTGCCGCGTTCCCCGACCCACTCGAGGCGAACGGTGTGGTCGAGGACCCGCGTCGCGTGGATTACCTGCGCGCGCACCTCGCGGCAGCGCAGCGCGCCGTCGACGACGGCGTTCCCCTGCACGGCTACTTCCTGTGGTCGCTGATGGACAACTTCGAGTGGGCGCACGGCTATACCAAACGATTCGGCGTCTACCGCGTCGATTACGAAACCCAGCGGCGCATCCCCAAACGGAGCGCGCACTGGTACCGCGACGTGGCAAGGAAGAACATGCTCGACGCATTGCCGATGAATCATTCAAGGAGGACCTCATGATCTCGACATCACGCGCCGCCCGCGCGATGGCTCTCGCGGGCACGGTGCTCGCGCTGGCCTCGGCCGCCGCGCTCGCGCAACCCCAGCAGGTCCGTGTCGTCTCCGACGAAACCGGGCAGCGGCTCCAGGTCGACGGCCG
>DASVAK010000302.1:0-4865 GCA_036376395.1 Candidatus Krumholzibacteriia bacterium
GCCAACGCGGCGCGTCTGCAGTCCATCGCGTGGGCGCAGCTCGCGCTGGTGTTCCTCGGCTTCTTCGTCGACGTCGTTTCCAAAGCGGTTTCGATCGAGTCGCATCCGCTCGATTTTGACACCAGCTTTTCGATCGAGGGCGCGCTGGCCGTGCTTCTCACGTTCGTGCTCGCGCGTGTTTTCGCGGCGGGCACCGCCATGCGCGACGACCTCGAAGGGACGGTCTGACATGGCTATTGTCGTCACGCTCGACGACGTGCTCCACGATCGGCGCATCACGTTGACGGAGCTCGCGGACCGGGTCGGAATGACGCTGGCCAATCTCTCCATCCTCAAGACGGGCAAGGCGCGCGCGATCCGCTTCTCGACACTGGAAGCGATCTGCGTGGCGCTCTCGTGCCAGCCGGGGGACATTCTCCGCTTTGAGCCCGAATCGCCGGGGAGCGAGCACGCACAGCAATGACCGCGCGCTGCAGTCTCAGCGGGAGGGAAGTATCAATCCTCGCAGGGGCGGCCTCGTTGGTAGCCCGGTTCGCGATACGCGAGGGCGGATTCCGCGTCGAGAGCGTGTGCTCGAGCGAGGCGTCGCTGCCGGGGTGTCAACCCCGGTCCGGGAAAGGTGATCACGTTATCGGGAAGAGCCGGTGAGGGCGCTTTCGTCCGGGCGGCGCGGAGCCCGGATACCACGGCGACGAACAGCAGAGATGCTGCCACTGCGACCAGTGCGATGGTTGAAAAATAACCGAAGAAGCCCATGTCCACCGTCCTGCATACGGTGGTGCAAGAGCTTCGCCATCTGCGTCAGTCGGAGAAAAACGACTCGGCGTCGGCCACGGTGGCCACGACGGGAATCACGCTGGGCATATGGGCGGCTTCCATCACCTTGAGCACGAGCGGGTGCGGGTTGACGACCACCGCGCGCGCGCCGCGATAGTGCAGCGCGCGGGCGGCCGAGAGGAGCATGCCGAGCCCCAGCGACGCGATGAAGTCGACGTCGGAAAGATCGATGATGGTGTTCTTCCCGCGCGCGGCCGTGGCGCTCTGGAAACGGATCCCGATCTTGTCCACGCCGACCGCGTCGAGACGGCCCGCGATGGCGACCTGGGTGATGCTGTCCGCGCGCTCGACGATGCTCAATTCGGTTGGTTTCATGCAGCTCCCGGAGCCGATGTCGGGTCTCGCAAGTTTAGGCAACCACATCCGAAGCTCAAGTAAATTTCCGCAAAATCCGGCGTGGCCGGGGCCAAAATCCGGCTCGCGGGAGCCTCACCGATTATAGTAGACTGCAATCCCGTCGCGGCCCGCCATCGGCAAGGGTGGCAAGCCGCTCCCGACAGTTTTCGACAACGTCCCCGGCAGAACTGGAGGAGACATGAAAAAGCGTTCCGCTTTTATGGTGCTTGCTGTCGTGTTTGGACTGGGAGCGATCGTCGGGATGAGAACATCCGGTGCGCAGGCCGGCCCGTGCTATTACAAGTGCATCTGCAGCGTGCCGTACAAGTGCTGTACGACCCCTTACGGCACGTCGTGCAAGAAGGATACTTCGGGTACCTTCCAGTGCACGCAGAACTACGACTGTTAACGCGACGTATCGCTGACCTTCGGTCCGGAAGGGGCGGGGCGCCGATGGCGCTCCGCCCTTCCACTTAACCGGCAGGAATAACATGACTGCGAATACGCGGCAGATGCTGCAATGGACGGTGCTCGTCGTGCTCGCCGTGGCGGCGGGATTCGCCGGTCTGCGGTTTGGAAAATCGCTGCACGGCGGCCCGGCCGAACAGATCGTTGAAGCGCCCGATTTTCCCTGGAAGCCGGGTGACGCGTTCCCCGACGTGCGCCTGGCCGACTCGCTGGGTGTGGAGACGGGGAGCGCGGCGCTGGTGAACACGCTCCACGGGGCCGTGGTGCTCTTCCTCGACCCGAACTGCGAGGGCTGCGCCGCGATGGCGGAACGGTGGGAGCAGGGGCTGGCGGCGGGGGTGATCGAGCCGGAACGCGTGTTCGCCATCACCGACGCGCCGGCGGCGGAGAACTCGCGTTACCGTGCCACGCACGGTCTGAGCTATCCGATCTACCAGGACGTCGAGACGGCGTTCCTCAACCGGCACGGCGTGGTGACATATCCGATGGAAGTCGTGGTGGGTGCGTCGGGCACGATCCAGGCCCTGGGCACCGATTCGAAAACACCGATCGACGGCGAATCGATTCGCGCGTTGGTCGATCACTGAGCAAAGCGAGACAAGATGCCGCAATACTTCTTCACCGAAAAAGGCTACCTCCGACTGAAGGAAGAAATCGAGAAGCTGGACCGTCTTCTCAAGAACGACATCGCGAAGGAAATCGCGACCGCGGCCGCCCACGGCGACCTCAAGGAGAACGGCGAATACCACGCCGCCAAGGAGAAGCAGACCATGACGGCGGCGAAGCTCCGCCAGCTCCAGGAGCGCTTCAGCGGCGCCAACGTGGTGCGCAAGGACGAGCTGCTTCCCGAGGACTCGGTGACGTTCGGCAAGCGCATCCGCATCCGCGAGACCACGACGGGGGCGGAACGCCAGTGCACCATCCTCGGCGACGGCGAGACCGACCCCGACCTGGGCATCATTGCCTACAACTCGCCGCTGGCGAGCGCGCTGATCGGGCACAAGAAGGGCGAAACGGTCGAGGTGCGGCTGCCGGCGGGGCTGCGGACGTACGAGATCCTCGAGTGCGTATTCGCGGACGGCTATCGCGATTAGCGCTTCATGATGTCGGTACTGTCAGGTGCGGTCATCTGCTTCAGGTAGGCCGCGAGCCCCGATCCCACGAACTCCCCCGCCGCGACGTTCCCCAGGTCCGAGAGGTGTGTGTCGACCTCGCGGTACATCCCCGCGCGACCGTCGAGCAGTTCGTAGACGTCGAAAATCCGGTCGGCGTGGAACGCGCTCACCGCGACGCCGTGGTTCTTGATCGACGCGTCCGGCGCGCCGACGTTCATGCGGGCGCGGAGCTCCGCGTCGGCGAGCACGCGGTCGGGAAACACCACCAGGAAGAACGGCACCTTCATCTCCGCCGCGATCGTCCGCATCTCATCGATCGCTGTTTTCGCCTCGTCGTAGCCGCCCGGCGTGGTGGCCACGCGCGTGGCGTTGTCGAGGTCGCGCTGGACGGTGGAGCGGAGAAACGGCGAGACCTCGCCCACCGGCTTCACCGTGAAATCGCACGGGCCGCCCGGAACGCTCACCGCATTCAGCATGTCCTGCGTCGACGCTCTGCCGAAGTACACGACGACGAGGGCCCAGCGGAACAATCGCGTGTTGAGCGGATGGAAGTGCTTGAGGAACCAGTTGTGCGGAAAGCGGAAGATGATTCCCGCCGCCACGCGGCGTTCAGTGCCCGGCAGGTTGTCGGCGAAATCGTTTTCGAGGGTGAGATTGTAGACGATCGCGTTCAGCGGGCAATCCTGCGCGCGATACCAGCGCAGCATGCTGAGCGCTTCCACCGGGCCGTAGCCGGAGACACCGGCGTTCACGACTTCCGCGGTCGACAGCCAGTGCAGCCGCAGCACCCGCTCGGCGACATCGGGGTAGTTGCACGCCGGCCCGCTGCCGCTGCCCGCGGTGTACGAATCGCCGAGGAAGAGAATGCGTGGGCCGTCGAGCAGGGAGTCTGCGTCGCTCAGGCACTGGCGCACCGGTAACCCGGTCGGGTCCTTCTTGAGTATCACCGGCGGTTGTCCGGAATCCGGCACTTCGTAGTACTGCCCCAGCCGCCCCGCGGGATTGCCGGTGACGAAGACCCGGTCGCCGAAGATCAGCAGCACATCGAGAATGACGAGGAAGACGTAGATGCCGCGAATCGTGCCTCCGAGCGGCGCGAGTCTCCCGCTGAGCATTTCTATTACCTGGATGACCAGCACGACACCCGCGGCGGCGAGGCAGCCGAGCGAGAGTTTCGCCATGGTCGCGGAGCCGGTGTTGAACACGCCGAGCGGAAGGTAGCCGGTGTGATCCTGGATGATGATGGCCGCGATGATGCCCGCGGTCAGCGCCGCGAACAGCGCTCTGCGCCAGAAGATCCCGTAGCTCTGGAAGGCGCCCATTCCGTGAAGCATAGCACGCGTGGTCAGACTCGCGCTGTGAGGCGCGCTTCACAATCCATGCTGTCGTGCGGCCCTACTGACGTCGCCAGAATGGCTGCATCACGTGCTTTCCCAGCGCACGCTCGGCCATGAGCCGGTTGTGAGCGCCGCACAAGAGCCTCAAGTTCGATGGATCATGCGTGCCACCGGCCGAGTACGGCACGATGTGGTCGATCTCGAGGCCTTTCTTCGACCGGCACGACGTCCCGTCCGCCGCGACGAATGTGCACTGACCGCCGTCCCGCACGAACACCTCGTCACGAACCTCGTCTGGAATGTGGCGCGACGGCCCCAACTCATTTGAATTCAACTCTCGCCGGCGAGAGTCAAGACTCGCCGCTCCGTTTTTTGCTTCTCTCCTCGCATGTCGCGCCGCCGGACTGTGGCGATCCCGGTACTCGACGAGCGCCGCCTTCATGATGTCGGCAAATGACAACTCGTAGCGGTTGGACATCAGGTCACGGATTTCCTCGAAGAGCTGGAGAAACTCCTCGTCGGCCACGAACTGGACATGGACTTTCTCCTCGGTCACCCGGCGGTCGCGCCAGGCCTCCGGGACGGCGCGGGCACACTCCCGCTCCATGAGCGCGGCATCGATGCTGCGCGGCTCGGGAACCGGCACCTGGACGTAACGCACCCGGTCCCGCAGCGCCACCGGCGGGCGGTACTCGGACACGATTCGTTCGACCTCGCGCCGCGAGGCCCCGCGGACCCGCTCGATCACGGAGTCCTTGTTCTCATCCCGCAA
>DASVAK010000007.1:0-5630 GCA_036376395.1 Candidatus Krumholzibacteriia bacterium
CATCGCCGCCGCGTAAGCGGCTCTTGCCACGTCGAAGAGCTCGGGCGATTCCATGATGTTGCGCCGGAGCAGGATGGTGCGGCCGTAGCGACGCGCCGGGCCGGCGTCGTTGGGAAGAATGGAAGCGGTGTTGGCGCTTCGCGCCTGGCCGAAGTCGGCGAGCACGTCGTACACACCGACGGGAATGTCCGAGCGCACGCGCTTGTGCGCCTTCCCTTCGTCGTACGGGAGGCTGTCCTCGAGCTTCTGGATCTGCGCGGTGGCGGCGCGGAGCGCGTCGCTCTTCGCGTGGTCGGCCTTGAGAATGCTGAGCGCGAAGTAGGTCTTGGTGCCGTAGAGCTCGTCGTCGTAGTTCTCGTACGATCCGATCTGGGCGTTGAGCGTCTTGTACCGTCCCGTCACCCACGTCGCGTCACCGGATTCGTAGTCGTTGGTGATGAGGTCGCGCGCGCGGTTGCGCAGGTAGGTGGCAAGCTCTTCGTCTTCCGGCTCGATCTGCTCCGCGGCGTCGGTGATCAATCGATAGCATTGCAGCAACTGCGCGGGAAACGCGACCGGGTACGGCACCGCATAGAACGTCGCGCGGTCGGGCTTCTTCGCCATGGATTCCAGCGAGGAACGCAATCCCGGGTGCAGGCCGTCGAGCAGCGGGTTGGACTTGAGGGTCGCGATATCGCGCTTGAGCGAGGCGGCGTCGGCGCGGCGGACCACGGTGCGCGGTCCCAGGATCGACGCGCGCGTCTCCGGGTGCGCGGCGAGGAACGCGTCGATCTCATCCTTGGTGGCGTCGGCCGGATAGAGGCTGCCCCCGAGCGGTGTTGCCGCCAGGGGCACGAAGGGCCGGCGCTGGTTGTCGAGCATGCGGGCCACGGGGCCGTGATTCATATAGTAGAGGGTGACCAGGTTCGTGGTCTCGGCCGGAGAGCCGAGCTTGCGGTCGAGCGCGAAGAGCGCCTCGCGCGCGGCGATGGCGCCGGGATAGCGCATCTCCTGGTGCAGGTCCTCGAATATCTGCCCCGCCTTGATCAACCGGTCCACCGTCGCGCGCTCGCGCGCGCTGAGCCCCGAGACGTCCGGCGCGAGGTGCGCGCGCAGCGTCTTGTCGATCATGGGCTGGCTCTCGGAGAGCGGCAGGTATCCCTTCGGCAGTTGCACCGGCGCCGCGATCGCGACGCACGCCATCACCACGCCGGCCAGCGCGCCGGCGATCACTCGCGTCTTCATTCGTTCTCCCAGTGTTTGTCGGCCTCGGGGTACTTGTCGAGGTACTTGCGGAAGGTCTGCTTGATCTCGGCGAGGCGCTCGGGCGTACGCGCTTCGAACCGGAGCACGAGCTCGGGCAGGTTCGACGATGCCCGCACGAGACCCCAGCCGTCGTCGAACACAACGCGCGCGCCGTTGATGTCGATGACGCGCTTGAAGTCGCGCTTCAAGTCGGCGGTGAGCTTCTCCACCACCGCGTACTTCACCTCGTCGGCGCACTTCACCTGGATGGCCGGCGTCGAGATGTACGTCGGCGTTCCCGCCATAATCTGCGAGAGCGATTCGCTGCGGCCCGCCACGTATTCGACGAAGCGCAGCCCGGAATAGATGCCGTCGTCGAAGCCGTAGTAGTTCTCGACGAAGAAAACGTGTCCGCTCATCTCGCCCGCGAGCGCCGCCTTCTCTTCGTGCAGCTTGGCCTTGATGTGCGAGTGCCCCGTCTTCCACATGATGGGAATGCCGCCATGCGCCTTGATATCGTCCTCGAGCGCCTGGGTGCACTTCACGTCGAACACGATCTTGCCGCCCGGCTGGCGCTCGAGCACCTGGCGCGCGAGCAGGATCATGTAGCGGTCCGGCCAGATCACGTCGCCCTTCTCGTCCACCACGCCGAAGCGGTCGCCGTCGCCGTCGAAGGCGAGGCCCATGTCGGCTTTCTCGGCGAGCACCCGCTTGCCCAGCGCTTCCACCGTGTCGGTGCGCGCGGGGTCGGGCTCGTGGTTGGGGAAATCGGGGTCGAGCTCGGTGAACTGTTCGATCACGGTGAGGCCCGCGTCGCGGAAGATGCGCGGTGCGAACGCGCCCGCCGTGCCGTTGCCGGTGTCGATCACGATCTTGAGCGGCCGCTTGATCTTCACGCGCGAGACGAGGTCTTTCGCGTAGTCATCGAAGATGGTGGCCTCGGCGTAATCGCCGCGGCCCTCGACGAAGTCCTCGCGCGCGATGATGTCGTAGAGCTCCTGGATCTCGCTCGCCACGAGCGTCGAGGACAAACCGGCCGCGAGCTTGAGGCCGTTCCAGCCTTTCGGGTTGTGGCTGCCGGTGATCATCGCGCCGCCCTGCACCTTGAAGCGGTACTGCGACCAGTACATCATGGGGGTCAGGCACATGCCCACCATCACGACGTTGCGCCCGCTGGCGCGCAGGCCCTTCACCAGGCCGTCCTTGATCTCCACCGAACCGAAGCGGCAGTCGTAGCCGACCACCATGTGCTCGATGTTGCGGCGCGCGAGATAGGTTCCGAAGCCGCGGCCGATCCACTCCGCGCTGCCGGGATTCAGTTCTTCATCGTTCACTCGGCCGCGAATGTCGTACTCGCGGAACATGGTCTTCTTGAGCTGTGGCACGATGCGCCTCCGTGGATGATGTGTCGATTATTTGCGGGACTGGTGCTCGGTCGCGCGCACCTTGACGCCGGCCATGGTGCCGTAGGCGCGCATGAGGTCGCGCTCGCCCAGGCTCTCGCTGGAAGCCGGAGCGTACACGCGGATCCGGATGGGGTCGAGGCCGAGGTTGAGCGCGTCCAGCGTGCGCCATCCGTTCACGTACGCCTCCACCCACATGTGGCCGACGAACGCCTTGTCGGGCTCGCTGAAGGCGAGGCCCACGACGGGCCGCGCGGGAATGCCCGCCGCGCGCAGCACGGCGGTGGTGAGCAGCGAGTGCTCGGTGCAGTCACCCGCGCGCGAGCGGTAGACATCGACCGCCGACGCGTAGCCGTGTTCCATCCCCTTCTTGCTGATGTGCCCGTCCACCCACGCCGCGCACGCGCGCGCGAGCACCCACGTATCCGAGCGCGTGGCGGCCTTCAGGCTGTCGGCGACCGCCTTGATTTCCTTCGCGTCGGATTGGACGAAGCGATCCGGACGCAGGAACACCGCCTGCTGGTCCTCCGGGATGGTGATGGTCCCCGCCGATGAGCGCGTGAGCTTGAGCGTGATGGCGTGCTCCGCGCGCTGCACCTCGAGCTGGTTGGGGCCGGTCATCGACGCGGGCGGGAGCGTGCCGGGAAAGTCGAGCACGAGCGTGACCGTTTCCATGCGCGAGGCGGGGATCGGGAAACCGGGGCACGGCACCATCGAGCGCTTGATGATGTCGAAGCTGGGCTCGATCTGGGTCGCCTCGAGCTCCGCTGCGCTGACGCGGAGGATCTCGATCTCGACCCCGAGTTGACTCACCAGTGTTCGCTCGGGGTCGTGTGGCCCGACGGCGTCGTACCAAGTCGACGACGAGGGCGTCTGCGCGTCGGCGTCGTACTCGTCGACCTGGATCACGTCGCGCTCGATCTTCCCGACGGGAAGGTTCATGCGCTTGCCGCGCACGAGGCGCTGGGTGCGGAAATCGCCCTCGGCCACGTCGAAGAGCGTGATCGTCGTCTCCGGCGCGGCGCTCTCCAGCCAGTGCGCGACGCGCTCGCGCGCCAGCGCTTCGGTCATCGCGTCCTTCTTCCATGCCAGGGTGCGGCGGCGCATCGAGCCACCGGCGGTCGTTTCGTAGTAGACCGAGTCGCCCTTGAGCGTGGCGACGGCGCTCAGGTTGGACACCGAGCTCTGCATGCGCGCCCGCAGGAACGCGCCTTCGGGCGTTGTCACCTCTTCGGTGAAGATGGTCATGCTGAGCGGTGTCCCCATGCGGGTGAAGCTCAGGTTCATCTGGGCCTGGAAGACGTTCTCGGAGCCGGTGCGCGACCACCGCTCGGCGGCGGTACCCACGTTGGCGCCGCTCATGCGGATCAGGAACCATTGCTCGTCGGGCTGCGTGGCCGGCTGGTCGGCATCTGTGAAGCCGATGGAGGTGACGAGCAGAAGGCCGGCGGCCAGGAAGAGCGCTTTCGGGGATGGACGCATCCCCGCACGTTACCACAGGATGCCCGGCCTGCCAAAATCCAATGGACCGGTATCGGGTGGCCAACACATCATCTGGTTGTGGGTGCGCGGTGCGTTGGTTTTGCGCTGGCGGGAGTGCTGGCGGTCGCCGGATGCGGCGGCCCGGCTGTTACCCGCGCGCCGTCTTCTCCGCCCTGTGCGACGCGCACGCCCGCCGCTCATCCTGCCGACATTCTCACCGTCGTGCTCTTTGATACCGTCGATCTCTCCCACGCACCGTGGGGCCGGAACCGCGAAGAGCGGTTCGTCTTCAGTCATCTATATGAGACGTTGCTGACAGTCGACTGCCACGGGCAGCTCCAGCCCGGCCTCGCAAAGCGGTGGGTCGAAGCCAGCGACGGGTGGCTCATCGAGATGCGAGACGACGCGCGCTTCTGGGATCAAACGTCGGTCACGGCGTATGAGGCGGCTGACGTGATCAAGCGGGCAAGCGCGCAGGGAATCGTGATCAAGTCAGTCGATGTCATCGACGAACACTCGATGATCCTCCACGGATATTCGGGCCGGCCGGATCTCAAGTTGCTCTCGCTGCAGATGCTCGCTGTGACCAAGTCATCTCCGAATGGCGTTGTGCCGATGGGCTCGGGCCCGTGGATGCTCGATGAAGACATGCCCGTAGCAGAAGCCGTGGTCATTCGCCCGTCCAGCGAAGCGGAGACACCGATCGTGCGCTTCGTCCAGGGTGACGTCGGCGACGCGCGCGACATCTTTGATGGCACCGCCGATGCGATGATCACGGATGATCCCGCCGCGATCGAGTACGCGCGCGCGAAGAAGAATGTCACCATGGCACCGCTGGCGTGGGACCTGGTCTATGTCGTGATATCAAGAGAACGAAATATGGCGTATGACGATGGGATCCGTGCGCCATTGCTTTCCGCCGCGACCTGTGCAGCACTCGCCCGGGACGCCGTACAGAAGGAGGCACGCGGCGGGAGCAGCCTGCTTGCGGATGGAGAGCATGCGGGATGCAAGCAGGTTTCGACCTACGCCCGGCAAAGTGTGATGGTTGCCTCACAGAAACGCGTGGCATTTGCGGTCGATGACGCCACCGCGCGGTCGCTCGCGGAACGACTAGTCGCGCTCGCCGCGATGGATACGACGACGTCGAGTGAAGCCCGCGACGTCGTTCGTGCACTGCCCGGCTCTGGCCGGAGCCTGCGGGCCACGGGAATCCCTTCGCACGAGATGGACCGAAGGATGGCCCAATCTTCGGGCGAGGAAAGCGCATACGTGACATCCCTGTCGTGGTGTGTTGATTTTCCATGCACGTCGAACGAGCTCCTGACCCGAGCACCATGGCTGCTCGCCGGCAGCGGGCCGCTGTCGCGCAAGATCATCCCGCTCGTCGAAACGCGTGCGCACTTCATCGCCATCAGCGATCGCATCGGATACATCGATGATCACAATGGCGACGTCCGCATTCTCGGCCCGTCCGTGGTGAGGGTGCAATGAAACTCCGTTCGCAGCTTCTTGTCGCCT
>DASVAK010000008.1:0-10184 GCA_036376395.1 Candidatus Krumholzibacteriia bacterium
AATGCTTTGGACCCTCATCGTGGTGTTGTTTGTATTGTGGCTGCTCGGGATGATCACCAGCTTTGGCGGCCCCCTGATTCATCTTCTCCTGGCGATCGCCGTGATCGTGTTCCTCGTCAAGCTCATTTCCGGCGGACGAACGACGGTCTAGCTGACCAACGCCAGGACTTATCTCGCAGCTCCACCCGCACGGCAGGGCGTGATGGGTGGAGCTGCGAACATGATATAGTGCGGGCTGATTCTCGCGGCAGGCAGGACTTCAACGGTCCTGACCGACGTCGACCGCGAGGGTCGCCCGCATGAGAATTTTGCGACTGCATACGCCGGGCTCTCCGCTTCGAATCGACGAGGTGGGGACGCCCGTCCCCAGGTCCGGCGAAGTTCTCCTCCGCGTCCATGCCTGCGCCGTCTGCCGCACCGATCTGCATGTCATCGACGGCGAATTGCCCGATCCGAAACTTCCTCTCTGTCCCGGTCACGAAATCGTGGGCACCGTTATCGAACGTGATCCCGGAGCGACGCGCTTCGAAATTGGAACGCGCGTTGGGGTGCCGTGGCTGGGAAGCACGTGCGGCGAGTGCGAATACTGCCGCGCCGGCGCGGAGAATCTCTGCCCGCACGCGCGCTTCACCGGATACACGCGCGACGGCGGCTACGCGGAGTTCACCGTGGCCGACGAGCGCTTCTGCTTCCGGCTGCCCGACCGCTACGACGACGTGCACGCGGCGCCGTTGTTGTGCGCGGGGCTGATCGGCCATCGCGCGTACACGATTGCAACCGCGCGTCCTGTCGGCGGGGAAGCGAAGCGGGTCGGACTGTACGGTTTCGGCGCCGCGGCGCACCTGGTCGCGCAGGTGGCGGTCGCCGACGGCAGGAGCGTGTTTGCCTTTACCCGCCCGGGTGATGACAGGGCGCAACAGCACGCTCGCTCGCTCGGCGCGGCCTGGGCGGGCGGCTCGACCGATGCGCCGCCGGAGCCGCTGGATGCCGCGATGATCTTCGCGCCCGTGGGCGCGCTCGTTCCCTCGGCGCTGCGCGCGGTGCGACCGGGTGGTATCGTGGTGTGCGCGGGAATCCACATGAGCGATATTCCGTCGTTTCCGTACGAGCTGCTGTGGCGCGAGCGGACGCTGCGATCAGTGGCGAACCTCACGCGCGCGGACGGCGAGGCGTTCATGCGCCGCGCTTCCGAGATCTCGCTTCGCGTCGACACGACCGAGTACCCGCTCGAGAAAGCAAACGAGGCGCTGGCCGATCTGCGCGCCGGCAACCTCGTCGGCGCGGCGGTGCTGGTGCCGGGGGATGCGCGGTAGATGAGACCCTCGTCCGCCGGTCGTCCGATCGGCTATAGTTGATTCCGTCCCCGAACGTCCACTGACCGAACGCGTATGAGGAGGCCGCATGATACGCGCGTTGGTTGCGTCATCCCTGGCCGGCAGCGCCGGCATCTTCGCTTTTGTGGGCGGCATGGGCCTGACCGGATCCCCGGTAGTCGCGCTCCTTGCGGCGGCCGGTCTGGCGGGCTCCGTCGTCTTCTACGTTCTCAAACGGCTACCGCTCGATGAGGCGTCCTGCCCCCGTCTGCTGAGAGCAGTCTCGGCGCTGGCCACGATCGCCGCCCTGGTTCAGCTCACACGCCTCGCCGTCTTCATCGTCGATCCCACCCACGTGGAGTCCTCCTTCGTTCCGGGAAGCCAGTGGGAGGTGCGGCACAGCTGCCTGACCGCGTACTACGTCACCGCGAAAGCCGCGTCGACGGTTCCCGACATCTACGACCACAAGCTGTACTCGGCGCCCGACGACGATCCTGCCAAACCGCGCAAGCCGCTCATGCTGGGGCCGTTCAATATCGACGTCTACGAGTACCCGCCGCCGTTCCTGCTGCTCCCGCGCGCGGTCCGCGCGCTGACGCCGGAGTTCCAGCCGATGCGCATGGTGTGGTTCGCGCTCAACGGTCTCGTCGTGCTGCTCGCATTCGTGGTGGTGGCGCGCTGGCTGGGGCGCGCGGCCGGCACGCGGGCCCTTCTCCTGTCGCCGCTGATATGGATCAGCATGCCGACCCTGAGCGTGCTGCAGAAAGGGAACGTCCAGGCGATGGTCATCGCGGCCACGCTTCTGGCCCTGGGGTTGTTCGAGCGGCGGCGCCACATCGCGGGCGGCATCATCTTCGCGTTCATGTGCGTGAGCAAGCTCTATCCCGGATTGCTTGTCGTCTACCTGGTCGCGCGCCGTCAGTGGCGCGCGCTCGCGTGGACGTTCGCGGCGTCGGTGGTGTTCGTCATCGCGAGCGTGGTCGACATCGGGTGGGCGGCGTTCGGCACCTTTCGTGAACATTTTCCAGGACTGTTGAGCGGTGAGGCGTTTCCGGCCTTTCGCAACCCGCCGGCGATCGCCAACAACCTCTCGGTGCCGGGTCTCGTATTCAAGCTCAAGCTGTTCGGTGTGCCGGGCATGTCATTCGACACCATGCGGATCGTGGGCACCCTCTATTCCATCGCAGCGGTGATCGTCACCTGGTTCGCCGCGCGGCGCGCCGTCCGCAGCGACAGGATGCCGCTGCTGTGGCTGGCCATCGTGATTCTTGCGACCCTGCGCAGCCCGTTCCTGCCCCAGGGATACGGCGCATTCCCCTCCATCTGGCTGCTGACGCTGGTGTGGGCGGTCCGGCCCGACACCACTCGCGGCGTGGTGGCGATGCTCCTGGTATGGGCAGGGCTGAACATCTACTGGCCGACGGACTGGGTGCGCGAGGCGAGGTTCGCGGTGTTCACGAATTTCATTCCCCAGGCACTGACGGCCGTCATCGCCGTGGTGGTTCTGCGTCGCGCGCATCACCGCGGTTACGAAACCGATGTCAACGCGGACGCAACCGCGCGCGCCGCGTGAATAGAGGAAGTATGATGTTCAAGCGTCTGCTGGTCGTCGTCGCCCTGCTCGCATGCACGCCGGGGCTGCCGCGCGGGGAGACGTTGCCACACCCCGACCACGCATCGAAACAGGTCGAGTACTTCGTCGCGAAGCCCGAGGGTGTAGGCCCGTGGCCCACGATCATCCTGCTCCACGGCCACCAGCCCGATCCACGACCGGGTGCGAAGGGAACGGAAGAAGCGCTGCAGCGTTTCGCGAAGCGCGGCGTCGTCGCGGTGGCGGTGTCCATGCCGGGATACGGCGACTCGAGCGGACCACCCGACTTCTGCGGACCGTTCTCTCAGCACGCCGTCTCCGCCGTGATTGCGAAGCTGCGGTCCGAGGGAGCAATCGCGCCGGGGAAGCTCGTGCTGCAGGGCGCCAGCCGCGGAGCGATGGTCGCCGGCCTGGTCGCGGCGCACGACACCACCGTGGCGGGACTGATCCTGGTCGCCGGCGAATACGATCTTGCTGCCCTGGCGGCGGACTCGACCGCGACCGGGATCAAGGCGGGCATGCGGCACAATCTGATCGCGGAAACCGGGGGCTCCGCGGCCGCGGTGCGCGAGCGTTCCGTGCTGGGCGTCGCGAAAGACATCCGGGCGACGACGCTCATCCTGCACGGCGCAGCGGATGACCGGACGGATCCGCGGAACGCGCAAAAGCTCGCCAACGAGATCAACCGCGCCGGCGGCAGCGCGCGCGTCGTCATCTATCCGGGTATGGGGCACAGCATACCGCTCGAAAAGCGGCGCGAGGAAACGGAGCCATTCCTCGCAAAACTGTGGGGCGATCAATTCAAAACCAGCAGCGAGGAGAAACGATGAGGGCATTATTCGGTTTGTGGACAGCTCTGGTTCTGCTCGGCGCGGGCGAGCCGTCGTCCGATTTCTACCAGGGCACGTGGACCGGCACGTCCACGTGTGTGGGCAATCGCCCGGCGTGCAAGGACGAGATCGTGGTGTACCGCTTCATGCCGCTGGAGGATCACCCCGGCCAGGTCCGGCTGCTCGCGGACAAGATCATCGAGGGGAAGCGTGTGCCCATGGGTGCGCTGGTGTTCAACCACGACGAGAAGAGCAACGCCCTGCGCTGCGAATTTCGCATCGGCAACACGCACGGCGTGTGGTCATACCTCGCGCACGGCGATTCGCTGGTGGGAGACCTGATCATCCTGCCCGACGGCACGAAGGGCCGCGACGTGAAGGCGCATCGTGTGAAGGACGAAAAGGAGGTTCCGCCCGCACCGGCTCTGAAGGAGTATGAAGAATAGGCCGGTTGGCGGTATAGTCGGCGCATGGAATCACAAACCGGCATCGCCGCCGTCGGCCACGTCATCCAGCTCTCGCTCTCGCCCGTCTTCCTGCTTCTCGGCATCGGATCGATGCTTTCGGTGATGACCAATCGCCTGGCGCGCATAGTCGACCGCGCGCGCGCGTCCGAGGCGCACTTCAAGGATGTGGCGCCGGAGGAGGTCGGGTTCCACACCGATCATCTCTCGACGCTCTCCATCCGGGCCAAGCTCATCAACCGCGCCATCACCTTCTGCACCTTCACGGCGCTGCTCATCTGCGCCGTGGTCGCCATGATGTTTCTCTCCGCCTTCCTCGAGTTCGATGCCTCGCTCGTCGTGGCGTTGCTGTTCGTGATGGCGATGGGCTCGTTCTTCACCGGGCTCGTGTTCTTCCTGCGCGAGATCTTCATCGCCACCGCGGCGCTCCGCATCGGGCCGAAGTAGCCCCGCCAATGGCGGACACGTCGGCAGTCCAGCGGATTGACCCCCGGGTCGCAGCCTCCACATATTGACGCCAGCACCGCCGGCATTTTCCCTGGAGGCTCGACGTGAAACAGCGCCACCCCTGGTTCTCCCGCTTCGCGAAACGCGCCGCGCACGAAAGCGGCCAGCCCAGAACATTCGCCTTCGCCACGTTGCTGATCGTCGCGTGGGTGGTGAGTGGCCCGCTTTTCCGCTTCAGCGACACGTGGCAGCTCGTGATCAACACGACGACCACGATCATCACGTTCTTGATGGTGTTCCTGATCCAGAACACCCAGAACCGCGACACCGAGGCCATGCAGATCAAGCTCGACGAGTTGATCCGCGCCACGCAGGGCGCGCACAACGCGCTGATCGACCTCGAAGAAATGGAATCCGCCCAGCTCGACGCGTTCCGCAAGCGTTACCAGCGGCTCGCCGCCGAATCGCGCCGTGCCATCGGGGAGGGTCGCGTCGACATCGACAGCCCGGAGGCGTGACCGGCCCGTCATTACCACTCGTCTGTAAGCTATTGTGGAATAATATAATAGCCGTGTAGATGATTCGTGACCTTTTTGTCCGAATTGTTGTATCTTGAGAGCAGGTGCCGCCCGGCGTCACGGCGTTACAGAGCGCCTGGATGACCCGGTGACGCGGCGCTTCACACGACTACCGCATCATGAACACATGGCCCCCGGGGCCGCGCTACGAGAAAGGACCACCACACCCATGTCGCGCAAGATCACGAAGAACTATCCCACGCTGACCGCCGAAGAAGCGGCCGCCACGATTCCGGACGGCGCCATGGTCGCCGTGGGCGGATTCACCATCGCTGGCGCGCCCAAAGCGGTGCCGCGCGCGATTGCCGCGCGCGCGCGAACGCTGCACGCGTCCGGCCGGCCGTATCGCATCCGGGTGATCAGCGGCGCGTCGACCGGCCCGTCCTGCGACGACGAGCTCGCGCGCGCGGACGCCATCAGCTGGCGCGCGCCGTACATGACCTCGGTGCCGCTGCGTGAGCAGGCCAACAACGGCAAGGTCGACTTTGTCGACATGCACCTCTCGCACGTCGCGCAGATCGTGCAGGAAGGTTTCCTGGGGCCGATCGACGTGGCCATCATCGAGGCCACCGAGATCACGCCCGACGGACGCGTCTACCTCACCACGGGCATCGGCAACGCGCCCACCTGGCTGCAGGTGGCGAAAAAGGTCATCATCGAGCTCAACACCTACCACTCGCCGCGGCTGCGCGAGATGGCCGACATCGTGGTGCTGCCCCTGCCGCCCGAGCGCGACGCGATCGGCATCCACGATCCTCTCGACCGGATCGGCCGCGCCTACGCGAGCGTGGATCCTTCCAGGGTGATCGGCGTCGTCCATAACGACGAACCCGACGGCGGCCGCGTGTTCACGGCGCCCGACGAAGCCTGCCTGCGCAGCGCCGACCGCGTGGCCGAGTTCCTCATCCAGGAGTGGCACGCCGGCCGTATCCCGGAGGACTTCCTGCCCATCCAGAGCGGCGTGGGAAACATCTGCAACGCGGTGCTCACCGGCTTTGGCAAGCGGGACGATTTCCCGCGCTTCAAGATCTACACCGAGGTGCTGCAGGACGCGATGCTCGACCTGATTGCGTCGGGCAAAGCCATCGGAGGCAGTTCCAGCGCGCTCACCCTGAGTGACGCCAAGCTTCGCTTCATGTACGACAACATGAGCGACTTCGTCGACCGCATCGTCCTGCGCCCGCAGGACGTCTCCAACAACCCGGGCATCGCGCGGAGGCTCGGCGTGATCGCGATGAACACCGCCATCGAGGCGGACATCTACGGCCACGTCAACTCGACGCACTTCTTCGGCACGCAGATCATGAATGGACTCGGCGGCAGCGGGGACTTCGAGCGCAACGGGTACCTGTCGATCTTCATGTGCCCGTCGGTGACCAAGGGCGGACGCATCTCGACCATCGTGCCGATGTGCTCGCACGTCGACCACAGCGAACACTCGGTGCAGGTGCTGGTGACCGAACATGGCCTCGCGGATCTTCGTGGCCTCGCGCCGATGCCGCGCGCGCGCCGCATCATCGAGAACTGCGCGCACCCGGCCTACCGGGAGTACCTGCTGAAGTACCTCGAGACCGCGCCCATGGGTCACATCCGGCACGATCTGCGCCACTGCTTCGACATGCACCTCAACTACCTCGAGCAGGGGGCAATGGTGCCGGAGATGGACCTGGCGCAATTCAGTCCGGCCGGTGTCGCCTCGTAGCGCGGCGCCATGAGCGTGCAGCCGATTCACGGCGCGACCGATGCGCACGCGCCGCGCGACATTGCGCGCATGGTCGAGCACCTGGGCGTGGCCAAGGCCAGAACGGCCACGCTCACCGTGCTCGCGCTTTCCGTGCTGGCCGGCGCGTTCGTTGCGCTGGGCGCGATCTTCTTCGCCGTGGTGATGACCGGCTCCGAGCTGGGGTTCGGCGTCACGCGATTGCTCGGCGGCCTCAGCTTCAGCCTCGGCCTCATCCTGATCGTCATCGGCGGCGCCGAGCTCTTCACCGGGAACGTCCTCATGGCGATGGCGTGGGCCAGCCGCCTGGTCAGTACGCGCGACGTCGTGCGCAACTGGGTGCTCGTCTATATCGGCAACGCGCTGGGTTCGCTGGCGACGGTGGCGCTGGTGGTGTGGGGTGGTATCGCCGGAATGCAGGATGGCGCCGTGGGCGCGACGGCCGTGACCATCGCCGCCACGAAAGCGGCGCTTCCTGCGGGGGTGGCCTTCGCGCGCGGTATCCTGTGCAATGCGCTCGTCTGCCTGGGCGTCTGGCTCGCCATGGGCGGTCGCAGCGTGTCCGACAAGGTCGTGGCCATCATCTTCCCGATCACGGCGTTCGTGGTGCTGGGCTTCGAGCACTCCATCGCCAACTGGTTCTTCCTTCCCTACGGCCTCGCTCTCGACACGAACGGTGTGGTCCCGCTAACGGGTGTGATCCGCAATCTCGCCGCCGTCACCGCCGGCAACCTCCTCGGTGGAACTCTCCTCGTGGCCGGGGTGTACTGGGTGGCATACCTGCGCGACGAACGCCGCGCGGGGTGACCGCGCGCGGCGGGGAAGTGCTATAGTTTCTCCCCGCGCGCACCCGCGCTCCCAAGGAGGCCGCTGATGATCCTCGTCCGCGAAGTCTTTTCCATCGACCCCGACCAGATGAAGAAAGCCAAGGAGCTCATGCGTGAGTACCGGGACATGGCGAAGAAGTTCGATCACCCGCAACCCAGGATCATGACTGACCTCGTCGCCGACCATTACACGCTCGTCATGGAGACCGAGTTCAAGGACATGAAGGACTTCCAGGAGTCGCTCGAGAAGGCGTTCAGCGCGCCCGAGTGGCAGACCTTCTATCCGAATTTCCGCAAACTCATGCGCGGGGGCCGGCGCGAAATCTATTCGCTGCTCGACTGACGCGCCTGCGCAGGAAGGGGGAGCCATGAAGACCCGCCAGCTGGGCCGCACCGGCCCGCACGTATCCGAAATCGGACTGGGCTGCATGGGCATGTCGGACTTCTACGGTCCGGCCGACGAAGCCCGCAGCATCGACACCATCCACGCCGCGCTCGATGCCGGCGTCACGCTGCTCGACACCGGCGACTACTACGGGGCCGGCCACAACGAGATGTTGATCCGCGACGCGCTGCGCGGTCGCCGGCGCGACGACGCGGTGATCAGCGTCAAGTTCGGTGCGCTGCGCGACCCGTCGGGACAGTGGATCGGTTTCGACACGCGCCCGGCGGTGATGAAGAATTTTCTCGCCATGACCCTCAAGCGCCTCGGCGCCGATCACGTCGACATCTACCGCCCGGGCCGGCTCGACCCGAACGTGCCCATCGAAGAAACCATGGGCGGCCTGGCGCAGATGGTGCAGGCCGGGTACGTCAGGCACATCGGCCTCTCCGAGGTGGGAGCCGACACCATCCGGCGCGCGCACGCCGTGCACCCGGTCTGCGACGTGCAGTTCGAGTACTCGCTCTTCTCACGCAGCATCGAGCGCGAGGTGCTCCCGATGTGCCGCGAGCTCGGCATCGGCGTCACCGCGTACGGTGTGCTCTCGCGCGGGCTGCTGAGCGGACACTGGTCGAAGGAGCGCAATCCGCGCGATTACCGCAGCGCGCTCCCGCGCTTCCAGGGCGAGAACCTGGAGCGCAACCTCACCCTCGTTGACGCGGTGCGCGCGTACGGGGAGGCAAAGCACGCCAGCGTCGCGCAGGTGGCGATTGCGTGGGTGCTCGCGCGCGGTGACGACATCGTGCCGCTGATCGGCGCGCGCCGGCCCGACCAGCTCGACGAAGCGCTCCGCGCGGTGGCGCTCCCGCTCACCGACCGCGACTTCCTCGACATCGAAGAGCTCGTGCCCGCCGAGGCCGTGGCCGGCGACCGCTACAACCAAGCCGGCATGCAGACGCTCGACAGCGAGCAGCCGCGGGGAAGATAGCCGTGGCCATCCGCGTCGTTCGCCTCGGCCAGCCGCGAAAAAAGGGCGAAGGCCTGCGCATCGGCACCGTGCGGCGTCCGCCGCGCGGCGTCCCGAAGGCGGACTGGGCGACGCTGGACTGGTTCGACGTGTGGTTTCCGAACCTCGCGCCGAGCGCCGAAACGATGAAGCTCGGCCTTGCCGCCAGGACGCCGGCGCAGTGGAAGGCCTACGTGCGAAAATATCGCGCCGAGATGGCGAAGCCGGAAAACAGCCACACACTCGATGTGCTCGCCGCGCTGTCGCACCAGGCCCACTTTGCGGTGGGTTGCTACTGCGAGGATGAATCGCGGTGCCATCGATCCATCCTGCGCGAGCTGCTGGCGGCGCGCGGCGCCGACATGGAAGGATGATCACGCCCCCATGAGCAAACGAGTCGACCTCTTCGACAGCACCTACGGCAATTTCAGCGCGCGCGTGCTGGACGAGATCCGCCGCGAGACCTTCGGCGTGGACATCGGCCAGAACAGCTGGACGACGGCCGGTGAATACGACCGCTTCATTCCCTGGCTCAACCTGCGCGCGGGAAGCCACGTGCTGGAGATTGCGAGCGGCTCGGGCGGTCCCGCGCGCTACCTCGCGCGCAGGGCGGAATGCCGGGTCACCGGCATCGATGCCAACGAGAGCGGTGTCGCCACGGCGCGCCAGCTCGCGCACGAGGCGGGCGACGGCGAGCGCGTCGAGTTCCGCGTATCCGATGCCACAGCACCGCTGCCGTTCGACCCCGACGGTTTCGATGCCGTGCTGTGCATCGACTCCATGAACCACTTTCCCGACCGCCTGGCCGTGTTCCGGGAGTGGCATCGCGTGCTGCGACCGAAGGGGCGCGCGCTCTTCACCGATCCCGTCGTCATCACCGGACCGGTGACCAACGACGATCTGGCGCTGCGCAGCTCGATCGGGCTGTTCGTCTTCATGCCGCCGCTGGTGACGGAGCGCTTCCTCGACGATGCGGGCCTGCGCCTGGTCCGCCAGGAGGACGCCACCGAGAACATCGTGCTGACC
>DASVAK010000010.1:0-3700 GCA_036376395.1 Candidatus Krumholzibacteriia bacterium
GCCGCCGGTGTGCCGATGGAGCCCAGCGCCTGCACGGCCTGGCGGCGGACGTCGCGGTCCTCGTCGTCTCTCGCCACGCGCGCGAGGATGGCGACCGATTCATCGGTCTCGATATCCGACAGCGCCCACACGATGGTGCGCCGGCGATCGGCCTCCTTCTCGGACTCCAGCATCGCGCCCAGCGCCGCGGCCGACTGGTCGCCGCCGATGCTCATCGACGCCTCCAGCGCGGCGCGCCGCACGCTCTCGAACGGCGACTTGCGGTACACCTCGAGCAGGAAGCCGGATTCTTTCTCGTCGAGCATGTCGCCCAGCGCGTACACCGCCGAGCGCGCCATGTCCTCGTCCTTCGCATCCATCGCCGCGCCCTTGAGCATGTTCTTCGCGTCCGGCCCGCCGATCTCGGCCAGCGCGTAGAAGGCGGCCTGCTTGACCTCGCGATCATCGGAGGTCTTCACCACCTCGGAGAGCACGCTGGCCACCGAGGGGTCGTTGGTCTCGGCCAGCGCGTACACGGCGGCGCGGCGCAGCTCGCGGTCCTGGTCGCCGGTTCCCTTCGAGAGCGCGAGCGCCTTCAGGTCCGGAACGATGTCGACGTCGTCGCGCTCGATCAGGGCATAGAGCGCGGCCCGCTTGATCTCGAACGACGGCGCGGTCTTGAGCAGCGACTTGAGCGCGCCCACCGCGGCGGGGTCGTCGACCTCCGCGATGGCGTACGTGGCGGCGCTCCGGATGTCCAGGTCGGGGTCGTTCAGGGCGGCGTCGGAGAGCACCTGGATGACGTCGGGGCGCTTGACCTCGGCGATGGCGTAGAGCACGTGGCGGCGGATATCCGGATCCTTCTCCGTCTTCATGATGGACACCAGCGTGTCGATCACCTTGGGGTCGTCGTCCTGCTCGGAGATGGCGTAGATGGCGTGACGGCGCACGTCCGGATCGGGATCGGTCTTCGCCACGTCGATCAGCGTTTCGAGCGTTTGCGGATCGTCGGCCTCGGCGAGAACGTAGAGCACCTGGCGGCGCAGGTCGGCGTCCTTCGACGTCTTCAGGATGTCGTGGATGGCCTTGACTGCGTACTTGCGGTCCTCCTCGTCGCCGGTCTCGTAGAGCGCATAGATCACCGAGAGCTTGAGCTCGGTGTCGTCGCTGTCCGCGCCGCGATTCATGTCGAGCCACGCCTTGCCGCGCGGATCGCCGGCTTTGGCCAGCTTCTTCGACACCTTGGCGAGCTCGGAGCGCGCATCGTCGGACCAGTTGCCGTTGGGGTACTGCTCGAGGAACGTGCGGTAGCATTCGAACGAGCGATCGAGAGCGGAGCTCGCGCGCTGGAGCGCGTAACACTTCCAGAACGAGACCTCCTCGGCCGAGCCACTCTTCGGGTACTTCTTGAGGTAACCGGCCGACGTCTCGTACGCCTGCTGGTACTGGGCGTCGTAGATCATGTTCTTGATGGTCTCGTACATGCCGCGTTCGCTGCCGGTGTGCGCGGGCGGCGCGGGGGTGGCCGGAGTGCCCGGCACGGCCGGGGGCGGTGTCTTCGGCGCCTTCGGGGCCTTGCCGGCATGTGGTGTCGACGGCGCGGTCGCCAGGACAATGGTGGCAAGCGCGAGTGCCACCGTGAACATCGAGCTGTGCTGCTTCATGCTGCTTCTTCTCCCTGGGGGTAGTTCCATCAATCGATCGCGCCGCTCTTCTGCGCCGGGGCACCCTTGCCCTCGTCGCTCATCTGCTGGACGTCGATCTGCAATAGGACGCCCTCGCGGTCCACGCGGTTGCGGATGATCTGCACGCCGTCGAGATCCTTCTCGTTCTCGAGGTTCGCGATCTCGCGCAGGATCAACTGCAGGTCGGTGACGAGCTCGCGCATCCGGCGATTCTCGCTGCCGGGCAGTTCATCGCGAAGCGTGGATGCTTCGCGAACCAGCATGCCCGCGCGCCGGCGCCGGGTATCGAAGTCCGAAACCGCCGCCGCGCTGGTGTCCGGCGTCGCGTTGACGAGCGCCAGCAGGAGCACCTGCGAGCGCTCGATGTACTCGCGCGCGCGCACGTCGGCCGAGGCGAGCTGGATCTTCCCGTTGCCGGGCGCTCGCGTCCCGCGCGTGGCGGGCCCTTCGATGGCTTCCCGGCCCGGCGTGTCGCGGTCGTTGTCCGCGCCGCGCGCGGTGTCGGCGGGCGCGTTGCGGTCACGGATCGTGTCGGCGGGCGTGTTCTGCGTGATGGTGACGTTGCGCTCGCCCGGTGTTCCCGGTCCGAGCGTCGAGCGGCCGATCCACACGCCCAGGGCAAGCACGGCAACGGCGGCGGCCACACGGTATCCCCACGACACATTGGACCGCCGCCGCGCCGTAAACTTTGCACCGTCGACGACGGACTGCTCGCGGCTCATGCGCGCCTCGAGGCGCGCGTAGTACGTCTCCCAGTAACCCTCGTCCGGCTCGGGCCGCCGGCGCTCGTTCATGGCGGACATCGTGGTGCGCATCTCGCGGTGCAGGGCCGCGCACTCGGTGCATCCGTCCACGTGCGCTTCGAACTCGCGCTGCGCCGCCGGATCGAGCTCGCCGTAGAGTGCTTCGACCATCATGTCGCGACAACGTTCGCAGCTCATGCCAGCTCACCCGCCTCTCCGGCGTAATGGGAAAGTCGCCCGCGCATCTTTCGAATGGAACGGAACAGCATGCTCTTCACGGTGCCCTCGGCGATCGAGAGCGATGACGAGATCTCGCGGATGGGCATGTCGTGGTAGTGGCGCATCACGAACACCGCGCGCTCCTGCGACGAGAGCACCTCCAGCGCGCGCTCGATGTCCTCGCGCACCTGCGCCGAGTGCGTCACCCGGTCGGGGCCGGCGGTCGGGGCCGGCATGTCGACCGGGTGATCGTCACCCGACTCGTCCTGGGAGGCCTGGAGACTCACCAGCGTGACCGGCCGGCGCCGCTTCGAATCCAGAAAAGCGTTCATCGTGATCCTGTACAGCCAGCTTCCCGGCTTCGCTTCGGCGCGGAAGGTCGCCATGGCGCGGTGCGCCTTGATGAACACTTCCTGCGAGAGGTCCTCGGCGTCGTGGTGGTTGCCGCAGAGGTCGTAGGCCAGGCCGTAGACGTCGCGCTGGTAGCGCTCGACGAATTCGCGAAAAGCGGACGCATCCCCGGCCTGCACCCGTCGCACCAGATCATGCTCATCCCGCATTCGCGCCGACCCCGCCAGACCAACGACAGTTCCATCTCGAACCTCCCGTACCCCCCGACCGCACGCTTCACTCTTTCTCCCGCGCCCCGCTTCCGCTTCCCTCGCGAATCTCGATACTACCATTGACGGTGTTGAGATCGACACGCAGACCGCCCTTGCCGAGCGTTCCCTGCAGCGAACTGCCGACCCATCCTTTGGTATCGACGTCGAGCCCGTCCATGCCGCGAATGCTTCCGTGGACGGTGCTGGCCTTGATGCGCGCGTTGAACTGCTTCGGGACCACGAGCGAAACACCGCCGTTGACCGAGTGCATGCGAATCGAGTCCACGCCATCCGCGGCCACGAGCTCGACCTCGCCGTTGACGGTTGCCAACTCCACGTTGCCGCCGAGCATCTCGCCCGATACGCGGCCGTTCACCGAGGAGATCTCGACGTCGCCGTCGATCCCGCGCACGTCGACGTCGCCGTTGACGAGCTCCACCGCGTCGATCACCGTGCCGCTCGGCACGCGCAG
>DASVAK010000021.1:0-9934 GCA_036376395.1 Candidatus Krumholzibacteriia bacterium
TCGTGGCCGCGTTCGCGCAGCCCCGCCGCCGTGTCCAGCATCCATCGCTCTCCCCCGCCGAAACGGCGCAGCGACGACACGAACAGAATCTTCTTTGACTCCATGCTATCCTGACGCGACGCATATTGCGGCGCGCGCGCCGAGTGTATGCCCGGACGGTTGCGCGTCACCACCTATTTCCTGCCCCCGCAAGCCCCCGGAGAAACAATCCGCCCTCACGGGGCGCCACGCGCCCGGCCCGGGCCGCTCCCCGCCCGGGCACGTCCGTTGCACATCGAATACGGATCCACCGTATTCCAACGGAGTGACATCATGCGTATTCGGGATATCGCCATGGCGGGCGTCGTTTTCGCCGCCTCCGGTCTTGCGTGCAGCTCGTCGTCCGGGCCGTCCGATCCGGGGACGAGCTCGAGCAACTGCGTCACCGATCTCTCGTGCGGCTTCAACCAGGAGTGCAACGGCGGCGGCTGCGGCCCCATCACGCCGGCGCTGCGGTCGCACATCCAGACCGCGTCTTGCCTCATGCGCGCCGAGAACGACGCCAACGAAACGAGCTGGCGCGCGGGCCACTTCGATCTCCTGATCGCCGGTTACTATCCCGACGACTCGCGCGCGGTGAATCCCAACATCCGCCTTTTCGAATACATGGTCGCGCGCTTCAACCGCTTTGATCTGCCCGCGCCCAAAACCGCGATGCAGTGGGCGTCGTCGAACGGGTTCAACGGCGAAGATTTCTACCTGCACTTCAAGGAAGACACCTACATCCCCACGTGGGAAGGCAAGACCATCGTGCCGGGATTTCCGGCCGGCATGGTCCCGGGCTGGGTGCCGGGCGGTCCGGTAGCGGGCGCGAGCGCCACGAGCCGCGATCAATCGCGCGTGGTCGGTTACTACTATGGTCCCCAGCCGTGGTACTTCGCGAACGTGGCCAATCCCGGCTACCGCGCGTTCCTGAAGACCTATATGACCGGCGCCATGAACGGCACGTGGTGGTTCAACCAGACCTTCGCCAGTGGCGCGGTCGACGGCATCATGATCGACGACGCCATCTGGTACCCGAAATTCGGAGAGGGGCTGCTCGATCACACCACCGAGTACTACGGGATTCCGGTCAATGACAGCCATCCGTACACGTACGCGATCGAGAACATCTACCCCGCGCTGGCGTCCGACATGCTGCAGCAGTTCAACGAGACCAAGGACATCATGCCCAACTACGGGCACGTCCTCTTTCTCAATTACAACAACCGCTGCGCGAAAGACATCCAGAAGACGACGCCGTGGATCTGGGGCGAGGTCTGGGTGACGTATACCGGCGCCTCATCGCCCGTTACCGGAAGCACCCGCTGCATGAGCGAGATGTACGATTACGACCAGGGCGTGAAGCAGATCGTCCTCCAGACGCGCGCCGGCGGCCGCCGCATCCTGGGCGCGCGCGACCCGTCCAACGGCACGGCGGGCAGTGATCGCGGCAAGATGATGACTCTCGGCATGTACTACCTGGTGCACAACGCGCACACGTACTACATGTACGAGAGCGCGGCGCACAACGAAGCCGGCGATCTCACGACGTGGGGATACAATCCGCTGGTGGAATTCGACGTCGGCCAGCCCGACCAGGTTCCGGCCGGCTTCGTCGACTTCGAGGGCAAGGCCAACACGAAGGAACACTATCTCTTCGCGAGCGGGACGGATCCGAGCTATCCATCGCTAACCTATCACGTCTACGCGCGCAAGTTCACCAACGCGCTCGTGCTCGTCAAGCTGATGCCCATCAACGGCACGACCGGTGGCTCGACCGGCGACAGCAGCATCACGATTCACGCGCTGGACGGCACCTATGCGCCGCTCCAGGTCAACGGCACGCTGGGCGCACCGATGACGCAGGCGCAGATTCGCAACAATGAAGCGTTGATCCTGGTGAAGCTCTAGAGCAGGCCCGCGCCCGCGCCGCCGCTGGCGGACGCGGCGGACGCGCGGTCCACGCGCTTGATCGCGAGGTAGGTGGTGTCGTCCACCTGCTGGATGCCGCCCACGAAGTCGCGCACCGAGCCGTAGAGCGCCGTGCACAGTTTGTACGGCGTCAGGGCCCGGTTCTCGCGCACCGCCTCGATGAAGCGCGCCTCTCCGTATTCCTCCACGCCGTTGGTCGCCTCGGTGGCGCCGTCGGTGTAGCACACGAGCACTTCGTCGCTCTGCAATCGCATGCGGCCCTCGTGCCATTCGATGTCGGACAGGATGCCGAGCACCGGTCCGCCCACTTCGAGGCGCCGCACGACACCGTCGGAAGATAGAATAATGGGCGGGTTGTGCCCCGCGTTGCAGTACGAGAGCTCTCCCGTGTCCGGGTTGAGCACGCCCACGAACGCGGTGACGAAATCCTGCGGGCGGACGGTGTCGAGCAGGCTCTGGTTCAGGCGCAGCACCATCTGGCGCGCGCTGGCGCTGAACGGCGCCACCGTGCGCAGCGTGGCGCGGAAGCCGGCCATGATGAGCGCGGCGGGCATGCCCTTGCCGGCCACGTCGGCGATGGCGAATCCCACCAGCCGGTTCATGGCCGGGAAGAAGTCGTAGTAGTCGCCGCTCACTTCGAGCGAGGGAAAGTTTGCGCCCGCGATGCGGAAGTTGCCCGATACGAGCGATTTCTTCGGCGCGAAGAACTCCTGCACCGTGCGCGCGACGCGCAGTTCCTCCTCCATCTCGAGCTTCACCCGGCGCTCCTCGAAGAGCTGGGCGCGGTCGATGGCAAGCGCGGCCTCGGCGGCGAACGCCTCCAGCAGCCGCAGGTCGTCCTCCGCGTAGGCGTCGAGCCGGTCGCTCTCCAGGTTGAAAGCGCCCAGCACCTGGCCGCGCAGGATCATGGGCGCGACCATCTCGGAGCGCGTGCGGCCGCGCACGTTGGCGTACTGCGGATGCACGCGCACGTCGGGCACGATGAGCCCCGCCTTGGTGCGCACGACGTGGCCCACCACGCCCTCGTCGAGGTGCACCTGAATCTTCTCCTGCGCCGCGCGGGGGTAGCCGGTATGGAGCACGCTGGTGATCGTGGACGTCTTGCCGTCCACCAGGAAGATCGCCGCCGCGTCGTAGTTCACGAGCCGCTGCAGGTTCTTGAGAATCCGGTCGAGCGCCTCGTCGCGGGTGAGCGACTTGCCCACATCCGCGCTCACCTCGGCGAGCAGCTGGGATTCGAGGCGTCGCCGCTGCGCACTCTCGCGCAGCCGCGCGTTCGCGATCGCAACCGCGACGTGCTCGCCGAGCGCATTCAGCAGCACCAGGTCGTCCGGCGTGAAGGCGTCGTCGTTGCGCCGGTTCACGACCTCCAGCACGCCGCGCACCAGGCCGCGACGCATCAGCGGGATCGCGACCAGCGAATGCGTTTTGATGCCGAGCTTCTTCGCGACGGTGGGCGTGAGGTCGGCGTGCCGGGCATTCTCGATGATGACGGGCTCGCGCTTCTCCCACACCGTGCCCATGACGCCCACGCCCTTCTGGATGAGGGTGCCCTTCATGTCGGTGTCGGGGATGCCCAGCGCGCGGTCGAACACCATGCGCTCGCGCAGATCGAGCGACGCGAGCAGCACGTACTCGGCGCGAGCGGCCGTCTTCACGATCTTGAGCAGGCCCTTGAGCAGCTCGCCGAACTCGACGTTCGTGTTGAGCGTGCGGCTGGCCGCAACGAGCAGCTCGAGCTCGCGTGCTTTCTTGAGCAGCAACTGTCTTTCGTGGGTCAATTCGGGCTCCGGAACGAGATGCAGCAATTCCATGCTTCTACAGTAGAAGCAGGGTGTCAAGAACGGATCAGGAACAAATGAAAATCGAGCGCGGGCGTCACACCGGCACGGTCTCGCGGATACGCGCCGCGATGTCGAAGAACGCGCGCGCCACCGGCGACGACGGGTCCGAAAGCACGATGGGACGGCCCTCGTCGCCCACCTTGCGCACGACGGGATCGAGCGGGATCTCGCCCAGGAACTCGACGCCGAGCCGCTCGCTGATCTCACGGCCGCCGCCGTGGCTGAAGATCTCGGTGCGCTCGCCGCAGTGCGGACAGACGAAGTAGGTCATGTTCTCGATGATACCCAGCACGGGCGCGTTGACGCTGCGGTACATCTGCAGCCCCTTCTCGGCGTCGACGAGTGACAGCTCGGACGGCGTCGTGATGATGATCGCCCCCGTGAGCGGCACCGTCTGGACGAGGGTGAGCTGCGCGTCGCCGGTGCCCGGCGGCATGTCGATCATCAGGTAGTCGAGATCGCCCCACTCGACGTCCTGCAGGAACTTCTTCACCACGCCCATGACGATGGGCCCGCGCCAGATCACGGGCTGGCCGCGCTCGGTGAGAAAGCCCAGCGACATCAGCTTGAGCCCGTCCTTCACGACGGGCGCGATCTCCTTGCTCGTGCCCGCCTGCGGTCGCGCGTCGCCCGTGCCCAGCAACACGTGGATGCTGGGCCCGTACACGTCGGCGTCCATCAACCCGACGCGTGCGCCGCGCTTCGCGAGCGCTAGGGCGAGATTGACGCAGATGGTCGACTTCCCCACCCCACCCTTGGCCGACGACACCGCGATGATGTTCTTCACACCCTCGATCGGTGCCTGTCCCTCGAACGGATCGTTGCCGCGGCCTCCACGCACGGGGCCGGGGCCGGTGTTCGGTTGGGCGGGACCGCGCGCCGCCAGCGAGGGCTTCGCGCCCTTCGTCATGATGATCACTTCGCGCACGCCGTCGAGCTTCTTGACCGCCTCGCGGCTGTCGGCCTCGACGCGCTGCTTGACCTGCGCGTCATCGATGGGCAGGTTCAGCGACAGCATGACGACGCCGTCGCGAACCGTGATCTTCTCGACACGCTTCTGCGACACGACGCTGCCCACGCCGTAGACGTCGGCCACGGAGTCGAGCGCATTCTGGATGGATTTGTCGTCGAGCATGGCGGTTCCGCGTGAGCCACCAATATACTCGCGGGGCGCGGATCTGGCAAACAACGGATTGGGCCCGTTGTTGACGCCCGGCCCGGTGTTGGACTAGGCTCGCCGTCCATCGCCTGGAGGAGTTTCCGTGAGCAACACGACCCGGCGCCGGCTCGGCTTTGTCATGATGGTTCTCGCCGTCGCGTCTTCGGTGTACAACCTCGAACGGCCCGGCCATCCCGCCACCCTGGGGGCGCCGGTCATATTCCTGGTCGTTGGAGCGGTGCTGTTGCGCAAGACGCGCAGCAGCACGTTGGATTAGACCGGGAGTTTCACTTTGAAGAATTCCGCGAGCTCGCCCAATCCGC
Organism: Candidatus Krumholzibacteriia bacterium; assembly: GCA_036376395.1. GTDB lineage: Bacteria > Krumholzibacteriota > Krumholzibacteriia > WVZY01 > JAKEHA01 > JAKEHA01. Next base: position 5,280 of record DASVAK010000021.1, read on the forward strand.
TCGCCCGCTTCGCGTGGCTCTCGATCGGGGCCGCGCTCCTCACCATTTCGCTCAAGGCCATCGCCTGGTATCTCACGGGGTCGGTGGGACTGCTCTCCGACGCGATGGAGTCCGTGGTCAATCTCCTCGGAGCGGTGATGGCGCTGGCCATGCTGACCGTGGCCGCGCGCCCCGCCGACGACACGCACGCCTACGGACACTACAAGGCCGAGTATTTCTCGAGCGGCATGGAAGGCGCGATGATCCTGCTCGCCGCGGCGAGCATCGGGTTCGCGGCGTCGCGGCGACTGCTGGATCCGCAGCCGCTCGAACGCGTGGGCGTCGGCATCGCGGTGTCGGGCGCGGCGGCGTTGATCAACCTGGTCGTCGCGCTGATACTCCGGCGCGCCGGGCGGAGGCACGAATCGGTCACGCTGGAAGCCGACGCGAACCACCTGCTGACCGACGTGCTGACCACGGTCGGCGTGGTCCTGGGCGTGGGCCTGGTGGTTCTCACGGGGTGGAAACGCCTCGACCCCATCATCGGTCTCGCGGTGGCGTTCGTGATCGTGCTGACCGGTGTGCGCATCGTGCGCAAATCGGTGCTCGGGTTGATGGACACCGCGCTGCCGGTATCCGAGCAGGACGCGCTGCGCGCGGTGTTTTCGCGCTATTCGACCGAGGAGGGCGTGGAGTTCCACGCGCTGCGCACGCGCCAGTCGGGCGTGCGGCGGTTCATCTCCGTGCACGTGCTGGTCCCGGGCGACTGGACGGTGCAGCGAGGCCACGATCTGCTCGAACACATCGAGGCCGACGTGCGCGACACGCTCCCCAATGTCTCCATGCTGACCCACCTGGAATCGCTCGACGACCCCGCGTCGTACGAGGACGTCCTGATCGATCGCCCCCACGTCGAGAGACGACCGCGCTAGGGTTGTCTCCGCACTCGCGGGTCCTGTCACCCCGCTCGTGTCGAGATCTACTGGAGCTCGCGGCCGGCCGGCCGGATGAGCGCAAGGCTGGCGGTGTGTCCGTGCAGGAAGTTCTTGCCGCCGATGGGGCCAATTTCGCCGGCGCAGAAGAAACCCGCCAGGTCGATGCCGCGGAAGAACGAGGTGATGGCGGAGATGTCGCCATCGGGCTCGCTGTAGAGGTTGGTGCCGCGCCCGTTGCACGAGAAGAGGAACGCCCCGCTGGGCGCGCCGAAGAGCGCGTGGGGCGTGAGCATCATTTCCAGGTCTTCACGTGCCGTTCGGGCATCGCGCAGGTGGAACTGCACGCGCTCGCCGTTTTCGATGATGTCGCCCACCGCGATCGCGCCCGTCTTGCTGTCGGCGCCGAGCACGCCGCGGATCAGGAAATCGCCGCGCCCGAGCGACTCGCGCGACGGATCGATGGCGCGGCCGATGAACAGCCCGTTGCGGAGCAGGTCGCGATCGGATTCATCGAGGCCCTCGAGCACCGCGCCGATGCGCTCCATCGGCGACTGCCCTCCCAGCGAATCGATGATGTTGTTGACGGCTCCCGTCACTTCGAACACGGGTCCGACCGGGCGGCAGCCCTGCGAGACGATCACGTCGATCTGCACCGCGCCACCCAGCCCCACGCCCACCAGCCCGTCCTTGTGCACGGCGTCGTTCATGAAGAGCCGGTTCTCGCCCGGCTGGCGCGCCGCGCTGGCGAGCCCGCCGATGATGGGCACGCCTTCGCACAGCGTGTTGAACGAGCCGAGCACCCGCTCCATCGGCGAGCTGAACGGGTCGGCGACCATCACGAACCCGCGCGTGTCGCGCGCGATGTCGAGGTAGTCGTCGAGCCGCGACGGAGCCCGGGCGAGATCCATGAGGTCGTGCCCCGCGATATGGAAGGGACGGATGTCGACCCCGGGGAGCCGGGCCGCCACCACCGCCACCGCGGGCTCGTTCTCGATCTCGTGGTCGGGGCCGATCACGCCCTCCGCGCAGCAGCCGATCATCGCGCGCGCGCCGATGGCGCGACGCAGGTTCACACCCATTTCCGCGGCGTGCTTCACGAAATGCGAGCTGGGAAAGACCAGCGCGAGATCGACGTGCTCGCCGAGGCCATCGAGGATGCGCTTCGATACCGCGGAGAGGATACGGTCGACCGAGTCGTCGGTGATGGAGATGGAGGCGAAGCGGAACTGGGCGGTGTGCGGCATGCCGGAATGATAACGAAGTCGCCGGGCGGATGCTACGGGCTGAAGCGGATGATGGATCCGTCGTTCCCCGCGATGAAGACGTTCGCGGAGGACGAGCCGGATACGGAATTCACGTAGAAGGGCAGGTTGTCCACGTCCCCCACGCGAACCCAGCCATGGGTGCCGTCGTCGCGCAGGATGGAGCCCGAATCGCCCGTCGCGAAGCCCTGTTTGCCGTATCGCCACACCGAGAGGACGTCGTGGACGGGGTCGGAGTACACGGGCGTCCACGCCTCGCCGTCAAAGTGGAAGATGTTACCACCCGCGTGGTTGGGTCCCACGCTGATCACTTCGGATGCGACGAACACGTCGCTCGCGGAGGTGCCGTGGACGCAATGGAAGCTGTGCGTGCCGGTGGCCGCGACGGTGATGGGCTTGAACGTCGATCCGTTCCATCGAAACGCCGCCGACTCCGTTCCCACCACGTAGATGTCATCGAGCGACGAGCCCCACACCGAGAGCAGCCCGTGGCTGCCCAGCGACGCCGGCGTCCACGCGCCGCTTTCGAGCCGTTCCACCACGCCCCCGTCGCCCACCACGAGGGCCGTGCCCGATGCGTCCATCCACGCCGCGTGGAACACGGTCGCCGGCCCGGGCGAGATATCGCTCCAAGACGCGCCATCGTAGCGCAGCACGACGCCGTTCTCGCCCACCGCCAGCAGGTTGCACGAACACACGCCGGCGAGACCGCGGAGGTTCGCGGTGGTGCCGCTCGTCATCTGCCGCCACTCGTGATTCTGGTAGTGCAGGATGGTCCCCAGCTCGCCCGCCGCGAACGCCTCCGTGCCCGACGGCGAGACCCACACGGCGAACAGGTCGGCGACGTTGCCACCCGGCATGGAGACGAACGCGTCGCCTGATCTTTCGTGGATCAATCCCTTCTCGCCCACGGCGATGACTTCGCCGTCGACACCGAACACGCGGTTGATCCCCTTGAGCGAGTTCATCTCCACGCGCGTCCAGTTGAATCCATTCCAGTGGTACGCGGATCCCGCCGCGCCGGGGATACCCATCGCGTACACGTCATCGGTGGCGGTGCCCCACACCGTGGTCGGGTAGAGCGGTTCGCCCACGTCGATGTTCGACCACTCGCCGTCGTAGTGCACGGCCGCGCCGTTCGGACCCAGCGCGAACACATCCAGCGAATCGGTTCCCCACACCACGCTCAGCGAGAACGACGCGGCGGTCGAATCCTCGCTCCAGGCCGCGCCGTCGTAATGGAGCAGGTTCTTGCCGGGCCCGGCGATGTAGATGTTGGTCGCGCTGCTGCCCCAGATGGAATAGAACGACTCGATGCCGGCGCCCATCGGCACGCGCTCCCACTCCGTGCCGTCGAAGTGGACGAGCTCGCGCTGCTGGCCGACGGCGTACACGTCGCGCATGGAAGAACCCCACACGTCGTTGAGCGTCGACGTGGTCGGGCCGGGTTGCGCGGTCCATGTGCTGCCATTGAAGAAGAGAATCACGCCGTCCTGGCCCACCGCGAACGCGTGAGCCTGCCCGTCCGCGCCCCAGATGGCGTTGAGATTCGGGTTACCCGCCACCTGCGTACGCCGCCACGTCGATCCGTCGTAGCGCAGGATGAGGCCGTCGTTGCCGGTGGCCATGAGGTTGTTGATGGAAGGGCCCCACACGTCGGTCAGCGTGGAACGCTGCGAGAGCGGATGGGTCCAGCGATACGCCGGATCGCCGGGTGTCACGGGCACAACGGGCGCCGAGCCGTCGTCGGAGCACGCGGAGGTGAGCACGAGCGCGAGACACGCGAACGGCAGATGGATGCGAGGATGGATGCGCAAACGGACTCCGCGGGGCAATGATGAGTGTACGACGAAGCGGGGCGGGCGCGAAAGGGCGCTACGACTCCGCAACGCCGGGCTCGGGCGACGCGCTCCGCCGGCGCCAGCGCGCGGCGATGCGATCGCGCAGCTCCCGCATCCGCCAGGTCAGGCGGATGGACGTGGTGTAGACGACGGGCGTGATGAGGAGCGCGAGGATCATGCTGGAAGTGAGCCCGCCGATCGACGCGAGGGCCAGGTTTTCCCAGATGTCCTTGTCGGCGCCCTCGTTCAGGTGCACGAGGAGCGGCGCCATGCCCACGATGGTGGTGCCGCTGGTGAGAAAGATCGATTGCATGCGCACGCGGGAACCGCGCGCCACCGCGCGCATCAGGAGCGGCACGCGTTCTTCGCGCGGCAGCATGTCCATGTCTTTCCCGCCCGGCGTGCGGCGAAGCGGAGGAAACAACGAGGTGGAGAGCTCGGGGTCTTCGCCCAGGCGCGCCTTGAGGATCAGGGTGGCTTCGGTGCGATAACGGCTCGCGAGCAGGATGGCGTTGTTCACCGCCACGCCGAAGAGCAGCACCAGCCCGATCTGCGCCGACGAGTCGAACACCGAGTGCGTGAGCCAGAAGATGACCGCGACACCCACCAGCGACATGGGAATGGCGAGCAGGATCAGG
>DASVAK010000023.1:0-7360 GCA_036376395.1 Candidatus Krumholzibacteriia bacterium
GCCGCGAAATCGCGAGCGTGACACCACGGCGCATCCCGGCAGCACACCCGCGGCGAAGAAGAAGCCGATCACGCGCGCGGGCCACCACGGCGTGGCGCAGAGCACGGCCACGAGCGTGGCGATGACGAGGCGATGAAGAGGATGGTCGAGCGTGAAGCGAGAGCGCATGCGAGCGTGAAGGGACAACCGAACCCGCGCGGCGATGTTCGCGGCCGGCTACACCACCGGCGCTACCGGCGTGCCCGTCGACGTTGCTCCCGGCGGCGCGACCTGCGCGGCCGCCCTGGGCTTGAGAACGCGGTAGATGTGCGCCTGCGCGAGCCCGCTGATCGGCACCGTGACGAGGAGCCCCACACCCAGGCACGCCGCGCCCAGGATGTTCAGCCCCACCAGCACGATGAAGAACACGAGCAGGTCCATGGTGTGACCGCGCGTGTAATCCCAGCTGCGCTGGATGGCATCGATCGGTCCGGTGCGCTCATCGACCAGCACGAAACCGACGAACCACAGCCTCAACAGCATGATGATGCCAGGAACGATGAGGAGCACGAGACCCATCACGACGGCCACCCCCATGATGATCGTCGCCCCCACCCAGGTATGGGCCCGGGCGAGTCCATCGAAGAGATTCTCGAAGATGGGTTTTTCGCCGTCCCGGAAACGAAGGTAGATTTTGAACAGTCCGAGGGCGAAGGTGGCCGACACCACGATGTCGATCAGGAACATCAGGAACTGCTGGCCCTTGTGGTGGAACACGTGGTCCCCGCCCCAGTTGATGACCCAGGGGACGAAGGCGGCAACCGCCACGGTCAGTACGATGAGGCCGAAATTCTGCTGAACGGTCCTCCAGCCAAATCGGACCGCTTCGGACAGGGGCAAGCCCCGGGGATTGGGCATAGGCTCCTCCTGCGACGGAGGTTACACTATATCCCCGGTCCTAACAGGCAATTTTTCAAGGCGGAAATGTAATGAACGAGCATCCCGGCCGACTGCTGCTGTTGAGTAATTCGCGCAACTACGGTGGTGGGTACCTGGACCACGCGGAGGACTGGATCCGCGCGTTCCTGGGCGACCAGGTGCGACGCGCGCTGTTCATCCCCTACGCGGGCGTCACCGTGACCTGGGACGACTACGCGGCCAACGTGGCCGAGCGGTTCGCCCGCTTCAACGTGCGGGTGAGCTCCATCCACAAGACGAAGCACGCCGTGAAGGAGATCGAGAGCGCCGACGCGATCATCGTGGGGGGTGGAAACACCTTCCACCTGATGAAGCAGCTCTACGACAACGGCGCCCTCTGGGCGATCCGCGAGCGCGTGCTCGCAGGTGTGCCGTACATCGGATGGAGCGCGGGTTCGAACGTGGCATGTCCGACGATCAAGACGACCAACGACATGCCCATCGTGGAACCCTCGCGGCTCGACGCGATGCGCCTGGTGCCCTTCCAGATCAACCCGCACTACACCGACGCCGTCGTCCCCAATCATGGCGGCGAAACGCGGGCACAACGGATCGCCGAGTTCACCAAGGCGAATCCGGGCATGGTCGTGGTGGGGTTGCGCGAAGGCAGCGCACTGAGGGTCGTGCACGGGGTGGTCACCCTGCTGGGACCCCACCCGGTGACGGTGTTCCGCGACGACAGCGAACCGACGGAACTCGCGCCGGGCACATTGAGTCTGCACCGGGAGGTGCCATCATGAAGCGAATCACGGGTGTCCTGGGAATGATGATGTGGATGGTGCTCGCGGCGTTTGTCGCGACCGCGGGCGCAGGAGGTAGCAAGGTGACGAAGATTACCAAGCCGGAATCGGAATGGAAGAAGGTCCTCACTCCCCAGCAGTACCGCATCACGCGCGAAAAAGGGACTGAGCCGGCCTTCAACAACGAGTACTGGGACAACCACGAGAAGGGCACGTATTACTGCGTGGCCTGCGGGCTCCCGCTCTTCACGTCGGATACCAAGTTCGATTCGGGCACGGGCTGGCCGAGCTTCTACGCGCCGGTCGACAAGCACAACGTGGAGGACCACCGTGACACGTCGTACGGCATGCAGCGCGACGAAGTGGTGTGCGCCCGGTGCGAATCGCACCTCGGCCACGTCTTCGACGACGGCCCCCGGCCCACCGGGCTTCGCTACTGCATGAACTCGGGTGCGCTCAAGTTCGTGGCGGCGAAGGACGCGGCGCCGGCGGGACAGAAGGACGAAGCGCAGTCGACGAAGAAGTAAGCCCGTCCGGGTTGGAATGGAGCGCAGCGACGCGGGGCTCTTCGGGGCCCCGCGTCTTTTTTTGCGGTTTTAGGCTATCGACTTTGCCGTCAACCAATTGGTAGGCTGTGCCGTCCCGGCCATGATCTACTATATCGTCACTCCGAAATACGAGCACACGATGCGCAACTACCTCGCCCACTGGGCGCCGGAGTTGCAGCCGCGCATCAAGATCGTGCTCTACAACGACGTGCTGCGGGCGCGCGAGCTGCCGCTGGGCACGTACATCTTTTCTGACCTCGAACGCCTGCTCCCGGTCGAAACCGAAATCGCCACGCACGTGTGGGACCAGCTCCACGCCGCGGGCGCGCGGCTGCTCAATCACCCCACGCGCACGCTCCGCCGCTACGAGCTCCTCTCCATGCTGTATGCGAAGGGCCGCAACCAGTTCCGGGTGGCGCGGGCAACCGACAAGAACGCCGACATCACCTTCCCGGCCTTCCTGCGCGAGGAGCAGGAGCACAGCGGGAGCCTGACCAAGCTGCTCCAGAACCGCCACGAGCTGGACGAGGCGCTGGTCGGCGCCATGTTCCGGAGCCACCATCTCGAGACGATGATCGTCATCGAGTACTGCCACACCGCGGATGCCAACGGGGTTTTTCGCAAGTACTCGTCGTTCATGGTGGGCGGGCGCGTGGTGCCCTGCCACGTGGATTGCTCGCGGGGCTGGATGGTGAAGGACACCGACATCGTGGACGAAGCGGTGATGGCCGAGGAGCTCGACTACGTGCGGACCAACCCGCACCGCGAGTGGCTCGAGGAGACCTTCCGCCTGGCGGGGGTCGACTACGGCCGCATCGACTACGGCTTCAAGAACGGGCAGCCCCAGGTGTGGGAGATCAACACCAACCCGGTGGTGATCCTCACGCCCGACCACTATGAGGCGATCCACCTGCCGGTGAAGCGGGCCTTTGCCGCCGCCATCGCGCCGGCCTACATCGAGGCCGACTCGGTCCGCGACAGCGGCCGGATGGTGCCGATCACCCACGACCCCGGCCTGCTCCGGCGATTCGACGAGGAGCTTCGCCGCCAGGCCCGCTACAAGGCGCGCCGGCGCTTCATGCACAAGCTCGTGCGGCTGCGGGCGGTCAAGGAAGTGCGCAAGGTGATCCGGCCCCTCCTCACCCCGGTGGCACCGCTGCTCGCCCGCGTGGGCCGTGGTCGAGCTTCTCGCCGTACCAGTTAATTCCCTGTCTTCGTGAGAGTTGCTCCTCGGTTACCAACGTGCCTGGAGGTTGTTAGTAGTTACGGCTACTAAGACTGATTTTCCATTGACGACGCATCGTGTGAAGTAGTAGCTGTCGCTGCTATGAAGATCGAAGACAGCCTGGAATCGCTCGGACTTACCCAGATCGAAGCCCTGGCCTACGCGTACCTCGTCGCCAACCCGTCATCGACCGGCTACCGCGTGGCCCGCGGTATCGGCAAGCCGACCGCAAATGTCTACCGCGCGCTGGAGAGCCTCAACCGCAAGGGCGCGGTGCTCCAGGACCGGGCGGCGACGCCCGCGTTCCGGGCGCTGTCTCCCGATGACCTGCTCGCCCGCCTGGAGGACCAGTTCATGCAGCGCAAGGCCCGCGCCGCGCTCGAGCTGGCTGCGCTCACTCCCGACGAGGGCGACGAACGGCTCTACTCCCTCACCTCGCTCGACCAGGTGCTCTCCCGCGCGCGTATCCTCCTGGCCTCGACACGCCGCGTCATTGCGGTGGACGCGGCGCACGACATCGCCGCCATGCTCGTCACCGAGATCCAGGACGCGAGGCACCGCGGGGCGCGCGTGCTGCTGCGGTCGCGGCCGGTGCCCGTATTCGCCGAGACCTCGCCCGATCTGGCGGTGCCCACCCACCGCGACACCATGCTCGACCGCTCCGCGCCGCGCGGGATGCCGCCGGCACTGCGCGTGGTCTGTGACGCGCGCGAAGTGCTGCTGTCGTGGTTCAGCCTGGAGGGCGGGCGCGTGCGCGAGGCGTGGTGGACGCGAAGCGGTTTCGTGGCGAGGGCGATGCACGATGCGCTCGTTTCCGAGCGCTTCTGCCTTCAGATCGAGCTGGGGATGGCCGACGGCTTGAGCGTGGACGACGTCGAGTCCGCCTCCGAGGAGCGGCGCGAGTTGCTGGACATGGTGTAACCCGTGCGGCGAAGCCGGAACGAGACGCGCGTGCCCGGGCCGGGGCGGTCGTCGTCGCGCAGCTCCCACGCGTCGGTCGGCGCATCGAACTCGAGCGTCAGCCCCGACGACGCGATCGAGAAGGTCGCGAAATGCCGGCCGAGGAGCGCGAGTCGCGCGGCGGGAAAGTCGGTCGATCGGGCGTTGGCGTGGCGTCGCATCAGCTCGGCGCACTCACGCGCGTCGCGCACGCCGATCCGCTCCCCCAGGCGGACGAAGAGGCCGCAGCCGTCATCCCCCACCGTCACCTCGATGTCGCGCGTCGTGGTACTGAAAGACACCGTGAGCCACGAGGCCTGCGCGTGCAGGATCACGTTGCGGATCACGTCGCCGAACGCACCGCGGCAGAGGTCGCGCACGTCGGCGCGGTCGTCGCCGAGCACCGGGGCGATGTGGTCGTCCCACAGGCGTTCGGGGTTGAGCACGGGGGTGATGCGGATCTCGCGGTTGAGCAGCGACTGGCGTCGCAGGCGGTATTCCTTCGAGCGCGTGGCGCCGTCCTGTTCGAGCACGCCTTCCTCGACCAGCGCATCCAGATGCCGGTTGGCGGCCTGTCGGGAAATCCGATATGCTTCCGCGACCTGTCGGGCGACGCTCTTCGGGCTATCGGCCACGCAATCCAGGATGAACCCTCGAATCGCTTCTGTCTGGGGACGGCTCACGAGAACGTCGTTTATTCCTGCGGGCGCCTTATTGTCAACGTTTTTCAATGGAAGGACCCGGCGGCGGCGTGGCGATTGTCAACTTTCCGAGGTAGTTATTGTCAACGTTCGGCGCGCTTGATTGTCAACAAAGCCGGGCGTCTCATTGTCAACCAAACGCCGTAACTGATTTCCCACTAGAATGAAAAGCCTGCACTCCTTCCTCGAAACCATCCGCGTCGAGCACACCATTTTCGCGCTTCCGTTCGCGTACGCGACCCTCTTCCTGGTCTCGGGCGGATGGCCTGACATCGACGCCTTCATCTGGATCACGCTGGCCATGGTGGGCGCCCGGACGGTGGGCATGGGACTCAACCGGATCATCGACGCGCGCGTCGATGCGGCCAATCCCCGCACCGCCACCCGCGCCATTCCGGCCGGCCGGCTCTCGGTCGCGAAGGCGGGCGCCTTCACGGCGGTGGCGGCCGTGCTGTTCATCGCGGCGGTCTGGCAGCTCGACCCGGTGTGCCGGTGGTGCTGGCCACTCCCGCTGGTGGCCATGACCACCTACCCGTACGCCAAGCGCTTCACGCCCTTCGCCCATTTGTTTCTGGGCCTTGTCTACTTCATGATCCCCACCGCGGTGTGGATCGCGGTCACGGGTGAGCTCTCGGGCGTGGCCGTCACGCTGGGTATCGGCGCGGCGCTCTGGGTGGCCGGGTTCGATGTCATCTACGCCTGCCAGGACGTCGAGGTGGACCGCCGCGAGGGACTGCGATCCTTCCCGGCGGACTTCGGGGTCCCCACCGCGCTCGGTGTGGCGCGGGCGTTCCACGCCGGCTTCATCGTGTGCCTGTTCATCGTGGCGCAGATGATCCACGCCGGGTCGTGGTTCTACGCGGGCATCGTGCTGGTGGCGCTGGCGTTCACCTATGAGCACCGGCTGGTTTCACCGAAGGATCTCTCACGGGTGAACGCGGCGTTCTTCACGGTCAACGGTGTGGTGAGCATCGTGCTCTTCGTTCTGATTGCGTTGGAGATGGTGACCGGATGGCGATCTTTGCGGTAGGTATCACCGGGGGCAGCGGAGCGCCTTACGCGCTCCGGCTGCTGCGCGTCCTGCTCGACTCGGGCCACGAGGTGCACGTGTGCATCTCGCCGGCGGGGGAGACCGTGATGCAGATCGAGTGCGGCCTGAAGCCGGGGAAGACGCTCCGCGAGAAAGCCGCGATCCTGGCCGACGCCATCGAGACCGACCACGCCGCGAGGCTGCGCCTGTTCGACCCCGCCAACCTGGCCGCGCCCATCTCGAGCGGGTCGTTCCCGTGCGCGGGCATGGTGATCGTGCCGTGCTCGACCGGCACGCTGGGGCGGATCGCCAACGGCATCTCGTCGAACCTGATCGAGCGCGCCGCCGACGTGATGCTCAAGGAGCGGCGCCGGCTCATCGTGGTGCCGCGCGAGACGCCGCTCAACGAAATCCATCTTCGCAACATGCTGACGCTGCGCCAGGCGGGCGCCGACATCCTGCCCGCCATGCCGGCGTTCTACCACAAGCCCAAACACATCTCGGACCTGGTCGACATGATCGTGGGCCGGGTGCTGGACCGTCTTGGCGTCGAAAACAGTCTCTTCCATCGCTGGGGCACCGCGCCCCAGGACGAGGACTAACCGAGGAGGTACCGATGGCTGCAAGGAAATGGGTGGTCGTCCCCGCGATGGCCGCGCTGGTGATCACCGCGATGCTCGCGATCAACACCGGTGCGAAGACGCCCGGAGAGCAGGCGCTGGAGCAGAACAAGAAGACGGTGGTGGCGTTCTACAAGACGGCCTTCACCGAACACAAACCGGAAGAGGCGGTGGAGAAGTACGTGGGAGGGAGCTACCGGCAGCACAATCCCATGGTGGCCGATGGATCGCTCCCGTTCATCGATTTCGTGCGCGCCTACGCCAAGAAATATCCCGCCATGCACGTCGACATCAAGCGCGTCATTGCCGAGGGCGACCTGGTCGTCACGCACGTGAACATCAAGACCACCAAGGACGACCGCGGCCTCGCCGCCATCGACATCTTCCGCCTCGAAGAGGGCAGGATCGTCGAGCACTGGGACGTGGTGCAGCCCGTCCCGGAGCAGGCCGAGAACGCGAACGGGATGTTCTAGCCCGCCAAAAGAAATTGCCCCGCGACATCACGTCGCGGGGCAATTCCACAACCCATCTGTTCGAGGGGCCTAGATGCTGAAGGCGAGTCCGCCCCGCAGCGACCACTGGTTCACATTTTCGACGATG
>DASVAK010000230.1:0-12279 GCA_036376395.1 Candidatus Krumholzibacteriia bacterium
TCGCGGCAGGCGAAAGCGCGCGTCCTGCGCGGTGTGTTCCGCGCCGTGCTCCGCTTTGCGTGGAATGGCCCGGCCGTGCACGCGATCGTGCAGAACGACGACGATCGCGACGCGCTCGCGCGCACCGCGCTGCTCGCGCCGTCGCGCATCCACGTCATCCGCGGCTCCGGCGTCGATACCACCCGGTTCGCGCCCTCGCCGGAGCCGGCGGGACCGCGCGTGCGCGCCGTGTACGCGGGGCGGCTCCTGTGGTCGAAGGGCATCCGCGAGCTGGTGGAAGCCGCGCGCGAGCTGCGCGCGCGCAATGCGCCGGTCGACGTGGTGCTGGTGGGGAGCCCCGACCCCGAAAATCCCGAGTCGGTGCCGGAGCGCGACGTGGAGGCCTGGGTGCGCGAGGGAGTCGTCGCGCACCGGCCGTGGACCGACGACATGGCCGGCGTGTGGCGCGACGCGCACATCGCGGTGCTGCCGAGCTACCGGGAAGGATTGCCCAAGGCGCTGCTCGAGGCCGCGGCGTGCGCGCGGCCGATGGTCGCCACCGACGTGACCGGGTGCCGCGAGATCGCGCGCGACGGGGTCACGGCGCTGTGCGTGCCGCCGCGCGATGCGCGCGCGCTGGCCGACGCGATCGAGCGCCTCGCGCGCGACGCCGCGCTGCGCGCCCGGCTGGGGAGTGCCGCGCGCGAGATCGTCGCCCGCGAGTACGCCGAGCCGGTCGTGGTGGCACAGACGCTCGACCTCTACCGCCGCCTGTGCGCGGGGGGAATAGAACCGTGAGCGAGCGCTACGTGGTGACGGGTGCCACCGGCTTCATCGGACGGCGGTTGTGCGCTGCGTTGCGCGAGCACGGGCGCGTGGTCGCCGTGGCGCGTGCGGGCGATGTCACCGGCCCGTGGGACGAAACCGTCGTGTGCGACCTCGCGCGCGAAGAACTTCCCGCGCGCGCATTCGACGGCGCGCAGTGCGTGTACCACCTCGCGGGCCGGGCGCACGCCGTGGCCGAGCGCGCGGCGGACGTGGAGCTCTACACGCGCGTCAACGTCGACGGCACGCGTCGCGTGCTGGATGCGGCGCGCGCATCGGCGGTGCGGCGCGTCGTCTTCGCGAGCAGTGTGAAGGCGATGGGGGAGGACGGCGATACCGGCGCGCCGGAAACGCCGTACGGTGTGTCGAAGCGCCGGGCCGAGGAGCTGGTCCTGTCGGGCGTGGTGCCCGAAGCGGTGGTGCTGCGCCTCTCGCTCGTGTACGGGCCGGGCGTCGAAGGGAACCTGGGCGGCATGTTGCGCGCGGTGCGATCGTATCGCTTTCCACCGCCGCCGCGCGTGCCCAACCGCCGCGCCATGGTCCACGTCGACGACGTGGTGCGCGCGTTCATCGCGGCGGGAGAGCATCCCAACGCGGTGGGGAAGACCATCGTGGTCGGCGACGGCGTCGAGTACACCACGCGCGAGATCTACGACGCCATGAACGCGGCGCTGGGCCGTCCCACGCCGGCCTGGTCGCTGCCGGCGCCGTGCTGGCGCGCGCTCGCCGTGGCCGGCGACGCGTTGGGTGCGGTGCTCCGCCGGCGCGCGCCGTTTGACAGCGAGGCGTACCGCAAGCTCTTCGGATCGGCCTGGTACGAGCCCGGCGACATGCGCTCGCTGCTCGGTGTTGTGCCCGGACTGACGCTCGCGGATGCCCTGCCCGGCATGGTGGCGGCCCGATAAATCGCCTTGTCGCGGCCGACAGTGCACTCTATTCTTTCCCAACGACTTTGGGTCCCCACTTCATGACGATTGTCCTCGCATTCCTGGCTTCATTCGGCCTTTCGTACGCGGGTACGCGGCTGCTCCTCGCTCGCACCCCGCCGGGCGCGTTCGTGGATGTCCCCAACGCGCGCAGCTCGCACGACCGGCCCAAGCCCCGCTTCGGCGGCATCGCCATCGTGGCGGCCTTCTGCACCACCTTTGCCGCGACGTGCATCGCCGTGCCCGAGCTCCGCGCCTACCTGCCCCTGGCCGGCGGCGCGCTGCTCCTGTTTGCGGCGGGACTCGTCGACGACTGGCGCGGCCTCGGTGTGGGCGCGCGGCTGGCCGTGCAGTGCGCGGCGGCGGCCATCGCCATCGCGGGGGGCACGGTGCTCGATCACGTCACGCTGCCGATGGTGGGCACGGTGTATCTCGGGTGGGTCGCGTATCCACTGACACTGCTGGTCTTCGTGGCCGGGGTGAACTTCTACAATTTCATCGACGGCATCGACGGACTCGCCGCCGGCGGGGCGGTCATCGCGGGCGCGTTCCTGGCCGCCGCCGCGTTGATGGTCGGGCAACCGGCGCTCGCCATCCTGTGCGCCCTGCTCTCCGCGAGCGCGCTGGGATTCCTGCAGTTCAACTTTCCGCCCTCGCGGCTCTTCATGGGTGACGGAGGGAGCACGTTCCTCGGGTACTGGTTCGCCGGTCTCGCCGTGGCCGGCACACGGGTCGATCCGGGCGTGCCGGTGTTCGTGCCGCTCCTGTTGCTCTCGTCGCTCTACATCGACGCGAGCCTCACCATCGTGCGCCGCCTGACGCACGGCGAGCCCGTGTTCCAGCCGCACCGCACGCACTACTACCAGCGCATGCTCCAGCTCGGCTTCAACCACAAGCAGGTCACGCTGGTCGAGTACCTCATCATGATATTGCTCGGCGTGAGCGCGATCCTGTACCTGCGCGCCGGCGCGCTCTTCGCGCCCTTCGCGGCCGCGGTGTGGCTGTCGCTGTTCACGCTGGCGATTCTCAAGATTCGCGCGCTCGAGCGCGGCGACCGCATGTTCTGGGAGCGCCGCACGCTTTTCCTGATCGCCGCGGACGTGGCCGCCATCGTCGCCGCGTACCTGGGCGCGTACTTCCTGCGCATGAACTTCCAGTTCACCGAAGCGGAAGGACGCGCGGTGCTGCGCGCCCTTCCCATCGTGGTCGTGGTGCGCAGCGCGTGCTTCTTCAAGTACGGGCTGTACCGGAGCATGTGGCGCTACACCGGCGTCGCCGACGTGGTGCGCGTCATCAAGGCCGTCACCGCCGGCTCCGCGGTGATTCTCGCCGCGGTGGTGCTGCTGTACCGCTTCATCGCCTTTCCGCGCACGCTCTTTCTGATCGAGTTCTTCCTCCTCATCACGCTGGTGCTCGCGGCGCGCTTCTCGACCCGGCTCTTCCACGAGATCGGGCGCGAGCCCGAGAGCGGGACCGCGCGTCGCTACGGCGTCATCGGCGCGGGCGATACGGGCGAGCGCGTGATGCGCGAGATCCGCGCCGGCGGCCCGCTGCGGACGGTGGCGTGTTTCATCGACGACGACCCGCGGCGCATCGGGCTCGCCGTCCACGGCGTGCCCGTCGACGGTCCCGGTTCGAAGCTCGCCGAGATCGCGCGGCGACGCGGGCTGCACGCGCTGGTCTACGCGCTCTCCGGCGAGGACGACGCGGTTGCCGCCGCGTGGGTGGGCCGCGCGCGCGAGGCGGGCATCGAGCTCGAGCGCGCGCCGGGCGCGGAGGAAACCAGGGCCGAACCGCACGCCATCGTGCTCGATCGCGCGGCGCGCGGGCTCGGGCGACCCGCCGCGGTGCTGCCTCCGCGCGCGCGAGCAGCGCTGCAGGGACGGCGGGTGCTGATCACGCACGGAGGTGGGCGCATCGCGCCGTCGTTGCTGACCGAGTTGTACCTCGCCGGCGCCATACCGGTGATCCATTTCGACGGCGCGCTCGAGCGCGAGCGCGCGGGTCTCGAGAGCGTGGGCACGTGCTCGGGCTCGCTGCTCGTCGACGCGATCGGAATCCTGGAGGCGGCGAATCCCGACATCGTGATCCACGTGGCCACGGTGGAGCCGGTCGGCGGTCTGAACGACGAGACGTTCGCGTGGGAACACCTGGTGCGCGAGACCGACGCCGTCTCGCGGGCCGTATTGCGTCGCGCCGGGTGCCGTCTCGTGATCGCCGCGATGTGGGGCGGCTCGCGCGCGGGCGAGAGTCCGTCCAACACGGCGGCCGTCATGGAGGCGCTCGCGCTCAACCGCGCGGAAACCGATCCGGTCGCGGTGGTGCGCCTGCCGCGCGTGCTCGGCGCGGACGGCATTCTCGCGCCGCGCTCGGCGGCATCGCGGGTGGGATTCGATCTGCTCGAGAACGAAGCGGCGTTGATCGTTATGCAGGTGGCGGCGGGCGCGTTTCGCGGCATCTACACGCCGTCGCCGTGCCCCGAGATCGCGCTGGGCGCCGCGCGCGAAGCGGCCATGCATGCCCCCGCCGGGGAACCCATGCCGTCGCGTCGCGCCCCGGTGGCGGCAAGCCGTGTCATCTTCGCGCCCGAACACCTCGACGAGTGCGGCATCGATGGAGCGCAGCGCGTGTTGAGCCCGCTCTTCCCGGTCTCCGAGGAGCTGCGCCGCGCCGTCATCACGGCCACCTTCGAGGACGCCAACGAGCGTGACCGCTGGCGCCGTACCGCCGCCGATCTCGTGCACCCGCGCGCGCTTTCCGGCGCGGGCCAGGATCCGCCGTCGGCATGAAGCAGCTCTACTACATCTTCGCGTCCATGCGCCCCCACCAGTGGACGAAGAACCTGGTGGTGTTCGCGGGCCTGATCTTCTCGCGCAACTTCCGCGAGCAGGAATTGCTTTTCCGCAGCATCGAGGCGTTCGTCGCCTTCTGCGTGTTGTCGGGTGTCATCTACATCGTCAACGACATCGCCGACATCGAGAAGGACCGCCTCCATCCCACCAAGAAGAACCGGCCGCTGCCCTCGGGGGCGCTGCCGGTGCCGGTAGCGTTCGTCGCGGCCATGGCCGGCGTGACGGTGGGACTGTTTCTCGCGTGGCGGCTGGGGAGCGGTTTCCTCACCGTGGCGTGCATATTCTGCGCGCTCAACCTGCTGTACTCGTTCGCGCTCAAACGCGTCGTGCTGCTCGACGTGGTGAGCATCTCGCTGTCGTTCGTGCTGCGCGCCATTGCAGGCGTCGAGGCGCTCCGTGACGTCGACCCGGCCATCGCAATCTCGCCGTGGCTCCTGATCTGCACGCTGTTCCTCTCGCTCTTCCTCGCCTTCTGCAAGCGTCGCTACGAGCTCATCTTCCTCGAGAACGCGACCGACCACCGCGCCTCGCTGCAGGAGTACTCGCCGATCCTGCTCGACCAGCTGGTGGGCATCACGGCGGGCGGCTCGGTACTGGCGTATACGATCTATACCATCTGGCCCGAGACGGTGGAGAAGTTCGGGACGACCAACCTCGTCTATACCGTGCCGCTGGTCCTGATCGGCGTCATGCGCTACCTCTATCTCGTGTACAACAAGCAGAAAGGCGGGTCGCCCTCCGACCTGCTGCTGCGCGAAAGGTTCCTGCTCGTCGACGTCTCGGCCTGGGTCGTGCTCGTGATTGCGATCCTGGGCGGCTTTTAATATACTTGGGACCGTTGCGCGACCGGGCGACGGCAACGTCGCGGTCGCGTGTTTCTTATCAGGGATCACCGGGGGACCACACACACCATGACATCCAAAGTTGCCGTCGTATTCACCCGCCCCGAGACCGTCCTCGACGATTACCGCCGCGTGATGGAGCTCGCGTCGTGGCAGGACCACCTGCGCGCCGAGCGCGACCTGCTCCTCAAGCTGAATCTGAGCTGGACCAAGTATTTCCCGTCCTGCTCGAGCCAGCCCTGGCAGGTCGAGGGGGTCGTGAAAACCCTGATGGAGGGCGGCTACCCCGCCTCGAAACTGGTCCCGATCGAGAACAAGACGGTCGTGACCAACCCGGTCAAGGGCGCGCGCAACAACGCGTGGCAGCCCGTGCTGGACCGCTACGGTCTCACCTTCCAGCCGCTCACCGAGGTGAAGTGGCAGGTCTACCGCTTCAAGTCGCCGCTGCTCAAGCTCAACCACATCTTCCCCGAGGGCATCGAGATTCCGTCCATCTACCCGGGGCGCGACATCCTGCACCTGCCCACCGTGAAGACGCACGGCCACTCGATCACGACGGGCGCGATCAAGAACGCGTTCGGCGGCCTGCTCAAGGAAGTGCGCCACTACGCGCACAAGCACATCCACGAAGTGCTGGTCGACCTGCTCATGATGCAGCGCGAGCTGCACCCCAACGTGTTCGCGGTGATGGACGGCACCGTGGCCGGCGACGGCGCCGGACCGCGCACCATGATCCCACGCGTCAAGAACGTGATCCTCGCCAGCTCCGACTCGGTCGCGATCGACGCGGTGGCGGCGAAGCTCATGGGCTTCGAGCCGATGGAGATCCCGTACCTGCGCATGGCGACCGAGATGGGACTCGGCGAAGCGCGCATCAAGCACATCGAGCTCGTCGGCGATCCCATTCGCGACGTCAACTTCGGCTTCCAGACCAAGAAGAGCCTGGTCATCTGGGGCGACCAGTTGATCCGCCTCGGCCCGCTTCGCTTTGCCGAGCGGCTGCTGCTGCACTCGCCGCTGGTGGTGTGGGCGCCGTTCGCGTCCAACGTCTACCACGACTGGATGTGGTACCCGACGGTGGGGAAGAGCCGCATCCGCGAATTCTCGCGCACGGAATGGGGCGCCCTGTTCCGCGACTACGCGCGCAAGTGAGCCCGCGCCCCGGTCCGCGTGTTCATCGCGTGCATGACGCGGCGGCCCGGTCCGCGGCGTCAAATGCGATCGAACCGGTGCGACTTCACGTCACCACCCGCGCCAAGGTCAACCTCTCGCTCGAGGTGATCCGCCGTCGCGACGACGGCTACCACGAGATCGAGACCATCCTGCAGTGCGTCGACCTGGCCGACTCGATCGATCTCGAGCTGACCGCCGACGGGCGCGTCGAGATCGAGTGCACCGTTCCCGACATTCCCACCAACGAGACCAACCTCTGCCACCGCGCGCTGGTGGCGATGCGCCCGCTGGCCGGGCCATCCCTCGGCGCCCGCATGCGCATCGAAAAACGCATCCCGGCCGGAGCGGGCCTGGGGGGTGGGAGCAGCAACGCGGCCGGGATCCTGATGGCCGTCCGCCACGGGCTCAAGCTAGACATTCCCGACCAGCGCCTGGAGAAGATCGCCGCCTCGATCGGGAGCGATGTGCCCTTCTTTCTCCACGGCGGGACCATGCTGGGACGGGGTCGGGGAGAGCTCCTGGCACCCCTCGAACCGCTCAAATCGGGGTGGTTCTTGATCGTGAAGCCCGACGTGAGCATCTCGACGCAATGGGTTTATTCCCAACAGACTTTTGGGTTGACATCCCACCGGACCAGACTTAATCTGAGGACCGCTAATTCCGTCTTGGCAAGGTTTCCACGCGGTGGGTTGCCGTTTCGGAATGCGCTTGAGGCAGCTGTTTTGCCGGCGTATCCGGAAGTCGCCCGGCTCGTGGAAGAATTGCTCTCCGAGCACCCTTGTTTTGCGTCCATGACGGGGAGCGGTTCTGCGGTGTACGCGATCTTCGAGCAAGAAGCGCGAGCCGTCGAGATTGCCCGGCGATTCTCGGTGAGGGGTCTGTTCACCTCAGTCGCGAAAACAGCGAGGCAGGCCATAATCATCCGGTAGCGGTCCGAACCAGCTTCCGCCCCGGGTGCCTGCGAGGGAAGGGTAGCCCGATGAAGATCACCGAAGTACGAGTGTCTCTTCGAGAGGACGCGAAACTCAAGGCCTTCGCCAGCATCACCCTGGACGACAGCTTTGTCATCCGGGGGCTCAAGATCATCGAAGGCAAGACGGGCACGTTCGTGGCGATGCCGAGCCGGCGTCGCAAGGATGGCGAGTATCAGGATATCGCCCATCCCATCAACAACGAGGCCCGCGAGGAGATGGAGCGCATCATTCTCGCCGAATACAGAAAAGAGCGGGAGCGGGCCCGGGTGGAAGCGCACCACGGCTCCGACCGCTGACCGGGTCCGGTAGCCCCGGCACTCCGGGGCCGTTGTTCGAGCGGAATTCCCCTCCACGATTTTTCCTGGGGCGTCGACAAGCGGCAAGTCACTGGGCTTTGGTCCCAGCATTCGGAGGTTCGAATCCTCCCGCCCCAACCACGGGTGCGTCTGGGACGTCCGACCGCGATATCATCGAGGCATGGCGATGGACGGATTGAAGTTGATGACCGGGAACTCCAACCGGGTGCTGGCGGAGAGAGTCGCCGAGCAGCTCGGTGTTCCCCTGTGTGATGTCACGCTGGACCGGTTCGCCGACGGCGAGATCCAGTGCAAGATCAACGAGAACGTGCGCGGCGTGGATGTCTTCATCATCCAGTCGACGCAACCGCCCGCGGAGAACCTGTTCGAGCTCCTGATCCTGCTCGACGCGTGTTTCCTGGCCTCCGCGGAACGGATCACGGTGGTGACGCCGTACTACGGGTACGCGCGCCAGGATCGCAAGGACCAGCCGCGCGTGCCGATCACGGCCAAGCTGGTCGCGAAGCTGCTCGAGGTGGCGGGCACCAACCGCATCCTCACGCTGGACCTGCACAGCACGCAGATCCAGGGCTTCTTCGACATCCAGGCCGACAACCTGTTCGCGGCGCCGGTGCTGCTCGACTACATCAAGACGCTCGAGCTCCGCAACCTGATGATCGTGTCGCCGGACGTGGGCAGCACCAAGATCGGGCGCGCGTTCGCGAAGCGCCTCGACTGCGACCTGGCCATCGTCGACAAGCGCCGGTCGGAGAAGGACCAGATCGACGTGATGAACGTGATCGGCGATGTGCGCGGTCGCGACGTCATCATTCTCGATGACATGATCACCACGGGCGGCACGCTGGTGAAGGCGGCGCGCGCGGTGCAGGAGAAGGGCGCCAACTCGGTGACGGCGTGCGCGACGCACGCGGTGTTCGCCGGCGACGCGCTCCGGCTCATCATGGACTCGCCCATTCGCGAGGTGGTGGTGACGAACTCGCTGCCCTTCGACCGCTTCGGCGAGTGCCCGAAGGTGAAGGTGCTCGACGTGTCGAGCCTGATCGCCGAGGCGATCAAGAGAATTCATTACAACGAATCTGTCAGTACGTTGTTCGTGTAACCAATCCGGCGGGACGCCGGATTGATTCCAGCAGGTGAACGATCATGGAACGCTATCAGCTTCAATCAGAGCCGCGCGATGGCGCGGGCAAGGGTGTCGCGCGCAAGCTGCGCATGGCGGGTCGTCTTCCGGCCGTTCTCTACGGCCGCAACGACGAGCCGGTGGGTCTCTCGGTCTCGGAAGTCGAGATGAAGGGGATCCTGCGCAAGCACTCTGAGAGCGCCATCGTCGACCTGTCCATCGCCGGCGGCACGACCATCAACGCCATCGTCCGCGACGTGCAGCGCCATCCGGCGAGCGGCAAGCTCGTCCACGTCGACCTGCAGCGCATCCGCCTCGACGAGAAACTGCGCGTCGAGGTTCCGGTCCATGTGACCGGCAACCCGGTGGGTGTCAAGGACCAGGGCGGCATTCTCGAGCACGGCACGCGCAGCGTGAACGTGTTGTGTCTGCCCACCGAGATTCCGAACGCCATCGAGGTCGAGGTGGGCGCGATGCGCATTCACGACTCGGTGAAGATCAAGGACATCGCGGCCACGTACCCGCAGGTCGAATTCCTCGACGACGAGGAGACCCTGCTGGCCGGCGTCATTCCGCCGATCGTTGAAGCCACCGCCGTCGCCGCCGTGGTCGCCGAACCCGGCGCCGCGGAGCCCGAATTGATCCGCAAGCCGGGCGCCGAGGAAGGCGAAGAGGCTGCTGCCAAGGAAGGCGGCAAGGAAAAGAAGGAAGAGAAGAAAGAGAAAAAGTAGCGCTGCCGACCCGGCGCTATGCACGAAGCCCCGCGGTGGTGCAGAATCACCGCGGGGTTTTTCATTATGCCGCTCGAATTCGTCATTGCAGGCCTCGGGAACCCGGGCGCTCGCTACGAGCGCACACGACACAATCTCGGCTTCCGCGTGGTGGAAGCGATCGCCGCCGCGCGCCGCGGCAAGTGGGGCGACCCCGCGCGCAAGTCGCGCGTGGCGCCGGTGCGACTCGGCGGCGGCCACGGGCTCCTGGTCGAGCCGCTCACCTACATGAACCTCTCCGGCGACGCGCTCGCTCCCATCGTGATCGAGGAGTCGCTGCCGCCGTCGCGGCTGCTGGTCGTGTGCGACGACATTGCGCTGCCACTGGGGCAGATTCGTCTGCGCGCCTCCGGGAGCGACGGGGGCCATAACGGCCTCAAGTCGATCATCGAGCGGCTGAACACGCTCGATTTTCCGCGCCTGCGCCTGGGCGTCGGTCCGGTGCCGCCGCGCGTGGACGCCGCCGAGTTTGTGCTCGCGGAATTCCTACCCGAAGAAGAAGAGGCGGTGGCCGCGATGATTTCAAATGCTACCGCCTGCGCCGACTCATGGCTCTTCGACGGCATCGGCAAGGCGATGAGCAAGTTCAATGCGAAGCGGGAAGAGCAGCCTCCGGCCGAGTAGCTCTGTTTTCGGGTCTCCACTGTCCCATCAACCTTTCCGCCTCCAGCCGGTTGTGCTTCGCGCACAATAGCCGGAGATTCTCTATATTCGACGTCCCACCTCGCGCCACCGGAATGATGTGGTCGACTTGCAGCGCGTGAGTAGACTCGCACTGTTTTCCGTTGGCCCCGATATAGGTGCATCGGCCTCCATCGCGTACGAACACCTGGTCGCGGATATGCGCCGGGATGTTTCTCGGGTCGGTGTTCTCGTGCGGTGCTTTCGATGCCGCCCCGGCGCGTGATTCGCGGCGCTGGTGGCGTCGCTCCGGATCTTCGCGTTCGATGAAGTAGTCCATCAGCAGCTCGAACACGTGCTCGAAGGACACGGCGCCCTGCAACCGGTGCGCGGCGAGCGATCGGACGACGCGCATCTTCTTCATGAACGGAGCGCGCGCCGAGAACTCAATGACGGCGAGCATCTCGGTTTCTGGTTTCGGGCTACGTGCGGTGCGGGTCTCACCTTCCGAAGTGGCAGAATCTTTACCGCCGCTGCGGCGGTAAATTTCGTTGCACTCGTCGTTGGCCACGCGCGGCGTGCGGATGCCCAGCGCCGCGACCGGCACCATGACCGTGCGTACACGATCAGGAGGCACGGCCGCACGCGGTGCGTACTCCGCAACGACTGCATCGACGTCGCGCTGTGACTTGCCTTTGATCCGCATGAGGACATCGTCCTTGTTGGTCGCCGTGAGAATCGCTGACACCCGCGACACCGTGCTCAGGTTGACGTCTCCGGCCTCGAGCAGGGCACACACCTCCGGGAACCGTGCGATGCAGCGTGCCGTCTTGATGCGACGCATGGCCGCCGACTCCGAGAGCTTGAGGTGAGAGGTGCAGTAGTCGAACAACGAACTGTAGCCCTGCTTCAAGTAGAGCGACCGGCGCTCGATTTCATTCAAATGCAGCAGCAGACTGAGCGTGACCTTTCGCTCCTGGGCGGTGAGCGCGCGGGTACGAGAGAGAAGCTCATGATCGGAAAGAGAACGAAGCACAGCGGACATGACACAACCTCCGGTGTTGAGCGTGCACAACTCAGCGCGGGAGGACTGCGCTGACAACCACAATATAGCCACGTTTCACTAAACAGGCAATTGTCTGGTGTGAAAATAATCGGAAAAAGTTACACTGCCAGGATGCTTCGCAACGTTAGCGTATCGTTCTTGTTGGTTGCAGCGTTCGCTGGATGCATGTCGGTGCCTGATGACGAAGTGATGATCGGGCGCTTCACGCAAAACAGAGCAGCGTTCGAGCACTTGCTGAAGTCAGCGCAAATGCGAGATGGCTTCTATGCGTCCAGCGACGACAATCAGCGCGAGATCATGGAGCAACTGGCAGTACGTGAAATCTACAACACCGGTCAGTCGGTGCGTTTCGTGTGTACCGGGATCGAGCATGAATTCAACGGAGAGAAAGGCTACTTGTTCGTCCGGTTGGAGGGCGGTCTGCCACCGTGGATGGCTGGCAAGGTCGTATCGAAGCTGGATGACGTGTACCTGGGCTCCAGCGAGATTCGCTACAAGGAACTGGGCGAAGGTTGGTTCCTCTACCTTCAAGAAGTGACGGATTAGCCGATCGAGTTGGGTCGATGCGGTCGCATAAACCCGTCCCGCCACCTGCCATGTGCTCTCTGATGGGCTCGCCCGCGGAGATCAAGGCCGCCCCTCGCCCACCTTGACTCCCGGGCCGCTATCCCCTATAGTCACCCCCGGTTAGTTTACATATTTCAATCACGCCGAAACTTCTCTACCCGGTTGCCGGCTACGCCGCTGCCGCCGGGTCTCATGTCCACAGGGAGGTATCCATGAGGAGTTACGAGTGCGCCGTGGTCTTGCACCC
>DASVAK010000026.1:0-6949 GCA_036376395.1 Candidatus Krumholzibacteriia bacterium
CGCCGCGCGCGCCGAGGATCTGCACCGCGTCGTCGATCACGCGCTGCGCGCTCTCGGTCGCGAAGCTCTTCGCCATCGCCGCCTCCGAGGTGACGCGCCCGCCGGTGGTGTCGCGGGTCCACGCCGCGCGGTAGACGAGCAGCGCGCTCGCATCGATCGCGGTCGCCATCGCGCCGAGCTTGCGCCGCACGCCGTCCAGGTCGGCGAGCGTGCGCCCGAACGCGCGCCGCTCGCGCGCGTGGCGCCGTGCCTCGTCGAGCGCGCGGCGCGAAAATCCCAGCGCCGCGGCGCCCACGGTGGAACGGAACACGTCCAGCGTCCCCAGCGCCACCGCCATGCCGCGGCCCTCTTCGCCCACGCGCATGCTCTCGTGCACGCGGCACCCGTCGAAGCGGAGCGTTCCCAGCGGATGGGGAGCGGTCACCTCGATGCGATCGATCACGGACAGGCCCGGGTTGTCGGCTTCGACCACGAACGCGCCCAGGTTGCGCGACGGTGTGTCGGCGGTGCGCGCGAACACCACGTAGAAGTCGGCGATGCCGGCGTTCGAGATCCACGTCTTCTCGCCATCGATCACGTAGTCGGCGCCGTCGCGCCGCGCGCGTGTGGTGATGGCCGCGAGGTCGGATCCCGCGCCCGCTTCCGAGATGGCAAAAGCGGCGATCGCCTTTCCCGCCGCGGCGCGCGCACAGTAACGAGCGCGCTGCTCCGGTGTTCCGAAGAGCGATACCGGGCCCGAGCCGAGGCCCTGCATCGCGAACGCGAAATCGGCCAGGCCCCAGTGGCGCGCAAACACTTCGCGGAGCACGCAGGCGCTGCGCACGTCGATCGAACCTTCCGTCCCCGCGACGATGGCATGGCGCAGAAACCCGGCCGTGCCCATGGCAGCGACCAGCGCGCGGCAGCGCGCATCCTCACCCTCGACGGGATAGATGGCGTCGAGCTCGCTGTCGCACCACGCCGCCGCCTCGCGCGCGAGCGCGCGGTGCGCCGGTTCGAAGAACGGCCACTCGAGATGTCCCCGTGCCGCCATCAGTCCCCCTCGAAGCGCGGCGTCTCGCGCCGGGCGAATGCCTCGTACGCGCGGCGGAAGTCGCGCGTTTCCATGAGCTGCGCCTGCACATCGGCTTCCATGCGCACCGCGTCGAGCACGGCCATGTCCCACTCGCGGAGGAGCTGGCGCTTGGTCGCGCGGTGCGCCGTGATCGGCCCCGCGGCGAGCTCGCGCGCGAACGCGTGGGCGTCATCCTGGAGCGCGTCGGGTTCGCACAGGCGGTTGAAGAACCCCCAGCGGTGGGCCTCGTCGCCGGGCATGGCGCGGCCGGTATAGAGGAGCTCCGCCGCGCGGCCGTGGCCGATCAGCCGCGGCAGCACCGCGCACGCGCCCATGTCGCAACCGGCCAGGCCCACGCGCACGAAGAGGAACGCGACGCGGCTGCGCGCGGTCCCGAGACGCAGGTCGGACGCCATGGCGATGGCCGCGCCGGCGCCGGCGCACACGCCGTCGATCGCGGCCACGATGATCTGCGGGCACTCCATCATGGCGATGACCAGGTCGCCGGTCATGCGCGTGAAATTCGCGAGCCCCTCGTGCGGCATGTTCACCAGCGGCCCGATGATCTCGTTCACGTCGCCGCCCGAGCAGAAGTTCCCGCCCGCGCCGGTCACGACCACCGCGCGCACGTCCGGGACCGCGCCGAGCGCGCGAAAGGTGTCACGCAGCTCGGCGTACGAATCGAACGTGAGCGGGTTCTTCTTTTCCGGCCGGTCGAGGGTGACGGTCGCGACGCCGTCGGCGAAGCGCCACTGGAAATGGCGCGGGTTGTACGCGGATGGATTCAATCCAGCACCTCCGGCGGCCCGCCGTCGAGGACGAAGCCCGCGCCGCTCAAGTCAACCGCGCGTTCGCCGCACAGCCAGGCGACGGCGTGCGCGATCTCGTCCGTCCGCACCAGGCGGCCGCCGCGGTTGGACGATTCGAAACGCGCGCGGATCTCCTGCTCGCTCTTCCCCGTCCGGCGGCTGGCCGCGCGGATCGATTCCGCGAGCAGGTCCGTCTCCGTGTAACCGGGGCACACTGCGCGAACCAAAACCCCGTCACGCTCCACCTCGCGCGCGAGAGAGCGCGTCAGCCCGAGCAGCGCGTGCTTGGCTGCGGAGTACGCGGCCACGTGGCGGTAGCCGCGGATGGCGGCGGTGCTCGCGATGTTCACGACGCGTCCTTCGCGCCGCTGGATCATACCGGGCAGCACCGCGCGCGTGCAGAATACCGCACTCATCAGGTTCACGTCGATCATGCGCCGCCAGTGTGCGTCGTCGCCATCGACGAACGCCACCGCATCGCCCGTGCCAGCGTTGTTCACGAGCGCAAATACGGGGCCGAGGCGCGCCGCGGCGGCTTCCACCATCGCGTCCACCGCGCCGGCGTCGGTGACGTCGGTCGCGAACGCCGCGTGCTCCGCGGCGTTCGCCAGCGTGGCGCGCGCCGACTCGATATCGCGCGCGGTCCGGCTCACCAGCGAGACACGCGCGCGGCACTCCGCGAGCGCGCGCGCGATGGCCAGGCCGATCCCCCGGCTCGCGCCGGTGACGATCACGTGGCGCTCTGCGAGATCGGGCAGGCGGTCGTAGTCCGGGATGGGCGGATGGTCGTTCATGGTCAGATCGGCTCGTTCGCCTCGCGGGCGCGGCGCATCAGCGTCTCCAGCTGGCGGCGCCCCGACCGGTACGGGTCGGGCCAGTGCACGCCATCGTAACCGAGCTGCGCGGCGGCGCGCAGCGTCCACATTGGATCCCACAGGTGCGGGCGCGCGAGCAGGCACAGGTCGGCGCGCCCCGCGGCGACGATGCTGTTCACGTGGTCGGGTTCGTAGATGTTCCCGACCGCGAGCGTGAGCATACCGAGCTCGAGCCGGATGCGCTCCGCGAAGGGCACCTGGAACATGCGACCGTACACCGGGCGCTGGTCGATCGTCACCTGCCCGGTCGAGACGTCGATGAACGCGGCTCCCGCCTCGCGGAACGCCCGCGCAATGTCGATGCTGTCCTCGACGCGGATGCCGCCCGGCGCCCAGTCGGTCGCCGAGATGCGCACGCCGACCGCCCGCTCCGCCGGCCAGACCTCGCGCAGGGCCGCGAACACCTCGAGCGGATACCGCAGCCGGTTGGCGAGCGACCCGCCGTAGCCGTCGGTGCGCCGGTTGGTGATGGGCGAAATGAAGCTCGAGAGCAGGTAGCCGTGCGCCGCGTGCAGCTCGAGAATGTCGAAGCCGGCGTCGATCCCGCGGCGCGCCGCGGCAGCGAATTCGTCACGCACGCGATCCATGTCCTCGCGCGTCATCTCGCGCGGAACCTGGTTCTCCCCGCTCCAGCCCACGCGCGAGGCCGACATGACGGGCCAGTTCCCTTCCAGCAGGGGTTCGTTGTCGCCCTCCCACATCCGCCGCGTGGAGCCCTTTCGCCCCGAGTGCCCGAGCTGCAGCGCGAACGCCGCGTTGCTGTTCCCGTGCACGAACTCGACGATGCGGCGGTACGCGCGCGCCTGCTCGTCGGTGTAGAGCCCGGCGCACCCGG
Organism: Candidatus Krumholzibacteriia bacterium; assembly: GCA_036376395.1. Lineage (GTDB taxonomy): Bacteria > Krumholzibacteriota > Krumholzibacteriia > WVZY01 > JAKEHA01 > JAKEHA01. The sequence goes on from DASVAK010000026.1 coordinate 3,574, forward strand.
GCGTGATGCGTCCCTCGGGCGAGACACACGTCATCTCGGTGAACAGCAATCCCGCGCCGCCCAGCGCGCGCGCTCCCAGGTGAACGAGGTGGAAATCGTTCACCACGCCGTCCACCGCGCTGTACATCGCCATGGGCGAGCACGCCACGCGATTGGGCAGCGTCACGGACCCGAGCTCGACGGGGAGGAACATCGGCGGCGCGGCATCGGCGCGCGCTCCGTGCGTCGCCTTCGCGCACAGCCAGCGCTCGAACCCGGCGAGATAGCCGGCATCGCGCGCGCGCAGCGATTCATGGCTCACGCGCTGGCTCCGCGTCACCAGGCTGTAGGCGAACTGTTCCGGTTCGAGGTGCGCCTTGAGCGCCACCTGCTCGAACCACTCGGTGCTGTTGCGCGCCGCGTTCTGGAGTCGCAGCACCTCGACGCGGCGCTCGGTTTCGTAGCGCGACAGCCGTTCGGCCAGCGATCCACCGTCGGGCTCGAGCAATCGTTCCGCGAGCGCGACCGCGCTCTCCATGGCGAGGCGCGTGCCCGAACCCACCGAGAAATGCGCGGTGGCGGCCGCATCACCGAGCAGCACCACGTTGCCGTGATGCCATCGCGCGCAGTTCACGCGCGGGAAATTGAGCCACGCCGCCGAGCCGCGCAGATGCTCGGCATTGGAAACCAGGGAATGGCCGTCGAGATGGCGGGCGAACAGCCGCTCGCAGAACGCGATGCTTTCCTCGCCGGAGGCGCGGTCGAGGCCGTCCGCGCGCCACACCTCTTCGGAGGTCTCGACGATGAACGTGCTCCAGCCGTCGGCGAACGGGTAGCAATGCGCCTGGTACCAGCCGTGATTGCTCTCCACGAAGTAGAAGGTGAATGCATCGAAGGGCCGGTGCGTCCCGAGCCAGATGTACTTGCACGCGCGCACGTCGATGTCGGGCTCGATGTGCCGCTCGAAGCGGCGCCGCACGCCACTGTTGATACCGTCGGCGGCCACCACCACGTCGGCATCGGCAAAGGCCCGCTCGTCGGACAGCTCCCGCTCGAACTCGACGCTCACCCCGAGCCCCTCGGCGCGCTCGGTCAGGATGTCGAGGAGCGCCTGCCGCGCGATGCCACAGAAGCCATGTCCGCCCGAGCGGATGACTCGACCGCGGTAATAGATCTCGATGTCATCCCAATGGACAAAACGATCCGTAATCTGCTGGTAAGTGACACGATCGGCGTCGCGAAGTCGTCCCAGCGTGCCGTCGGAAAACACGACGCCCCAACCAAATGTGCTGCCGCGACGGTTGCGCTCGGCCACGCGGACGCGCGTCGCGCGATCGCGCAGCGCCAGCTGGATGGCGAGGTACAGGCCGGCCGGTCCGCCTCCGATCACCCCCACAGTCATGGACATCGCGGCGCATTCTCTCAAATCCACCCGCCTTGCTGCACCGGGAAAAGTGGCCGGGGACGGGAGAACTATTTGCTTGTAAATCAGAACATATACTGGTAAACTCCTACTCAGTCTGAAAATACGCCCACGGATGTAGTTGGGGGGCTGTCATACAGCAGCATGGGCGGGTGTGAGTTGGCGAGCCGTCTACTAAAGACATCTCACACGATTTTGCAGGAAGTGCACCCGACAAACGCCCTGGAGGGCACTATGAAGCACTGGCATCGTCTTGCAGTACTCACCGCATTATTCTCTCTATTAATTGTGTCCGTCGCTTCCGCTGCGCTCGACACACCGGCGCTGTCGACCGGTTCGAGCGGCCACGGGAAGCAGACCATCTACATCACCGCCGGAGCGAGCGGCGCGCCGTATGGTTTCACGGTGCGCTGGATCGATCAGTCGACGTTCTATGGAAACGGCGGCGTGTTCCCCGTGCAGCCGACCGCGGGTGAAGAATCCGCGTCGTTCACCGGGACGCCGACGCTCAACACGTTCGGCGGCGAAGTCACCACGTTCGCACTCGCGCCGTACCAGACCATTCGCGTCGAGATCGGCGACCTTCAGCTCGAGACCGGCGTCGCGGGTTCGACGGGCGAGCTCGACAGCGGCGTCCGTTACTACTTCGCGGCCTTCGCGAACGACGAGAACGGAACCTCCGGCAGCCAGCTCAGCACGGTCGTGAGCGACGAGACCACCGTGTCTCAGAACTGCACGTACACGCAGGGCTACTGGAAGAATCACGAAGAAGCGTGGCCGGTTACCTCGCTGACGCTCGGCACGGTTGTGTACACGAAGGCCGAGTGCCTCGCGATCCTCGGATCGTCGGTGGGTGGCAACGGTCTCATCAGCCTGGCGCACCAGCTGATCGCGGCCAAGCTCAACATCGCGAACGGCGCGGATCCGTCGGCGGCGTCGGCAGCGATCGCGAACGCGGATGCGCTCATCGGCTCGCTCGTGATCCCGCCGATCGGCGGCGGTTACCTGGATCCGTCGAGCACCAGCGCGACGACCCAGACCCTGGACGACTACAACAACGGTATCATCGGCCCGGGACACTGCGGCTCGGTGGCTACCAGGCCGGCGACCTGGGGACAGGTCAAGTCGCTCTATCGCTAAACGCCAGTTCGCGCTTCATGGCGCCAGGAAGGGCCCGCCGGCAACGGCGGGCCCTTTTTTTGTGCACGTCCGGTGTGTGTCCCCGGCCGGGCAATCAATCGTGTGTTCAGGGAGAAAAAAGGATGGAGGCGGCATCCGGATTCGAACCGGAGAGTAACGGTTTTGCAGACCGTCGCCTTACCACTTGGCTATGCCGCCGTTCGAGGCATTCTATCCGTTTCCACCACGGCGGTCCACGCTTCGTTGAGCCGACGGCCAGGGTGAAATTCCGTTCAGCCCCGGCAACGATTTGTAATCGGTAATCCGCTCCATACGGTAGATCGTGGGCCGGGAAGCCGAAAGATCCTCGTCTCCCGGCAGCGGCGTATAGAATTCCCACACCAGTTCCCCGTCCGCGGTCACTTCGAAAACCCGTCCACCGACCGTGTCGGTGATCATCGTGTTTCCGTTCGGGAGGCGTTGCGACGCGCCGCATACCGGGCTGTAGAACTTCTCCGGATGCTCGTCCTCATAACTCCATACAATGCGTTTGGTCGTGGGATCCAACTCGATCACGCGCGAGTACCGGCGCCGCAGCCCGTTGTCGAAGATCAGAATGTTGCCGTTGTCGAGCACGCGCGGGTTGTGCGGCCCTTCGAGCTCACCCGGGCCCCATTCCCACACGACCCGGCGCTGTTCCCGGTCGAGCACCGCCACGACGTCGATCATCGGGCTGCACACGATGATGTTCCCCTCCTTCAGTACGTCGTTGTAGTGGCGGTCAACGACGGTCACGGTATTGGTGTGGAGGAGGTCCATATAGCCCTTGTCGAACATGAACGAGTTCTGCATCCG
>DASVAK010000030.1:0-2263 GCA_036376395.1 Candidatus Krumholzibacteriia bacterium
GCGATGGCCGAGCCCTCCACCAGCACGATGAAAATGCTGAGCATCGCGAACAGCAGGATGATCATCCCCATCCAGATCATCCGGCGGTAGCGAACGTAGTCCCACACTTCCTTCACGATGCCGAAGCGCTCGATGTCGTGCCTGATTGCCATCGGGTTCTCCCTGCTCAGCCGTTGCTCGCGCGGAGGCGCTGTACCAGCCGGCGCGTTTGCGTGTTGTTGGGATCGATGGCGAGGATGCGGTTGCATTCCGCGAGCGCGTCGCGGGTGTCGCCGGCGGCGTTGTACGCCATGGCCAGGTGGAGCCGCGTCTGCACCGAGCCGGGGTCGAGGGCGAGGCCGGTGCGGTACCACGGAATCGCGTCGGCGGGCCGGCGCATTTGCAGCAGGATGTCCGCCGTGTTGATCGGCCCCGAGGGCGAGAGCGGATAGATCTTCGCGAGCGCGCGGAACTCGGCCAGCGCGGCGACGAGGTCTTTCGCCGCGAGGTACTCGCGGCCCATGGCCTCGTGCGCGGCGGCCAGGTCGATGTCGCGCTCCAGGATGCGGCGCGCCATCTGCTCGACGTCGCGGGTCGCCTTCGGGAATTCGCCGTGGTCGCCGAAGGCGCGCGCGAACGGCGGCTGCGACGTCATCGACACGATGCGCTGGCGCGCGAGCTCGAGATCGAGCGGCGTGATGCACGCGTCACGGAGCGCTTGCTCGAAGGAACGCTCCGGTGCGCTGTTGCGCGGCACGATGCCTTCTGACTGCATTACGTCGAGAAACGCGTCTGCCATGAGCATCGCGCCGCGCAGGTTGGGGTGCAGGTGCTCCAGGAACAGATTGGTCCCGGGCACCCGTCGTGGAGTGTGCGAGGCGAACACCGCGTCCATGTCGAGGAGCGGCGCATGGTGGGCGGTGGTCACCTCGCGAATGATGTCGTTGAAACGGCTGCAGGCACGGAAGTGGACCGTGTCGAGGTCGCGGGCGCGGATGTACTCGAGCCGCGCGGCGTCGGTTTGTGTGCTGTCCGCCGCCAGCGCCTGCGCGCGCCGGTAGTGGGCCGCGGCGTCCTGGCCGTCAAAGGGCGGGAAGTCGCGCAGGTTGCTCGTCACCGTCGCCACGATCACGGGCACGTGGTGCTGCTGCGCCACCTCGATGATGCCGGAGAGGTTGGCGCGGAAACTCGCTTCCGCTTCGCGGTGGAGCCGTGAATCGGGCCGGACTTCCTCGTTCCCGATCATCGCCGCCATGAGCGATTGCCCGCTCGTTCCTCTGGCCGGGCCGGGGCGCAGGCGGAAGATGGTGTTGCACACCAGCTGGTAGGTGCGCAGGTTGGCGAGCTTCATCTCCAGCAGGGTCAGCGCGCGCGAGGGGCGCGCCGCGCGGGCGGAGGCCGCGCCCAGCGCGCCGTAGAACTCGTTGTGGCCCGTGTAGACGAGGAAAAGATCGGGCTGGTAGTCGACGAGCTGGCGCGCGAAGTCGAGGACGACGTACGACGAGATCGCCGACATGCCGCAGTTGATGACCTCGATGTCGCGAGCCGGGTAGGCGGCGCGCAGCTCGTCTTCCAGGAAGCCCGCGAACGAGCCGTTCACGTGGAAAGGAAACCCCGCCGTCGTCGATTCACCCAGCACGAAGACGCGAAGTGCACCGGGCGTCTTCGCGCGGTCGAATACGCGAAACCCGATCGACGGTTGGATCGAACGAAGCGGCGGGGAGAAGTAGCGTTGCGCGACGTCGGCGTTGAGGTGGCAGGTGCCGCCGTCGTCGTCGAGGACGAGGTCCGTGTTGACGCCGTAGCCGCCGAGGCGAAGCCCGCCCTCGAGCAGCACGAAGAACAGTGCCGGCACGACGACCAGGCCGATTGCTGCGCCAATGATGCGCGCCAGGGGGCGTGGCGCACGATCCCCATGGGATGTGCGATGTGACTGCATGTGCCCTTGCCCGGATCTATGTGGGGATCCACCGTGGTCGGTAAGGGCAACGTAATAATCAGGATTTCAATTCACAATGACGTGCAGGCGTTTACGGGGCGGGCTGGCGCGCGGCCAGCTCGGTGATGGCAACCTGGTACGCGCCGATCGCGGCGGCTTTGCTCGCGCCCAGTTTGGAGACGCCAATGCCGATGCGCTTCATTGGATCGTAGCTCACAGTTTTCTCGCTGCGCGGGATGGCGATGGTGCGCGGTTTGTGCGCCAGCAGCGAGCGGCGCTGCGTTTCGTCGTCGAGATTCAGAGCGGACATGAGGATGCGCGGAGCGGGTGCGCCCTCGCGCGGCT
>DASVAK010000039.1:0-4830 GCA_036376395.1 Candidatus Krumholzibacteriia bacterium
TGCCGCGCAGTCGCGAATTTTACTACAGCACGACTACGGATCCACCTGGAGCGCCGGCCTTTCTCATTACCGTGCTGCCTGCGCGAAGCGATCCGGGAACTGGCGCTCGATCCCGTAGCTCAGCGTGTCGGCAAATTTGAAAGTGTGCTCGAGCGACTGGTCGAGTGCCTGCAGGTCGCCCTGCCAGTCGCCGTTTGCTCGCGCGGTGACCTGCGCGACGACGTGATCGACGTGCTGCTGCAGCATGCCCTCGAGGTCACTCTGCTTCCAGTTCGGATTCGAGCTGTTCAAGAACGCCGCGATGTTCTTTCCGTTGGTCTCGAGGCGGCGCTGAACTTCCGAGAGCTTGTCCTTGTCGATGTTCGGATTGGTGATGACACTTGGCGTGGCCGGTGTGGTGTTGCGGGTCGTCCCGTACACGCCGTTGTTCGAGCCGCTCGTCGGCGGCGTCGTGGTGGAACCGGTCGTGCCGCCCATGTTGCGGTCGGTGCTGCCATTGGTGTTGGTGCGGTCGCTGCTCGCGGCGCCCGTGCCGGTCGTGCCGGGGGTCCCGTAGCTGCCGCTCGAGTTCGTATCACCGGTGCCCGTCGAACCCGTGGCGCCGCTGGCGCCCGTGCCAAGCGTGCTCACGGTGCTGCCCGAGGCAACCTGGATCAGCTCGGAGAGAATCGCCACGTGGTCACGCATGAGCGCGGTCAGCTTCTGCGACGCGCTGACTCCGTAATACGGCTGAAGCGACATCCCGATCTCGTTTGCGTTCTCGAGGAGTCGGTTCGAGATGACCTGTGTTTCCGGGAGGCCGACCGATGCGCACACGATGTAATTGCGAACGTAGACTTCGTGCTCGGCCCACAGTCGGGTCATCTCGGAGCGCGCTTTGTACGACGCGCTGTCGAAGCGGTCGCCATGCGTCATGCCGGAATGGCCGGGAGTCGTGGTGTGCGGCTTCGTGGGCTGCGCCTGGGGCGTGGTCTTTTTCGTGGCAGCTTGCGGCGCTGCCGAGGCCCCGGTAAGGGCCAGCGTACTGATCGCGAGTGCGGCGGTCAGCGCCATCAGGGTCGAGTGCATCTTCATGGTCGGTTGCTCCTTCGATCGGTTGCGGGTGCCGGGGGGTACAGGAAAGGAACCCACGGCGCGGAGACGGCGCAATACAGCGAACCATGTGAGGGAAATCAGCCGCGCGGCGATGCGCGCAGGGAAGTGTTACTTGCGATACAGGATGGAGCCGGTGTCGCCGAGGGTCAGCACCTCGTGAGGGGTCCCGGTGATTGCGCGCATGCCGGCGCCGAAGATTCTCTCTTCTTCACGCCAGCCGCTGCCGTCGAAGTGAACCAGTGTGCCGTAGTAATCGAGGATGAAGAGATTGCTCGGCGACGTGCCCCAGATGCCGCTCATGGAAGGCATGGCGGGACCTTCGATGGGTGACGGTGTCCATCGGGACCCGTCGTAGGTCCAGAGCGTATTGTCCTCGTTGCCCACCGCGTAGGCGCGGTCCTCGGCATACGCCCACACGGCATTCAAGGCCCAGCCCGAGGGCCGGCTGAAGTACCAGTGATTGTTCTTGCGCACGCCGGCGAGGCCGCCGCCCACCGCAAAGACGGTGTTGCCGACTCCCGTGACGTCGTTGAGGTCGCCCGAGAGAGGAATTTCCTTCTTGGTCCAGGTGGTGCCGTCATATTCGACGATCACGGGACCCCAACCCACCGCCACCACGTGTCCTTCGGGTCCAACCCATACGCTCCGCAGCTCTTCGCCCAGACCGCTGTTGACCCACTGCCAGGAACGGCCGTCGTAGTGCAGGATCATCTCGGAGCCGACGGCGTAGATATCGTCGGAACGGCGTCCGCCAATGCCACGGGCCGGGTTGCGCGTGATGTACTCCTTGTCGAGGTCGGTCCATTCGCCGTCCTGGTATCGGTACGCGCCTTCCCCCACGGCGTAAATCGCATCGCCGATGGTGACCGCGTCCGCGAGCCCGCGCCGCACCGGTGGCAGCTCGACCTGGTCACCGCCACTCGCGGTCCCATGCCAGATAAAGTTGTTCTCGCCGACACCCGCGAGCTCACCGTGGCCGGCCCAGAAGCTTCGCATGTAGCCCTGGCCCTGGTCGACGGCGCGCCAGGTGTTGTCACGGTATTCGGCAACGCGATACGTGCCCCACTCGTACGGACTGCGTCCGGCGGCGTAAAGCACTTCGCCGTCGGTGCACAGCCGGGGATCATAGATCTGATCGGACAGGATGAGGGCGAGGGAATCTCCCGCGGCCACTTCGAAGATACGCGCGCCATCCGAAACGAATGTGCGCCCCGATGACGTCACGGCAATCGATCCGAACCATCCTGTCGTGTCGAGGTTGGTTGACGTCCAATCGACCCCGTTGAAGCGATCGATCCGGCCCCGCGTTCCCGCCATGATGGGATGGCCGGTTTCGTCGCCGGCAATTGCGCGGAGCTCTCCGTTGGCGGAAAGCGGTAGCAGCGACCACGAGGTGCCGTCGTAGTGGTAGAGGCCGTTCCAGTTTATCGCGTAGAGATCGTCCGACGCGCGCCCCCAGAACGCGTTCGAATAATCGGGAACGCGCTCGATGGGGGTCCATGAACCATCGTGGAAAAGCGACACGTCCCGCCCGTCCGAGGCCGCCAGTCCGCCGTCGTCGAATCCGACCAGGAAGTTCTGCCACGAGTCCAACTCACGCGGCCCGGGCATTGGTTTCCACGTGGAGCCGTCGTAGCGCAGGAGAATTCCTCCCAGCGCGTAGATGTCCCCTTTTCCGGTTCCGGTGACGCCGGAGAACGGCGTGTCCAGCGACTGCAGCGTAGCGTGGTATTCCGGCGGCGAGTAGGGGCCGCTCGGTCCGAGCGGGTCGTCGCTGCACGATGCCAGCAGCACGGCCAGCGCGGCGGCGGCGGGGAGAAGTCGGGCCAGGTTCATGGGAATCCTTGATCGCGCGCGGGCGGGTCCGGCGGGATACCTGCATCATACCGGATTTTGGCCCGGTACGGGGGAGGGTTCTACGCCCGGGACGTGTCGTCGAAACGGCGCGCCGCGGCCTCCAGCTCGGTGGTGACCTTTTCGAGCTCGCCGTAGGCCCAGTCGATCTGCGGCCCAATCTCGTTCGACTTCTTCGAGAGCTCGGCGATGGCGCGCGCGTCGCCGAGCGACGACGCCTCCGCGAGCGCGGCGAACGTCTTCTCGCGGTCTCTCTCCAGCGTCGCGATCAGCGTCTCGATCTGCGCGACGCGCTTTTCCAGCGGCGCGAGCACCTTCGCGCGCTCCTGCACGAACTTCGCGCGCGCCTGGCGCTCCGCCTTGCGATCCGCGGGCGTGGCGGGTGGCGCTGGTCGCGTCTTCTCCTTCGTGGGCGCGGCGATCGACACGGGTGGATTCTCGTGCACCGTCGTGACACCCGGGCGGTGTGCGGTCGGCGCCTCGTCGTCGTCGCTCTCCCAGCCGATGGTATCGAGGAAGTCCTGGTAGCTGCCGTCGAACACGCGCGCGCGACCGCGGTCGAACACGATGAAGCGCGTGGCCAGCGAGTGCAGGAACATCTCGTTGTGGGTGACGATCACCACCGCGCCCTCGAAGGCGTCGATGGCCGCGAGGAGCGAGTCGCACGAATCCATGTCGAGGTGGTTGGTGGGCTCGTCGAGCAGCAGCAGGTTCGCCGGTGTGACGATGAGCTTGCCCAGCATGACGCGCGATTTCTCGCCGCCCGAGAGCACGCCGATCTTCTTCAACCCCGCGTCGCCCTCGAACATCATCACGCCGGCGATGTCGCGCGCCGTCTGCGGCAGGCACGACCGGTCCGCGTTCTGGATCTCTTCGATCACCGTGCTCTTGTCGTGGAGCGTGTGCACGTTGGTCTGCGCAAAGTATCCCGCCACCGCACGCGGATGGTTGGTGATGGTGCCCGAGCGCGCCGGGAGCTGGCCCGCCAGCACGCGCAGCAGCGTCGACTTGCCCTTGCCGTTGGGACCGATGACGCAGATGCGGTCGTGGTCGTGGATCTCGAGGCTCAGGTTGCTGAAGAGGTCGGGGCCGCCGTCGTAGCCGAAGGAGAGATGCTGGACGCGCTGCACCACCTTGGCCGGAAAGGGCGCGGCGTGGAAAGCGAAGTCCAGGGTCTGGATGCGCGCCAGCGCGTCGAGGCGCTCGTGCTTCGCCAGCATCTTGATGCGCGACTGCACCCGCGTCGCCAGCGAGTTCTTGGCGCGGAAACGCTCGATGAAGCGCTCGATGTCCCGGCGTTTGCGCTCGTCGTTGGCGCGCGTCTTCTCGTAGATCTCCTCTTCCTGGATGATCTGCTCGTAGATCTTGGTGGTGTCGCCCAGGATCTTCTTCGCCCGGCGACGGTGGATCGCCACCGTGTGCGTGACGACGCGGTCCATGAAAGAGCGGTCGTGGGTGATGAGCATGAGCTCGGTCTTCCACTGGTTCAGGAAGCGCTCGAGCCAGCGGATCGACACCACGTCGAGGTAGTTGGTCGGCTCGTCGAGGAGCAGGAGGTCGGGCTCGGAGACGAGCACCTTGGCCAGGTTCAATCGCACCTGGAACCCGCCCGAGAACAGCTCGGGCGCGCGGTCCATGTCGTCTTTGCCGAATCCGAGGCCGAAGAGGATGGCCTCGGCGCGCCACGTCTGGTCGCGCTGGTCCTCCGGCAGCCCGCGGCGCGACGCTTCCTCGAGCACCGTGGGCTGGCTGAAGCGGATGTGCTGGTCGAGGTGCCCGATGCGGTAGCGCTTCGGGATCAGGATCTCGCCGCCGTCGGGGTGCACTTCGTCGAGGATCATGCGGAACACGGTGGTCTTGCCGTGGCCGTTGCGACCGACG
>DASVAK010000047.1:0-5355 GCA_036376395.1 Candidatus Krumholzibacteriia bacterium
ACTGGCGGCCGGCTTCCTCGCCCGAGAGCTCGTGGCACGACGCGAGGAGCTCCTGTTTCTCGATCAGCTCGAACACGAGCTGGGCCATGCGGTCATCCCACGGGAGGCGGCGATCGCCGTGAACCACGAGCAGCTGGTGCACCGCCTCGAGCAGCTTCGCCCAGTCGTCGAGCCCGACCACCGCCATGGTGCCGGCCAGCATGCGCACGCCCACCTTGCAGCGCTCGAGCACGGCCTCGGGCACGGGATGTCCCGCCGTGCACGCGAGCAGCTCGCACAGCGTCTCGCACTGTGACCGGACCTGCTTTGCAAACAATGTGCGGCTGTCGAGCGTCACCGGGTTGCTCCTACGCGGTCTGGACGCAGTCGATGGCGCCCAGCTGGTACAGATCGATGGCATCGGCATCCGGATCGAGCGTCGCGGTCGCGGTTGCCGTTGCCGGCACGGGCTCGGGCGCGGGAGCCGGTGCGGGCGCGGCGGGGCGCGCCGCTTTGGCGGCGGCGGGGCGCTCGATCTTCTTCGGCGACACCACCGGGCGCGGCCCGGTGAGGAAGCCATCATTGTCATGGTTGTTGTTCTGCGGCTCGGCCGCGGCGGGCGCCGCAGCGACCGCAGGTTCTTCCGTGGAGCCGACATCGAAGCGCTCATCGTCGGCGCGATCAACCTCGAAGCCGTCATCGGTTGACGCGGTTGCGGCGGCGGAATCGCCGAAGAAGCGGTGCTCCTTCTCGAAGCCGGGCACGTCGGCGAGATTCACATCGCCGTCATCGTCGCTCGCGAACATGTCGGAGTTGTTGCGGGTGATGAATTCGTCACCCGTGTCCCCGGCCGGCGGCGCGACATCGGCGCCGGCGACGGGCTCGTCGGCCAGGTCAACGTTCGACACCGCCGCGCGCGAGGTATCGGCCTGCTCGCGATCGACCGCACCGATGGCGCGTTCGAGCGAGCGCGCGTGTTCGGCCATGGCGATGGTGCGCTCGGTCCACAGGCGCGTCTTCGCAATCGCCGACGACGCGGCCGCGGCGGCCTTGCCGTCGACCGGGCGGTCGCCGTTGCCGCCGCCCAGCGCCTGCTTGAGCGTGGGCGCCGTCTCGCGCCAGTGCTGCGCCACGGTGTTGAACCGCTTCGCCAGCGTCTTGAGCTCGTCCGCCACCTTGATGGCGTCGGCTTCGGGTCCGCCCGTCGCCTGCATGGCGGATGCAATCGCAATGCGCTTCGTCTCTTCACCCAGCGCGGCGAGGGCGTCGACCATGAGATCGACGCGCTTCTGCATGTCGCCGGTATTCCCGCTCGCGGCGGGCTTCGCCGGGGCCGCCTTCAGCGCCTCGCTGACGCCGCCGAGCGCCGCCTCGAGCTCGCGCGCACCCGATGTGCACGCGTCGACGTCGAGCCGGATCGAGCGCGCCGTGGCGCGCACGCTGGCGCGCAGGGACTCGAGCTCCGGTGATGGCGCCGTCGCGGGAGCGGGCGCGGCAACGGGCGCGGGGGCGTCGGACGCGCGCGCAAAGGCGTTGCGCGCCGCGCGTTCGATCTGCTTGAGCTCGGGAACGGTGAGGGCGATGTCGGACGCGAACGCTTCTTTGCCACCGGCGATGGCGCTCGCGAGCATCGCCGCTTCGGATTGCAGGCGCGGGCGCTCGTCGCGCTCGGCCGACGCCGCCGCCGGGGCGGGGCGTCGTTCGCGCTCGCCGTGGTTCTTCTCGTGGGCCGCCACCTTGTGGCGGATGCCCATCATGAATTCGCGCAGCTCGGGGTGCTGTTTGAGCCGGTCGAGGATGGCGTCGTCCTCGAGGTCGTCGATGCTCTTGATCGACTTGAGCAGCTGCTTGTACTCGACGCCGGAATCGACGTAGGCCTTGTAGCGGCGCACCGCGCCGGCCACGAGCACGTAGGACGCAAACGCCAGCAGCGCCGTCAGGACCAGGAGCGGCCCCATCTCTTCGAGGAATGCGCCGGTGTTGAACGTCCACGTCGCCGGAGAGAGCCCGCCAATATGGATCCAGTGCCAGGTGATGCCGAATGTGCCGGTGATGAAGTAGCTCACGCCGAGCGATGTGACCACGAGCAGCAGGGCGACCAGAAAGCCGACCTTCCACGGCGATGTGAGCGAGGGCTTCTTGCGATCCACGGTGTGCTCCTTGAGTTGACTGCGTTGCGATCGCGCGCCGCGGCATGGCGATGCCGGGACGCAGTGCGCGCGAGGCCGTCACGCAAGGAGCATGCCGGGAGAGGGCCCGCCGCGGCGCACGCGCCGCACGGGGCAACTCACGTGGGAAGAATGGGATACAACCGGGAGGAAGAAGACGGCGAGGGATGTGTTCGCGTGCACTTTGCACGCTGCCATCATCCCTCGCGTTGCTTTTTCAGGGACAAGTGACCCGTCCCGGAAACTCTAGCGGACGTTGCGAAGAAGCGCCTTGTACAGCGCGGGCTTGCGGTCCTTGAACAGGTCGTTGTTGGCGGTCACGGTCTTGTCGAGCGCCTCGTTGGGGTCGACGTCGACCACCTTGAGCGATTCGCTCCGCTCACTCGCCTGCGCGAGCACCTCGCCCTTCGGGGTGACGATCTGGCTCTTGCCCGTGAAGGTGAGGGAAATGTTGCCGCGCTTTTCGAGGCCGATGCGATTCGCCGTGACGGAGAAGACCTTGTTCTCCAGCGAGCGCGTGCGCATCGCGTCCTGGCACCACGGGAGCACCAGGTTCGAGGGGTGGCAGATCACCTGCGCGCCCTCGAGGGCGAGGATGCGCGACACCTCGGGGAAGAACCAGTCGAAGCAGATCATCATGCCGATGTTGCCGCCTTCGACCGGGTACGCGCGGAAGGTGCCCGTGCCGGGCTGGAAGAAGAGCTTCTCGCGGTCGAACAGGTGGGCCTTCTGGTACACCTCGACCTTCCCCTTCGACGTGATGAGGACCGACGAGTTGAAGTACTTCTTGTTCTTCGCCTCGGCCATCCCGAACACGAGGTTCAGGCGCTGTGCCGTCGCCACCTTCTTGAGCTCGGTGACGGTGAATCCCGTGGTCGTCGACTCGGCGAGATCCCGCACTTCTTCGATATTTCGGAAGAGATAACCGGTGTTGAAGAGCTCGGGAAGGACGACGGTCGCGTCGGTGAGGCCGACCAGCATCGACTTCGCGGCGCGAACGTTCTCTTTGACGCGGCCGAACTGGGGCCGCAGCTGCAGAAAACCTATTTTCACACTCTACCCCCTGTTGCGACCGCGGCGGACCCCGGCTGCCGGGTAGTTGCCATGGCGATCGATGCGCGCATCCAGTTTGAAATCAATGCCTTACAAGCGCATAGCCGGTCGCGCACCGCTCTATTATACGCGAAAATCCTGAGGGACCGAAGGGGAATCCCGAGGGCCCCGGCCGGGGCAAGAAAGCGGAATAAGTGTCTATGAGACAGTGGGTCCGGGGTGCTCCGGGCGACCCGCGGGCATTATCTTGCGGTTGTCAGGCATACGCCTTGCAGAACTCGAATCGATTCGCCGGAAGCGCGCCTCCAACGGCGCGCGGGTCGCAACCAGGAGCACATCGCAGCGAATGGAAGGCGGAAACCATATTTCCCTGGGCCCGGGCGGGACGCGTGAAGTCGAACCCACGTTCTTCTTCATGATGAACTGCCTGCTCTACAGCCGCCTCGAATCGGGGAACCCGTCGAACCAGAACTACTACGACGAAGACGTCAACATGTACCTGGCCAACCTGTTGACGTCGTTCATGAACCCCGAGCACCACGAGCGCACGCGCAAGTACCTGTCGCGCTACGACAGCGATCTCTTCGACAAGATCCAGCGCTCGGAGGACGTCCGGCTCAAGTACACCATCTACAAGACCAACGCCGACTTCCTGCTGATCTCGATCGGCATCTTCCGCAACGCCGACGGCGCCCGTCCGGGATCGAAGGACGCCTTCCTCAAGGACAACGAAGAGGTCTACATCGGGCGCGCCAAGGCGTACTACCAGTTCGCTTATTCCTACAGCCAGCACATGTTCCGCAAGGCGACCGCCATCTCGGAGGTGCTGGAGAAACTATCGCGCGGGTTCGAGCAGTATGTGCAGATCCTGAGTCACATGCGCGGAGAGTACTTCAACATCCTGGAGCGGCTCTCGAGCGGCGACGTCTACCACCTCGAGCGGTCCATTGACCGCTTCGAGACCAACCGCGAGCTGCGCACGCTGCAGGATCAGTTCCTCGACATGTACTCGGAATACCTGAAGACGAAGGATCCCGAGCTCAAGACGCGGCTGCGGGACCTGGCGAAGCAGATTCAGAAACTGGACGAGACCTTCCGCTTCACGATGGATCAGTTGTGAGATCGGCCGGCGGGGCGTCGGGAACGACGGCCAGCCGCACCCCACCCGAATTCCGTTCCACGAACTTGGTCACGAGGGTACAGACCTGGTCCTTCGCGACGCCGCGCGTGATGACGTGGGCGCCCGCGGGCAACAGGTGGATCTCCGTGTCCTTGTGTCGCGCGTGCTTGCGCACGAACTTGAGGCCCCGCGAGGAGAGGTGGGTGTCGTCCTCGGCCTGGATGACGAGCACCGGCATCTCGATGGCGCGCCCGGTCTTGCGCGTGTAATCCATCGCCTGCAGCACTTCGCCGTTCCAGCCCGCGAAATGGTAGAAGAGGGTGGGCGTCACCATCCGCGCCACCTGCAGGAAGCGGGCTTTGAGGCCCAGTTTCGGATACAGCGCGGGCGCGAGCAGGATGAGGCCTTTCACCGGCGAGCGATCGGCCAGCATCAGGGCCACCGCGCCGCCCAGGCTCAACCCCGCGACGAAGGTCATGTCCGAGCTGGCGGCCGTGATCTCGATGGCCATCTGCGCCTGCGAGACCCAGCCTTCCCACGACCGCGCCTTGTCGCGCGTCCCGGTCGCACCGATGCGCGGGCAATACACCGAGATTCCGTGCGAATGGAGATGGGTGCCCAGGTCGCGCATCTCGGCGGGCGTCCCGGTCGAGCCGTGGAGGAGGAGCACGACGGGCGCGTCGGTGTCGTGGAGGAAGAGGAAGGTGCGGTCATCGCGCGCGACGTGCTGGGCCTTGTCGTATTCGAAGTGCTGGAGAAAATGGGCGCGCAGCATCTCGCGCCGCTGCCGCGGCGAGTCGGGGGTCTTCTTGATCTGCTCGTTGATCTCCCAGATGGTGCGATTGATTTGTCCGTGCCAGGTCATGGTTTCTTCCTACTTCGCGTTCAGCATGTGGGCTCGGCTCGCGTCGGCGCTCCGCTCAGGTCTCCGCGCGCAATGTCATCTGTCCGAAGCGCGCGTCGACAAATCGCGTTCGCTGCCGACGCTCGACGAGCCGGGGTGAGACTCTTCGGGGCGCAGCCCCGCTCGCGGCC
>DASVAK010000051.1:0-14007 GCA_036376395.1 Candidatus Krumholzibacteriia bacterium
CTCTTGCCCGCGCCGTTATGGCCAAGAACGCCGATCTTGGCGCCGGGAAGAAACGCGAGCGTGATGTCGTCCAGGATGACGCGGTCGGGCGGGACGACTTTCTTCAGCTTGTACAGCGTGCAGACGAACTGATGCGACACGAGAGCTCCTTCTCTGTCCTGGTAATGGGGAGAAACGCCGGGCGGGATCGCGGCAGGCGCAAAGCGCTGCGGATCAGGGGCGCATCATATCAGGCCGGCGACGTTTAGGGTAGGGGGCCGATCGTGGCGCTGCCCGCGCGGGCGGACGACTCGACCTGATCCATGTCGCTGTTTCCGCTACGTAGTTCCCACCTGTTCTTTGCACGGAAGCCCGTATCGAAACCGTGCTCCATCTGGTCCATGTTGTGTGGGCAGGCCGGATGAGCCGGTCCCCGCATCTTTTCCACGCAGGAGTCAGTGATATGGCGATTCGAATTGAAGACCGCGTCAGCGCCAGCCGTGAACTGGTCGTCACGCGTGTTCTGGACGCACCACGATCCACCGTCTTTGACGCCTGGACCGATCCGGTGCAGATGGCAAAGTGGTGGGGGCCGCATTCCGTCACCAACACCGTTTCGGACATGGATGTCCGCCCCGGGGGCATGTACCGCATCGTGATGCGCGGCCCCGATGGGACCGAGTACCCGATCAAGGGTGTCTACCGCGAGGTTCGCGCCCCGGCCCAGCTCGTGATGACGATGGATGCATCCGAGCATCCGGCCGAATGGCATGAGCTCGTCATGCCCGACCGCTCGCAACGCGACCGCAACCCGTGCGGCCAGATGCTGGGTACGGTCACCTTCGAAGACCTTGGATCGAAGACGCGCGTCACCATCCGGACGCGCTTCGAGTCGACCGAAATTCGCAACGCCATGCAGAAAATGGGCGCTGTCGACGGGTGGGCGCAGAGCCTCGAGCGGCTCGCCGAAGTCGTCCACCACCGTCACTAGGTCTGCTCCGATGGGCGGCGGGGCATGTCCCCGCCGCCTCCCTTCCTCACCACCCCCGTCATTTCAAACGTTGTGCGCCGCTCCCCGGGGATGCCATCATGGTCGCTGATGTTGGCAGGATAGATCTCCTCAACCAGCGAGGCCGCATGACAAAGTCCAAGACCGGGGCGGACCACGCCCACGGACACCAGCACCATCATCATCACGAAGAGTGGGGCACCCGGATGGGGGTGATCCTCGCCGTGGCCGGCTCGGCCGTCGGGCTGGGCAACTTCCTGCGCTTCCCCGGCCAGGCCGCCCAGAACGGCGGCGGCGCATTCATGATCCCCTATTTCTGCGCGCTGCTCCTGCTCGGCATCCCGATCGGGTGGGCCGAGTGGACGATGGGACGCTATGGCGGGCGGAAAGGTTTCCATTCCGCGCCATCCATCATGGGCGTGATCGGCAAGGGGGCGCTGGCACGCTACCTGGGGATCCTCGGAATCCTCATCCCGCTCGCGGTGTCGTTCTATTACACCTACATCGAGGCGTGGTGCCTGGGCTACTTCTGGCACTACGTCACGGGCGGCATCGGCATCGACCCGGCCTCGTCGATCCACGAGCAGTCGGCGGTGGCCGCGCAGTTCTACACCGATTTCACCGGCCGGGCGCACAACGGCATCACCACCGGCCACGGGCTCGAAACGTTCATTTTCTGGGTCATCACCTTCGTGGTGAACATCTGGCTCGTCTACCGGGGGTTGTCGAAGGGCATCGAGAAGTTCGTAAGCTGGGCCATGCCGCTGATGGCGGTGTGCGCCCTGGTCGTGCTGGTGCGTGTGCTCACGCTGGGCACGCCGGATCCGGAGCACCCGGACCAGAACGTGATCAACGGCCTCGCCTACATGTGGAATCCAAAGTTCGATGCGCTCTCCAATCCGCAGACGTGGCTCGCCGCGGCGGGGCAGATCTTCTTCAGCCTGTCGGTGGGCTTCGGCGTCATCATCAACTATGCGTCGTATCTCAAGCGCAAGGACGACGTGGTGCTGTCCGGCCTGACCGCGTCGGCCACCAACGAGCTTTTCGAAGTGGGCTTCGGCGGGCTGATCACGCTGACCGCGGCCTTCATCTTCCTGGGCACATCGAACATGATCGGCGCGGTGCAAGGCGGCACCTTCGGGCTCGGCTTCAACACGCTGCCGATCGTGTTCTCCCATATGGGCGCGGCCGGCAACTTCATCGGGGCAACGTGGTTCATGATGCTCTTCATCGCCGCCATCACCAGCTCCATCTCGATGTACCAGCCCTCGCTGGCGTTTTTCCGCGAGTCGCTGGGCTGGGACAAGCGCAAGGCGACCACGCTCATGGTCAGCCTGTGCGTGTTCGCGTCGTTCCTCGTGATGTACTTCAGCCGCGACGGCATTTTCTGGTCGACCATCGATGACTGGGTCGGCACGTTCATGATCTTCATTCTGGCCATGGTGCAGATCATCTGCTTCAGCTGGGTGTTCGGAATCGAGCGGGGTTGGAAGGAAGCGCACGTCGGTGCGCACATGCGTATCCCCTGGTTCTACAAGTTCATCATGAAGTGGGTGACACCCATCTACCTCATCGTGGTGTTCGCCGCGTTCTGCTGGCAGAACCTGGGTGAATGGATCCGGTCGGTCGCTGACGAGCCACTGCGCCAGGGCGCTATCGCCCTCATCATCGGCACCACCTTCGTGCTGGTGATATGCACCGTGATCGGCGAGCGTCGATGGCGGGCGGCGGGTCTCGACGTGGACGGACGCGATGAACACGACGTCGAAAGGAGAAGCACATGACCCCCGGAGGCTGGCTCTTCATGATTGGATCCCTCGCCTTCGTGTGGATCCTGACATTCTGGTGCTTCTTCAAGGTGCTGACCTGGCGCGACCCGAACGACGGATAGGGCCGCTTCCGACCCGTGCCAACAAGGCGGCGTCCCGGCGGGGCGCCGCCTTGTTTCCTGAGCCCCCCACGCTCCGGAAATCTCCCGTTGAGGCCATCCCCGCCATTTGACATCATCACGCCCGATTTCCCCCGCTCATTCAAGGAGGTTGGCGTGGCCAATCCACTGTTCGCAAAGAAGACGCTCGCCATGTTGCACGAGGAGATGCAGGGCGAAGACCGCCTGCACCGCGCGCTCGGCGCGACGCAGCTGACGGGCATGGGTGTCGGCGCCATCATCGGCACCGGCATTTTCGTGCTGACCGGCATCGCCGCGCACGACCACACCGGGCCGGCGCTCATGCTCTCGTTCGTGGTGTCGGGCATGGCGTGCATCTTCGCCGCGCTATGTTACGCGGAATTCGCGTCGATGGCGCCCGTCGCCGGCTCGGCGTACACGTACGCGTATTCGACGCTGGGCGAGTTGTTCGCGTGGATCATCGGCTGGGATCTCGTGCTCGAGTACGCGGTGGCGTCGTCCACCGTCGCGCACGGGTGGTCGCACTACTTCCAGGACTTCCTGAACGTGTTCGGCCAGAAGGTGCTCGGGCGCGCCGAGGGGCTCCACCTGCCGGCGATCTTCCAGACCGCGCCCTTCGACTACGACCCGGCCGTCGGCAAGCTCGTCGGCACCGGCTCGGTGATGGACCTGCCGGCGCTCATCATCACCGTCATCATCACCCTGCTCCTCATCAAGGGTATCAAGGAGAGCGCCACGTTCAACGCCTCCATGGTCGCCGTGAAGCTCGCCGTGGTGCTGTTCGTGATCGGGGTGGGCGCGTTCTTCATAAAGCCCGAGAACTGGCACCCGTTCGCGCCCTTCGGGCTCACCGGGATCAGCTTCTTCGGGCACACCGTGTCGGGACAGACCGGCGCGGGCGGCGAGCCGCTGGGCATGCTGGCGGGCGCGGCCATCATCTTCTTCGCCTACATCGGGTTCGACGCCGTCTCCACGCAGGCCGAGGAGGCAAAGAATCCCAAACGCGACGTGCCCATCGGCATCATCGCGTCGCTTTTGATCTGCACCATTCTCTACATCGCGGTGTCCGCGGTGCTGACGGGCATGGTGCGCTACGACCAGATCGACATCAGCGCGCCGGTCTCGTCCGCCTTCGGCCAGGCCGGTCTCCCGTGGGCGCAATTCCTGATCTCGCTGGGCGCGATCGCCGGCATCACCTCGGTGCTGCTGGTGATGATGTTGAGCCAGCCGCGCATTCTGCTCGCCATGGCGCGCGACGGGCTGCTCCCGAAGGGCACATTCGCCGCGGTGCACCCGACCTTCCGCACGCCGTGGAAGGGACAGATCATCACCGGCATCTTCGTGGGAACGCTGGCGTCGTTCCTGCCACTGCGCATCCTTGCCGAACTGGTCAACATCGGGACGCTGCTCGCGTTCGTGATGGTGTGCGGCGCGGTGCTGGTGATGCGCAAGATCAGCCCCGAGGCGGAGCGCCCGTTCAAGGCCCCGTGGTCGCCGTTCGTTCCCATCATGGGCATTCTCACCTGCCTGCTGCTGATGTTCTCGCTTCCGCCGGAGAACTGGCTGCGGCTGTTCATCTGGCTGGCGATCGGGTTCATCATCTACTTCGGTTACGGCGCGAAGCACAGCGCCCTGCGCCGCGCGTCGGCGAACCGGAAACGCAACGTCGCCTGAACGACACCGACAGAATGAAAAAAGGCGACGCCTTCGCGGGCGTCGCCTTTTTTTTGGCGTGATGAAAGCGCGGAGGCGTTACTTCGTCGCCTCCATCACCACGTCCCACGGTCCATCCGCCTGGATGAAGAACACCGCTTCCTCGTTGCCCTCCACCTTCGCCACGTGCGGCGCCTTCCCGGTGAGCTGGAAGTACGAGCCCGGGCCCAGCTTGTAGTCCTTGCCGGCCACGGTGAGCGTGATGTTCCCGGAGATCAGCGTCACGTAGTGATCCGTCGTGTGATGGTGGAGCGGCGTCGTCAACCCCACCGGGTACTTCAAGAAGAACCGGCTCGGGCCCTTCTCCATGTCGCCGGACACGACCGCCGCGGCGACGCCCGGGATGCCCAGGTCCTTCCATTTGAGATCGGCCTTCGGCGTCACCATCGTCATTTCTCCCGCGATGGCCAGCACGGATGCGGCCGCGACCAGGGCCGCCGAAAGGGCCAGGATCGTGACGTGCTTGAGCTTCATGCTTGGTTTCCTCCTTCTTGTCGGTGCGGCGGTACGGTCCCGCCGGTTTCCCGGCAGCCTACCATCTGGTAGGTAGGGATTGCAAGGCGCTTTCGCCGGTGGTAAAGTGGGCGCATGGCCCCCGTGCGACGGCAGACTTCGGAGCGCGTGCTCGACATCGCCGAAGCGCTGGTGCAGACGCGCGGCTTCAACGCCTTCAGCTATGCCGACATCGCGCGCGCGGTCGGCATCCGCAAAGCCAGCCTCCATCACCACTTCGCCACCAAGGCCGACCTCGGCGCGGCGCTGGTCGCGCGTTACCGGGCGGCGTTCCTGGACGCCCTGCGATCGATCGAGGCGGATACCGAGAGCGCGCCCGAGCGCCTCGAGCGCTACACCGATCTCTACGGCTCGGTGCTGCGCAAGGGCAGGATGTGCATGTGCGGCATGCTCGCCTCCGACGCCGCGACATTGCCAAAGCCGATGCGCGAGAGCATCGCGGGATTCTTCGGCGAAAACGAGGCGTGGCTGGCGCGGGTGCTGGCGGAGGGAAAGAAGCGCGGCCAGGTCGAGTACGAGGGAACCCCGTCGTCGCTGGCGGCGTTCTTCGTCAGCTCATTGGAGGGTGCGATGCTCGTCGCCCGCGCGGGCGGTGACCCACGCCCGTTCGATGACGTCGTGCACCACCTGCTCGGACGCGTGCGGGCGAAGAAGGCCGCGCCGCGCCGTCGCAGGCAGCCTCAGCGGTAGAGCGCTTTTACTCGTCCCCAGGTGGACGGCGTCGTCGCGACCGGTCCGGTCGCAAGGTCCAGCACCACGCTCCAGCCATCGATGCCTCCCACCGTCGTGCTGCCGGGTCCCCCCGCGCTGGTCGAGGCCGCGCGGTAGAAACCGAACTCCATCACGCCACCCGCCGCGCTGAAATCCGGCGTCTGCAGTCCGGGTGCGAGCGCATCGAAGTCCCGACGGGACCAACGCCGGTTGCGTCGTCGGCACCCAGTCGTTGAATGCCAGCGGGTTCAGGAAACCGGGACCGTAATACACCACGCCGTCCTGGCGGATCGCCAGGCCGCACAGCTGGCGGCCACCACTGAT
The DNA here is from genome assembly GCA_036376395.1 of Candidatus Krumholzibacteriia bacterium. Taxonomy (GTDB): domain Bacteria; phylum Krumholzibacteriota; class Krumholzibacteriia; order WVZY01; family JAKEHA01; genus JAKEHA01. The sequence goes on from DASVAK010000051.1 coordinate 6,159, forward strand.
CCGCCGGGAATTTTCGATGTACTCGATCGAGCCGATCGGCCCCGTCGACGGGTCGTAGGCCGCGCCGATGCGCCGATGAAACACATACACGGTATTTACGACGCCCGGCGCGGCGTCGTTGAGCGTGTTCACCGTCGTCCGCCAGCCGGCACTGTTGTGCCAACCGTCCCCGGCCCCGCCACCCGTGTTCGATTCGACGCTCAGGGTCCAGTTCTCGTCCAGAAACGCGCTGTCGAAGAAGAAAGGCGGCGAGTCCGCCGCGGCGGTGCCGACGCATGCGGAGAGGAGCCAGGCCACGCCATGGATTCGAAGCAAAGCCTTCATCTCTGCACCTCCGGGTGCGGACGGGCGACGAGGACAGAGGGGCGGTGGAAAGGAAAAGGTTACCGCGCGGCGCGCGCGGGCGTCAAATCGCGGGCCGGTTCGAGCAGGGAGAGAAAGATGTCGCGGTAGGCCGAGATCACGTACTCGCTGCTGTAGCGTTCCGCCACCACGCGACGGCCGTTTTCCCCCATCTGCCCGCGCCCGGGACTCGTCAGCACCTCGACGATGGCGTCCGCCAGCTGCGACGGGTTCTGCGGCTCGACCACGCGCCCGTTGAACCCGTCGCGGATGATCTCCGCGTTACCCGACACGCGTGTCGTCACCACCGCCAGCCCGGCCGCCTGTGCTTCCTGGATCGACATGGGGGTTCCCTCCCGCGGCGTGTTCACGAGCTCCACCGACGGCAGCACGAAAAGGTCCGCCGCCGCCAGCAGCTCGGGCATGTCGCGCACGAAGCCGATCAGCCGGATGGCGTGACCCACGTTGAGCTCGGCGATCCGCTTCTCCAGGGTTTCGCGCTCCTCCCCCTCGCCGGCCACGATGATGCGCGCGTTCGGAACGCGCTCGACGATGCGCGGCGCCGCGTTCACCAGGTCGATGAAACCCTTCATGCGATGGAGCCGTCCGGCGGTCACAACCGCCAGCTCGCCGTCGGTCACGCCGAAGCGCCGGCGGGCGGCGTCGCGCCGGGCCGGGGTCACGGCGAGGCGCTTCATGTCCACCCCTCCAGCGATCGCGCGCGTGCGATCGCGCGTGATCACGCCGGCGCCCACCATGTCATCGACGATCGACTGGGAGACACCGATGCGGAAATCATTGTGACGGGCGATGAACCGGTCGATCGCCCGCGGCAGCGCCTGCGAGCGCCAGGACTGCAGATTGCGTTCGCACACCACGACCCGGATGGGCAGGATCATGCGGGCGAGCCCGCAGAAGAACCCCCCACGGACGCCGTGCGCATTCACCAGCCGGATCCGGTGTTCCCTGAGCAGGGCGAGAAAGTCGGGAAAGTTCACGATGTCCCGGGCCCGCACCAGCGGCATCACGTGGACCGGGATGCCCGCTTCGCGAAGCGAGTCGACGATCAGCCCTTCGCGTGGAACCAGAACATGCGGCGAAAAAATGGACCGGTCGAGGTGCCGGGCCAGGTACGCGATGGAATGCTCCGCGCCACCGAACGGCTTGACGTCGGACAGCATGATGAGAATTGGATAGGGCCGCATTTTGCTATACTATAACGAGCAAGGCGATGAACAACAGCGTATCCCGGCAGCGCTTCACTAATTGAATATTCTCTTCCTGACACCCCGTCTGCCGTTTCCGCCCGTGGGCGGAGACCGCGTTCGCGCGTTCCAGTTCATCAAGCATCTCGGCCGGAGCCACCGTGTGACCGTCGTGTCGTTCGTGGAGCACCCGGACGAGGCGCGCGCGGCGGAGCCGTATCGCGATCTCTTCCACCGGCTGGTGACCGTGCCGCTGCTGCGCCGCCGGTCGTATCTCAACGCCCTCGTGGGCCTTGCCTCGTCACAACCGCTCCAGGTGTGTTACTACCGGTCGCCGGACATGCGCGCCGCGCTGGCGCGGGAGTTTGCCGGCAACTCCTACGACGTGTGCTTCTGCTTCATGATCCGGGTCGCACAGTACCTGGACCAGGTTCCGGTGCGCAAAGTGGTGGATTTCTGCGACGCTCAGGCAATCTTTCACCGGCGCAGTGCCGCGCTCGCCCATGGACTACGCCGCTCGACGTTGATTCACGCGGTGGAAGCGAAACGGATCGGACCGTACGAGATCGGTTGGGTCAACCGGGCCGACGTCGCGATTTTCATCTCGACGGTGGATGCGGAGTATTGCCGCCGCCCTGAAAATGCGGACCGGATTGCGATCGTGCGCAACGGCGTCGACACGAACGCCTTTCCCTTTCATCCCGGGCCGCGTGACGAGAATCGAATCGTCTACATGGGCAACATGCGGACCTTCCAGAACACCGACGCGGTGACGTACTTCGTCGAGGAAATCTTTCCGCTGGTGCGCAAACAGCGCCCCCACGCCGTTCTCCATATCGTCGGCAACGCGCCGTCCAAAGACGTGCAGCGCCTTCACGATGGAAAGGGCGTGATCGTGACGGGACGGGTGGACTCGGTGATCCAGTACATGGCCGCCGCTTCCGTGATGGTCGCGCCCATGCGTGCTGTCGCCGGGGTGCAAAACAAGATTCTCGAATCTCTCGCGGTGGGAACGCCCGTCGTCACAACGTCGATCGGCGCGGAGGGGCTCGATCCCCGCGTCATGACGATCGCGGACACTCCGCCCGCCTTCGCCGACGCGACGGTTGCGCTCATGACGGACCCCGCGCGCAGAAACGAGATCGCCGCCGCGGGACGCGCCTGCATTGAAACCCAGTACACGTGGGAGAAAACGCTGGCCGGGTTGGACTCGCTGCTGGAGGGTCGAATCAGCGACCGAAACCGTATCCCGACCGGCTCGAACCCGAAGGCCGAAAAGACACCCGTGTAATAACGACCGGCGTCACGGGAACGTCGTTGAATCCGTTCATGATTCCGGTCGGCACGTTGCCGATCGCGTCGACCACATCCATCCCCGAGCTCACCCGTCCGAACACCGCGTAGCCATAACCCGGCGCCGTGTCGTCCCTGTGGTCGAGGAACAGGTTGTCCTTCAGATTGATGAAGAACTGTGACGTCGCGCTGTTGACCACCGACGTCCTCGCCATCGAGACCGTCCCGCGCAGGTTGCTGAGCCCGTTCCCGGCCTCGTTTTCGATCGGCGGGTAGGTACTCTTCTGCTCGAGGTTCGCATCGAAGCCGCCGCCCTGGATCATGAAATTGTCGATCACGCGGTGGAAGATGAGACCGTCATAGAAACCATCCTGCACGTAACGGATGAAGTTTTCCGTCGTGACGGGCGAGTCGTCGCGGAACAACTCGATCGTGATATCTCCCATCGTGGTTTCCACGAGCACACTGTTCACCCGGGCTGCCGGCCACGAATGCGTAGCAGAGGTGTCGATCGTCGGGTCGTCTTCGCACGAAAACGCCAGGAGCGCGGCGGCCAGCAAAACGGGGGCGTGTCGTTTCATGATCGTTCGAACCTCAGGTGGATGACTTCGGGCGTGGTGACCGTGCGCACGAGGCGCAGGCCGTGCAGGTCGTCGCCGACGTCGTTGAAGAGCCGCTCGCCGCTCCCGAGCAGGATGGGGACGACGTGCAGATTCATCTCGTCGACATGACCGCCGGCGAGGTACTGCTGCGCCGCGCGCGCTCCGCCCGCGAGCGCGATGTCCTTCCCGCCCGCCGCGCGACGCGCCTGCTCGAGCGCCGCGTCCACCCCGTCGGTGACGAAATGAAACGTCGTTCCGCCCTGCATCTCGAGCGGTTCGCGCTCGTGGTGCGTGATGACGAACACCGGGTGATGAAAGGGCGGATTGTCGCCCCACCAGCCGCGCCACGGATCGACCGGATTCCAGGGCCCGGGGTGGCCGCCGAACATGTGCCGGCCCATGATGGTCGCACCGATGTTCTGCAGCTCTTCCTCGATGATCGCGTTGCTCTCGTTGACCTCGCCGCCCTCGAGCCCATGCGGAGCACGCCATGCCTTGAGCGGAAACACCCACTGGTGCAGCTGCTCGCCGCCGATACCGAGCGGGTTCTTGACGCTCTGCTCGGCGCCGGCGACAAAGCCGTCGAGTGACATGGAAATTCTGAAGCGAAGCCTGGACATACGCTCCCCCATTCTACACCCCTCGAATTCAGCAGGGTGCTGAAATACACTTGCCTGTCGCGGCCCGCGACGGCCTGTTATCGTCAGGGCATCGGCCCCTTACACCTGGAGGAAATATGCTGCTCAACAACAAAGTGGCCATCGTCACCGGCGCCGGAAGCGGCATCGGACGCGCGATCGCCGTGAAGTTCGCCGCGGAAGGCGCGCGCGTCATCGTCTCGGATGTCGACAACGCGGGCGGGCGCGAAACCACCGCCGAGATCGGGTCGAACGGCGGCGACGCCTGGTATGTTCACGCCGACGTCTCGCGCCCCGGCGACAGCGAGATGCTCGTCGGCGAGGCGACAAGCCGCTTCGGCGGGTTGCACGTCGCTGTCAACAACGCGGGAGTCGGCGGCCCGAGCGCGCCCACGGGGGAATACCCGATCGACGGCTGGGACCGTGTCATCGCCATCAATCTTTCCGGCGTGTTCTACGGAATGCGCTACCAGATCCCCGCGATGAAGGCGGCGGGCGGCGGCTCGATCGTCAACATGGCGTCGATTCTCGGCCAGGTGGGATTTCGCAACGCGCCCGCGTACGTCGCCGCGAAACACGGCGTGGTCGGACTGACGCAGAACGCGGCCATCGAGTACGCGCAGGAAGGGATCCGCGTCAACTCGGTGGGACCGGGTTTCATCCGGACGCCACTGCTCGACAAGAACATGAGCGAGGACGAGCTCACGGCGCTCGCGGGCGTGCACCCGATGAACCGCCTGGGCGATGCCAACGAGGTCGCCGAGATGGTGCTCTGGCTCGCCTCCGACCGGGCCTCCTTCGTGACGGGCGCGTACTTCGCCGTCGACGGGGGCTATCTCGCCCAGTGACACGGGATTGCCCCGCCCCGGCGACGCCGCCGGGATGGTTCGCTTTTTGCAACTCCGCCCGTCGTTCAAGCGCACTGGCTGCTTCCTGTCCAGTGCCGACGGAGGTGCGTCGTGGAGACGATTGTCGAAGAAATCACGCAGTTGGTGACGAAGAGCGCGGCCTCGGGCGAAACCCCCAACCGCAACGAAGAAATCGAAGAGCTGCTGCGCATCAAGCAGGCGCGACGCATCGAGGACGGCCGCGTGCCCTGCCCGTCCTGCGGCGTTACCGTCGACCAGACGCTCAACCGCTGTCCCTTCTGCGAGTCCGATATCGCCGCCGCCACCGCGCTCGCGCGCGAGACCATGCGGCGGTTGAAGGAGCTCTCCGGCTCTATCGACGCCGAGCACGCTTCGCGCACCCGCGAAACGCCGAAGCCGCGCGGGTTCTTCGAGCGGCTCAAGTGCCTCTTCCAGGGCGACCCCGCGCCGGTGCCGGTCAACACCTTCAAGGCCGATCCGAACGCGGCGCGTGTGCTCGGTAATCTGGCGCCGGGCGATGCCATCCGCGTCATCGGCGAGGATGGCCCGTGGCTCCAGGTCAAGACTCCCAGCAGCGAAATCGCGTGGGTGTACTCGACCTTCAAGAAGAGCGTGTAGCCGCCCCGCCCAGATCACCAAGCACACGCGTTCGTTTGTCCGATCGCGTTTACTACTTCTTGCCGACGTTCGTGCTGCTCTCGTCCGTCGAGCCGGTCTCGGTCGGAGTCTGGCCCTTGACGAGCTGCTGCAGCGCCGTGACCAGCTCGGCACCCGGGGTGCCCGGAGCCGGCGACTTCAGGATGAGCTCGCTCGCCTTGACACTGCCCGTGTAGGCGCGCGCCATCGCGTCCTTGTCCAGGTAGAGCTTCGATCCGTCGACCGAAATCCCCGCGAAGAGTCCCTTGCTACGGGAATAGCTGTAGATCGGCGCGTCGAAGTGGGCGTCCGTCCCCGCGGTGCCCTGCCGTCCCAGCGGGCCGGCCGCCACGGCGGCGTCGCCGCCGAGGGTGAATTCGCCGTCGATGAGCTCGGGAACGTCGCGCTCTCTCATGAACAGGAGCACGAGGTCCGTGGAGGACACGCCGGCCTGGAAGCCGACGCTGCCGCCGGTGAGCTTCACGTACACCGGCTCGCTCCAGCTGTCACCGATCTTCTTGCTGAGCACGCCTTCGCCGTGCTTGCCGCCCACGCCGAGACCGGCCTTCATGAGGTCCGGAATAATGACGACGGCGGCCGCTTTGTTAACCAGCTCACGCGGCGGACCTTCCTTCATGGTCGCGAAGTCGCGGATCACTTCAGCGGACTTCGAAAGCCGCTTGGGCTCGTCATTCTGCTTGATCTGATCGTCCGTGGTCGCTTGCTGCTGTCCCATGGTCGACTGGGTCGTCTGCGGGTCGGTTTTCTTGTCGTCACCGGCCAGCGAGAGGATCGGAGCCGCCATCGCTACAGCGAGAAAAGCAATCACTACAACGCGGTGTTTCATGCTTTCTTCTCCTTCATTTAGGAAATCGGGCCCCTTATTCATACACCGCGGCCCAGTGCGCTAAACCTCGGTAAAACCGCTGATTTCCCGGCCCGGTCATGCGATTATTCCGCCATGCGCCAAAACCTTTTCGTCTCGGGGAGCGACTCAGGGTCGAGATGAGCGCGCCCCAACGCAGCCATCGGAGCGACCGCGACCTGGTCGAGGCCGTTCTCCAGCACAAGGACGAGCTCGCCTTTCGCGAGCTCTACCGCCGGCACACGCCGCGGCTGTTCGCGCTGGTGGCGCGGCTGCTCGCGCGTGGCGATGATGAAGCCGAGGACGTCGTCCAGGAGGTATGGCTGCACGCGTTCGAGAGCCTGCCCCGTTTCGAATGGGGCTCGTCGTTTGCGACCTGGCTCACCGGCGTGGGCCTGAACCGCGTGCGCGATCGCATCCGCAAGTACGGGCGCTCGCGCGAAACCGCGATGGAGGTCGTGCCCGAGGTGGCTGCGGTGGATGCGCCCCCGGAAGTGCGCGTGGACCTCGAGCGCATGATCGCGACGCTGCCCGACGAGCAGCGCCTGGTGCTGGTGCTGCACGACGTGGAAGGCATGAAACACCGGGAGATCGCGGAACGCCTCGAGATCCCGGAGGGAACTTCGAAGACGCTGCTGTTCAACGCGCGTCACCGGTTGCGCGCCCTGATGTCGCGCAAGGGAGAATCGACATGAACGACGAGCTGACACCGGAAGAGCGCGACGCGCTCAAATCGCTGCCGCGCGAGCGGATGCCGTCCGCCGGGCTCGAGAACCGCGTGGTCGCCGCCATGCGCGAGCGCGGTGCGCTCGCACCGGCGCCGCGCGCGCGTGTGATCCGGCTGACCACGCCGCGCATTGCGACGCTGGTCGCCGCGGGAATTGCACTCATGATCGGCGCGTACTCGATCGGCATGCATCGTGGCTCGTTCCGCCCGGATGTGCGCGAAACGCTCGAGCCGCGCACCGCAGAGCGCACCATCATGGAGGAGACCGCGCCGGTCGAGACGCCGGAGGAGCAGGCGACTCCCGCGACCCGGCCCGGGGCGCTGTCGATGCAATCGCGGCCGGAGTCTAAAGCGAAGGAAAACGTCGCCAACGAAAAGCTCGACTGGAAGCTCAAGGACACGGGCGCGCGCACGCGCACGCGCGGAGATGCGGCGGAGTCGGCCGGGAGCGCGCCGGCCACGGAGTCGGTCGTGAATGAGCCACAGTCCGCGCCGACGCCGACGCCGACGCCGGCGCCGGCGCCGGCGGAGCAGTTTGCGCGCGAGCTCAACGCCACCAGGGCGAGGAAGTCGGAAGCCCTCGAACAGGTTCCTCCCGCCACCGATCTACGGGCGATGGAAGCGCCGGCAAACACGCGCGAATACGCGCTGGGAACCACCCGCTTCACCGTT
>DASVAK010000053.1:0-6376 GCA_036376395.1 Candidatus Krumholzibacteriia bacterium
ACGGTCGAGTCGGCGCTGCGCCGGCGTCGCGCGACGCTGGTTGCGGTGACCGCGGCGCTGGTTGCAACCGGGGTGGTGGCTGCGTTTCGGGGCGCCGAGTTCGTGCCCCGGCTGAGCGAGGGCTCGCTGGTCGTCAACGTCGTCCGCGTGGCCGGCATTTCGATCGAGCAATCGGTCGAATACAACACGCGCATCGAGAAGCTGCTGCTCGAGTCATTCCCGGACGAGATCAAGCACGTGTGGAGCCGGATCGGCACGGCCGAAGTCGCCACCGACCCGATGGGCACCGAGCTGACCGACATCTTCTTCACCCTCACGCCCCGCAAGGAGTGGACGAAGGCGAAAACGCAGGATGAGCTCACGGAGCAGGTCACCGCGCTGCTCGAGGACCTGCCCGGGCAGACGTTCGCGCATTCGCAGCCCATCGAGATGCGGGTGAACGAAATGGTGGCGGGTGTGCGCGCCGATCTCGGCATCAAGGTGTACGGCGACGACTTCGACGAGCTGGTGCGCATCTCGAACGACATCCAGCTCCTGCTCGGCCGCGTGCGCGGCGCGAGCGACATCACCGGCGAGCAGCTCACCGGCCAGCCCGTGCTGTCGGCGCGCGTGAACGAGATGGCCGTCGCGCGGCTGGGGCTCCCGCGCGCGCACGTGCTCGAGATCGTCGAGGCGATGTCGGGCATCGAGGCGGGCGAGATCCAGGAGGGCAACATGCGCTTCCCCGTGATGGTGCGCCTCCCCGAGGAGACCCGCCGGCGCCCCGAAGCACTCGCCGCCACGCCGGTCCCGACCGGCGCCGGCGCGGCGCTGCCGCTTCGCGACCTGGCCGACATCACCGTGACCGAAGGCCCGTCCACCATCACCCGCGAATGGGGACGCCGTCGCACCGTCGTGCAGTGCAATGTCGACGGGCGCGACATCGGGTCGTTCGTCACGGAAGTGCGCCGGCGCGTGGCGGGCGAAGTGAAGATGCCGCCGGGCTACACGGTCGAATACGGCGGCCAGTTCGAGCACCTGCAGCGCGCCAACCGGCGTTTCATGGTGCTGATTCCGCTCACCGTCGTGCTGGTGCTGGTGCTGCTGCTCATGAGTCTTCGCCACGTCGCCGACACGCTGATCGTGTTCACCGGAATTCCGTTCGCGATCGTGGGCGGCGTGCTGGCGTTGTGGATGCGCGGGCTGCCCTTCAGCGTGAGCGCGACGGTGGGGTTCATCGCGCTCTCCGGCATCGCCGTGCTCAACGGCCAGGTGCTGGTGAGCACGTTTCGCCGCCTGCAATCGGACGGGCTCGCGTTCACCGACGCCGCGGTGGAGGCGGGAAAACTGCGCCTGCGCCCCGTGCTCGCCACCGCCATCACCGACGCGGTCGGCTTTCTGCCCATGGCGATCTCGACCGGACCCGGCGCCGAAGTTCAGCGCCCGCTGGCCACCGTCGTGATCGCCGGCGTGGTGACATCGACCGTGCTCACCCTGGTCGTGCTTCCCGTTCTCCTGACAACATTTGCGCGTTTCCTTCCGGCCCCGAAATCGGCCCTCGCGGCCTTTGACAGCCCCGCCCCGGGGGAGTAGTCTAGACGGGCAGGCCGCCACACTTCACTGCGATCCGAACAAGGAAATTTCATCATGGCTGTCGAACAGGAACTCGACCTCGAACGCGCCTACAGCGCCCAGGCCGGGAATTTTCATCACTGGGAAAAGATCAAGGACTGCGCTGACCAGTACATCGACCTGATGCTCAACTACCGCCAGAGCGGGCATCCGGGCGGATCGCGCTCCAAGGTACACGCGTTCGTGTCGCTCCTGATGAGCGGCACCATGCGCTGGGACATCCGTCACCCCGAGAAACGTTTCGGCGACCGGTTCGCGCTCGTGGCGGGCCACACCGTCCCGCTGATCTACGCCACCCTTCCCGTTCTCGCCGAGCCGTTCCGGCTCAAGTACGAGCGCACCAAGAACCAGCGCTATTTCATCCCCGAGAACCGCATGGTGTGGTGGGAGGATCTGCAGCGGCTGCGCCGCCACAAGGGACTTCCGGGCCACGCCGAAATGGAGGGCAAGACCCTCTTCGTGAAGGCCAACACCGGCCCGTCGGGACACGGCTCCCCCGCGGCGTGCGGCCAGGCGTTCGCGCTCAAGCGCGCCGGCGCGCAGGGCGTGCGCGTGTTCGCGTTCGAGGGTGAGGGCGGCCTCACGCCGGGCGCCGCGCACGAGACGCTCAACTCGGCCTACGGCCTGGGTCTCACCAACTTCCACTACGTGGTCGACTGGAACGACTTCGGCATCGACGATCCGCCGTACAGCCACTTTGTCTTCGGGAGCCCGCACGACTGGTTCGCGTCGCACGGATGGCGCGTGGTCGAGGCCTCCGACGGCTCGAACTGGGAGTCGGTGACGCGCGCGCTCCTCGGCATGGTCATCGGCGACAACCCCCAGCGCCGGCCGAGCATGATGTTCATGAAGACGCGCAAGGGTCGCGAGTACGGCAAGTTCGACAACAAGTCGCACGGCTCGCCGCACGCGCTCAACAGCGACGCGTTCTGGGCCACCAAGAAGCCGTTCATGGACAAGTACGGCATCACCTTTGCCGGCTACGGCGAGCCCGCTCCGAAGGATCCCGTGGCGCTGGCCGAGCAGGCGCGCGCCAATCTCAAGATGGTCGCCGAGGTGATCCGCAACGATGCGTCGCTGGTGGAATACGTCACCGAGCGCCTGATCGAAGTGGGCGATTCGGTTCCCAGCGAGATCTCGTCGCTCAAGCTCGACGTCTCGAAGAACCCGTCCACCGACGAACGGCTGACCGACTTCCGCAATTACCCGGAGGAGATGTGGGCGAAGCCGGGCGACAAGCAGCCCAACCGCGCCGCGCTCGGCAAGTGGGGCGCGTGGGTCAACGCCTGGTGCATGGAGAACTACGGCCGCCCGCTGTTCATGTCGCTCAGCGCCGACCTTGCCGAGTCGACCAACATCGCGGGTTTCTCCAAGGATTTCGGCGAGCGCAAGGGACTGGGCTGGTTCAATCGTGACACCAACCTCGACGGCGTCCAGCTCCCGCAGGGCATCACCGAGTTCACCAACAGCGGCATCACCACCGGCATCGCGAGCGTGAACTTCTCACGCACTCCCTACGAGGACTTCAACGGCTTCTACGCCGCGTGCTCCACGTACGGGTCGTTCGTGTACCTCAAGTACGGACCGATGCGCCTCTTCAGCCAGCTCGCGCAGGACTCGCAGATCAAGGTGGGCAAGGTGCTGTGGGTGGCGGGACACAGCGGTCCCGAGACCGCGGAGGATTCGCGCACGCACTTCGGCATCTACGAGCCCGGCGTGACCACCTTCTTCCCCGACGGGCAGGTCATCGACCTGCACCCGTGGGAGTACAACGAGGTGCCGGTGGTGATCGCGGCGGCGCTCAAGACCGACGCGCACATCATCGCGCTGCATCTCACGCGTCCGGCCATCGAGATTCCCGATCGTGAAAAGCTCGGGATGGCGTCGCACTTCGACGCGGCGCGCGGCGCGTACGTGATCCGGCCCTACAAGAAGGGCGAGCCCAGGATGGGTGTGATCGTCGTGCAGGGCACCTCCACCACGAACAACGTGGTGAAGATTCTCTCCGCGCTCGACGAGGCGGGCCTCAACGTGAAGATCGTCGCCGCCATCAGCCCGCAGCTGTTCGCGCTGCAGGATGCGGCGTACCGCGACTCGGTCCTGCCGGCGCACGAGCGCCTGGACGCGATGGTCATCACCAACCGGGCGCGGCGCCTGATGCTCGACTGGGCCGACGTGGGCGTCTCGGGTGAATACTGGCTGTGCGCCGACTGGGACAACCGCTGGCGCACGGGCGGCAGCGTCGACGAGGTGGTGGAGGAAGCCCACCTCTCGCCGAAGTGGATCATGGACGGGATCAGGCGTTTCGCAGCCGACCGCGAGAAGCGGCTCAAGACCGCGCGCGAACACCTGCGCAAGCTCGAATCCTAGCGGGCTGCCAATCCGTGATCGGCCGCCGCCTCGCACACTACGAGATCCTGGAGAAGCTCGGCCAGGGCGGCATGGGCGAGGTGTACCGTGCCCATGACGAGAAGCTCGACCGCGAAGTTGCACTCAAGGTCCTCCCCGAGGAAAACGCGCGCGATCCCGAACGTCGCGCACGTTTTCTTCGCGAGGCGCGCGCCATCGCCGCGCTCAAGCACCCCAACATCGTCACCATCTACTCGGTCGAAGAAATCGACACCATCCCGTTCCTGACCATGGAGCTGGTGGAGGGCCATTCACTCTCCACCATGATCCCGGCCGACGGGCTGCGGCTCGACCACTTCTTCAACTACGCCATCCCGCTCGCCGACGCGATCGCCTGGGCCCACGACCGCGGCATCACGCACCGCGACCTGAAGCCCGGCAACATCATGATCGACCACGACCACCGCGTGAAGGTGCTCGACTTCGGGCTGGCCAAGTTGTTCGCGCCCGAGTCCGACATGAACAACATGGAGACGATGGCGAAGTCGCACGACACCGCGGCAGGCCGCATCCTCGGCACGCCGGCGTACATGTCGCCCGAGCAGGCCGAGGGCAAGGCGATCGACCATCGTTCCGACATCTTCTCGCTCGGCATCGTGCTGTACGAAATGGCGACGGGCCGCCGGCCGTTCCAGGGCGACACGCCGATCTCCACCATCAGCTCGATCCTCAAGGACCAGCCGAAGTCGGTGACGGACCTGAAGCCCGCCAATCCGCGCGAGCTGGGCCGCATCGTTTCGCACTGCCTGGAGAAAGACCCCGAGCGCCGCTTCCAGAGTGCCAAGGACGTGCGCAACCAGCTGGAGGGACTGCGCAAGGAGCTGGACTCGGGAGAGATCGTGGCGCCGCTTCCGTCGCGCCCGGCGAAAAGCACGGGCGGGCGCGCGCGGGTTCTCCGCGTCGCGATTCCGATCGCGCTGGTGGTGGCCGCCGGCGCGCTGTTCGGGCTCAAGCACTGGGGCGGAAACGGAACCGGAGCGGGCGCGTTGCCGCCGGAGGTGCCCGCCGGAGCGCACGAACGCCAGATGGCGGTCGTCTTCCCCTTCCAGAACCTCGGCCCCGCCGAGGACGAGTACTTCGCGGCCGGCGTCACCGAGGAGATCAACAGCCGGCTCGCGTCGGTGAGCGGGCTGGGCGTCATCTCGCGCACCAGCGCCGAGAACTACCAGCGCAGCGGCAAGACGACGAAACAGATCGGCGCCGATCTCGGCGTGGACTACGTGCTGGATGGCAGCGTGCGCTGGGCGAAGACGGCGGACGGCAAGGGGCGCGTGCGCATCACGCCGCAGCTCGTGCGCGTGTCCGACGACACCCCGGTGTGGACCGAGACGTACGACCGCGAAGTGAGCGACATCTTCGACGTGCAGACCGACATCGCGACGCACGTGGTGGACGCGCTGGGCGTCACCCTCAAGGGTGGCGAGCGCGAGAGCCTGGCCGAGCAGCCGACCTCCAACGTCGAGGCGTACAAACTCTACCTTCGCAGCAAGGACATCGTGTGCGGCGATTTCGGCGGTTGCGACAAGGAGATCCTCGGCCTTCTCAACGAGGCCGTGAAGCTCGACCCGAATTTCCTGCTGGCGTGGAGCGACATCGCGCGCACGCACGCGCTCATGTACCACTCGAACGTCGATCGCACCGAGGCGCGACTGGCGCTCGCCAAGACGGCGCTGGAGCGCGCAGAAGCGATCGATCCCGACCATCCGCTCACGCGCCTGACGCGCGGCTACTACTTCTATCACGGCTACCGCGACTACGACCGCGCCCTGGTGGAGTTCCAGGCCGCGGCCGAGGCGAGGCCGAACGACGCCGAGACGATCTTCGCGGTGGCGCTGATTCAACGGCGCACGGGCGAGCTGGTGGAATCGGCCCGCCAGATGGAGCGCGCCATCGAGCTCGATCCCAAGAATCCGCTCTATCTCTTCAACCTGGGCGACTCCTACGACGGGCTGAGGAACCCGGAGCGCGCGGTGCAGTGCTTCGAGCGATCGTTCGCGATCAACCATGACCCCGCCGTGTTGTCCGACTGGGCCATGTCGAGCCTTCGCAATGACGGCGACACCAAGGCCGCGCGCAAGATTCTCGCACGCGCCACCGATCCCAACGCGCCCGCGCTGCTGCCGGGGAGGGTGTGGACCCTGATGATCGAACGCGACTACGCGGGCGCGCTCACGGTACTGCGCGGCGTCGAGCTTCCGCCCGGCTCCGCGCGCGCATCCATCGCCGCCTGGATCGGCATTCTCGAAGCGCTGCGCGGCTCGAACGCCGCGCCATCCGCGCTGGAAGACGCGATCCGCCAGCTCGAGGCCGCCCTGCACGACGCGCCCGGGGACTATAACGCGCGAGTATACCTGGG
>DASVAK010000056.1:0-15412 GCA_036376395.1 Candidatus Krumholzibacteriia bacterium
ACGCGCGCGACGGGAACACCCGCCGCGGTGAGCGCCTTGATCTTCTCGGCCGCGGTGCCGCTGCCGCCGCTCACGATCGCGCCGGCGTGGCCCATGCGTTTGCCCGGCGGCGCGGTCTGGCCGGCGATGAAGCTCACCACCGGCTTGGTCACCTTCTCCTTGATGAAGGCCGCCGCCTCCTCTTCGTCCGACCCGCCGATCTCTCCGATCATCACGATGGCTTCGGTCTCGTCGTCGGCCTGGAACAGGCGCAGGCAGTCGATGAAGTTGGTGCCGATCACCGGGTCGCCGCCGATGCCGATGCAGGTCGACTGGCCGAAGCCGGTGCGCGTCAGCTGCCACACCACTTCGTACGTGAGCGTGCCGCTGCGCGACACCACGCCCACCGCGCCCGGCGCGACGATGCTGCCGGGCAGAATGCCCACCTTGACGCGGGCCGTGGGCGCGATCAGTCCCGGGCAGTTGGGCCCGAGCAGCCGCGCGTTGCGCTCCTTGAGGAACGGCACCACGCGCAGCATGTCGCGCACGGGCACGCCCTCGGTGATGCACACGATGAAGCGGATGCCCGCGTCCGCCGCTTCGCAGATGGCGTCCGCGGCGAACTGCGCGCGGACGTAGATCACCGACGCGTTGGCGCCGGCGGCATCCACGGCCTGGTGGACGCTGTCGAAAATGGGCACGCGGTCGGTGAACTTCGTGCCGCCCTTGCCGGGCGTCACGCCCGCCACCACGTTGGTCCCGTAGTCGATCATCGAGGTGGTGTGGAACGAGCCATCCCGCCCGGTGATGCCCTGCACGACGAGGCGTGTGTTCTTGTCGATCAATATGCTCATGATGTCGCTCCTTTACGCCGCGAGGGCGATGGCCTTCTTCACCGCTTCATCCATGGTCTCGGCGGGATGAAGCGAAGGCACCTGTTTGAGGATCTCGCGCGCTTCTTTTTCGTTGGTGCCGGTGAGGCGCACCACGACCGGCAGCTTGAGATTCATCTGGTTGAATGCGATCACCAGCCCGCGCGCGACGTCGTCGCAGCGCGTGATGCCGCCGAAGATGTTGAACAGGATCGAGCGCACGCTCTTGTCGGCGGTGATGATTCCGAGCGCGGTCACCACCTTCTCCGGGCGCGAGCTGCCGCCGATGTCGAGGAAGTTGGCGGGCTGTCCGCCGTACTCCTTGACGAGGTCCATGGTCGCCATCGCGAGGCCCGCGCCGTTCACGATGCAGCCCACGTTGCCAGAGAGACGCACGAAGGAGAGCCCCTCGGCGCGCGCCTTGCCCTCGCCCGCGTCCTCGGCGTCGCGGTCGCGCAGCGCCTCGATCTCGGGGTGCCGCTCCAGCGCGTTGTCGTCGAAGTTCATCTTGGCATCGATGGCGATGACACGGTTGTCCTTCGTGATCACGAGCGGGTTGATCTCGGCCAGGCTGGCGTCGTTCTGCTCGTACACGCGGTAGAGCTTCTCGATGATGTCCGCCATCGGACGCGCGAGCTCGGCGCTGCCGGCCAGCGCGGCGGCGAGGTTGCGCGCCGCGAACGACTGCACGCCGTAGAGCGGGTCGACGTGCACGCGCTTGATCGCCTCCGGCTTCTCCTTCGCGGTGATCTCGATCTCGACGCCGCCCTCGGCGGAGGCCATGATGAGCGGCTTCTGCGCGCGGCGGTCGAGCACGACGCTCACGTAGATCTCGCGCGCGATGTCCACCGCCTCGGTGACGAGCACGCGCCGGACCGTCTCGCCCTTGATGTCCATGCCGAGGATCTGCGCGGCCTTCTCCTTCGCCTCGGCGGGCGTCTGCGCGAGCTTGACGCCGCCCGCCTTGCCGCGCCCGCCCACCAGCACCTGCGCCTTGACGACGACCGGTTTCCCGATCTCCTTCGCGGCCGCTTCCGCCTCCTCCGCGGTGCGCACCACGCGTCCCGGCGGAACCGGGATGCCGAAGCGCGCGAAAATCTCCTTCGCCTGGTATTCGTGGATGTTCATGTGTGTCTCCTTCTGGTCTCCATAGGTGCCGGCGGCCGCTAGCGGCCCGCCGGATGTGCCGCGGCGAACCGGTCGATGATGTCGGCCAGGTTCGGCGAACCGATTTCTTCGAGCGCGTAGGTCACCGTGAGCGCGGGCTTCTCGATGCGCACGAGGCGCGAGAGATCGATCGGCGTTCCGATCACGACCGCGTCGCACGGCACGGCCGCGATGGTCTTCTCGAGATCCGCGATCTGCCCGTCGCCGTATCCCATCGCGGGGAGCAGCGGACCGATCCCCGGGTATTTCCGGAACGTCTCCGCGATTTCGCCCACCGCCCACTGGCGCGGATCGACGATCTCCGCGGCGCCGTGCTGCTTGGCCGCGACGGTGGCCGCGCCGTAGCGCATCTCGCCGTGGGTCACGGTCGGGCCGTCCTCGATGCACAGCACCCGCTTGTGCGTGATCTGGTTGGCGTCGCCGTGCACGGTGACGCGCGAGTTGGCGCGGATCACCTGCGCGCGCGGATTGCGCGAGGCCACGTTGCGCGAGACCTCGGCGACCGCTTCCGGCGTCGCCGAGTCCACCTTGTTGATGACGATCACGTCGGCGCGGTAGACGTTGGTCTCGCCCGGGTAGTAACGCAGCTCGTGGCCGGGACGGTGCGGATCCGCCACCACGACCCAGAGCGACGGCTTGTAGAACGGGAGGTCGTTGTTGCCGCCGTCCCACAGGATCACGTCGGCTTCCTTCTCCGCTTCCTTGAGAATGTTGGCGTAATCGACGCCCGCGAACACCACCGAGCCGGCGGCAACGTGGTGCTCGTACTCCTCGCGCTCCTCGATGGTGCAGTGATGGCGGTCGAAATCCTCGTAGGTCCCGAACCGCTGCACCGCCTGGTCGGCCAGGTTGCCGTACGGCATCGGGTGGCGCACCACGACCAGGCGATAGCCGCGCTGGCGCAGCAGCTCGGCGAGCCGCCGCGTGGTCTGGCTCTTGCCGCTGCCGGTGCGCACGGCGCCGACCGCCACCACGGGCTTCACGCTGTTGAGCATGGTGCGGTCGGCCCCGAGCAGCACGAAGTCCGCGCCGTGCGCGTTGACGAGCGCGGCGTGCTGCATGACGTACTCGTAGGGCACGTCGCTGTACGAGAACACGGCGCTGTCGATCTTCTCGCGCCCGAACAGCGCGGGCAGCTCCGTTTCCGGCACGATGGGAATTCCGTTCGGGTAGGATTCGCCGGCGAGCACCGAGGGATAGATTCGCCCCTCGATGTGCGGGATCTGGGTAGCCGTGAACGCGACGACTTCAACGCGCGGATTGTGCCGGTAGAGCACGTTGAAGTTGTGAAAGTCGCGGCCGGCGGCCCCCAGGATGACGATGCGTTCTCTCTCCATAGACCCTCCGGTCTTCATGCGGCCGTGCCTAATTCGATTCCATGCGGCGGATGATGTTCGTGGTCGAGTGACCCTGCGCCATCGGGTAGCGCACCACGCGCCCGCCGCGCGCGAGCACGAGCTCCTCGCCGACGATCTGCCCGCTCCCGTATTCGGCGCCCTTGACGAGCACGTCGGGTTGCACGCGCTCGATGGTGGCGAGCGGCGTGTCCTCGGCGAACACGGTGACCGCGTCCACCCAGCGCAGCGCGAGCAGGATCTCCGCGCGCTCGGCGGCCGGGTACACCGGCCGCGACGGCCCCTTGAGGCGCGCCACCGATGCGTCGTCGTTGATCGCCACCAGCACGATGTCGCCCTGCGCGGCGCACTCGGCGAGCAGCGCCAGGTGGCCCGGGTGCAGCAGGTCGAACACGCCGTTGGTGAAGACGATCGTGCGCCCCTGCGCGCGCCACCCCGCCGCCGCGGCGGCGAGATCGCCGGGCTCGATCCGGCCCGCGCTCATTCGAACGCCGCGATCAGCTCCTGCGCGGACAGGGTCGACGTCCCCACTTCCTTGATCACCTCGCCGGCGGCCTGGTTGGCGAGAATGACGCCCTCCATCATGTCGGCGCCGCTCGCGAGCGCCGCCGCGAGCACGCTGATGACGGTGTCGCCGGCGCCGGTGACGTCGAACACTTCCTTGGCCACGGTCGGGATGTGCACCTGGCGCCTGTCGGCGCCACTATAATAGAGGCTCATCCCCTCCTCGCCCCGGGTCACGAGCAGGGCATCCAGCTCCATCCGTCCCACCACGTCGAACGCGGTCCCGGCCGGGTCGTTGCCCTTGCGGAAATCGATGCCGGCGGCGAGCTGGGCCTCGCGCGAATTCGGCGTGATCACCGAGACGCCGCGGTACCAGGCGAAATGCGGGATGTGCGGATCGACGAGCACGGGCTTGCCGCGCGTGCGCCACGCCCTCACCACCGCGGCCAGTTCCTTCTCCAGCACCACGCCCTTGCCGTAATCCGACACCACCAGCGCGTCGTGGTCGGTCGCGAGGGCAGTCGCGCGCGCGTAGATGGCGGCGCGCACCTCCCCGTCGACGGGGTCGTCGCTCTCGAAGTCGGCGCGCACCACCTGCTGGTGGCGGGCGATGATGCGGATCTTCTCGGTGGTCTCGCGGTCGCGCGCCGGCACCAGCCCGCGCGAGCCGATGCCGCGCTTTTCCAGCATGCGAACCACCTCGCGGCCCTCGCGGTCGTCCCCCCGCACCGACACCACCTCGGCGCTCGCACCGAGCGCGGCGAGGTTCGCGGCGACGTTGGCGGCACCACCCAGCCGGCGGCTGCGGCGCGTGACGTGCACGACCGGCACCGGCGCTTCGGGCGAGATGCGCTCGACATCGCCCCAGAAATAGCGGTCGAGCATGATGTCGCCCAGCACGGCGACTTTCGCCGACGCGAAGCGCTCCACCCGCTCCCGTACGATGTCGACGGGGAGCGTCGGTCGAGTACGGGATGCATGAGTCACGTTCTCGAGCTCCTGAAAAAAAGCCCTGACCGGAGAGCGGACCAGGGTAGACGCGGCGAGGTGTGCAACCGGAAGCCGGGCAAGAACCTAGCATAGGCCCCGGGGGCTGTCAAGGAACGCGGGCGGCTTGTCCCGGCCGCGGCGAAAGTGCTAGATTGGCCGGGTCGAAACCACCCAAGGAGCACCCGCATGAGCCAGGAGCAGCGCACCGTCAATATCGAGATCGGCGACAAGGAGTGGGAGGGCGTCTACTCCAACTTCGTCATCATCACCCATTCCGCCTCGGAGTTCGTCCTCGACTTCGCCCGCATGCTCCCCGGCGCCCAGAAGGCGAAGGTCTTCTCGCGCATCGTGATGACGCCGCAGCACGCCAAGTCGCTGATGGGAACGCTCGAGCAGAACCTGAAGCGCTTCGAGGCCGACAACGGCGAGATCAAGCTCATCCCCGGCGACCCGACCCGGGGCCCGATCGGCTTCCAGCCCCAGCACACCTTGAAAAAGGATTAACTGCCCGCCTCGACCGCCTGTGTTTTCGCGAGTTGCGCCGCGGCGGACTTCCAGCGGCGGTGGGGCCAGAAGTACTCCTCGGGGCGCTCGCGGATCCATCGCGAGAGAAAATCGGTGTAACGACGGGTGAGGTCGAGTACCTGCGCTTCCTCGTCCATGGCCGGGTCCGGCCATATCGGCGCCTCGAATATGATCCGGTAACCGCGCCCCTCGCGCAGGACGATGAGCGGCACGATCGGGCTGGGAGCGCGGATCGCGAACAATGCCGGGCCGCGCACGGTCGACGCCGGCCTTCCCAGGAAATCCACGATGATGCCCCCCTTGCGGGCATCCTGGTCGGCGAGGAGCGCCACGAACTCGTTGGCGCGCAGCAGCTGCAGCACCTTCTTGAGCGCGACGGCACGGGGGATGATGCCGACCCCCCGCGTGCGACGCAGATCGTTGATCACGTCGTCGACGCGATGGTTGGTCTGCTCACCGACCACGTAGTTCATGGGCAGTCCCTTCGCGGGGACGATGGCGCCCCCGAGCTCCCAGCAACCGAAGTGACCGGTGACAACGATGCCGCCACGGCCGGCGCGGCGCGCGGCTTCGAGATGCTCGAACCCCTCGACGCGTGCCATCGCCCGCACCCGTTCCGCGGACAGGCGGCGAAATCCGGCGAACTCCATCATGCCGCGGCCGAGATTCTGGTACGAGCGGCGCGCGATGCGCGATGCCTCCGCGCGCGACACGCCCAGCGCGGCCACGATGTTGCCGATGCTCACCTCGCGCCGGACGCCCAGCGTGAACGCGAGCGAACCCAGCGACGCGCCGATCGCGCTTCCCGCGCTGCGCGGAAGCGAGCCCGCGAGCGCGAGCATGCCACGCACGGCGGCGTACTCCAGGTAGTGACGAATCTCGCGCGGTGATTTCATCGTTGTCGGCGCGGTCCGCTGCGCGCGTAGTTGCCCGCATCGTCGCGCCAGATCCTTCCCTCGATCTCGAGCAGGGTGAGCAGGCTCTGCGCGTGCTCGACCGGCAGTCCGGTGGCCAGCGCAACGTCGTCGACGGTGGTGGCGTTCGAGACCACATCGTAAACCCGCGCGGCGTCGCCGTCGAGTCCCGCGCCGTCGCCCTGCGCGCGCTCGAGCGACTCGAGCCGGACGCGCTCGGCGATGCGCTTCACGTGGCTCACCACGTCGTTCGCGTGCTCCACCACGAACGCGCCCTCGCGCAGGAGCTGGTTCGGGCCCTGGCTGCGGAAGCCCCCGGGAAATCCGGGCACCGCGCCGACGTCACGGCCCTGGTCCGCCGCCCAGCGCGCGGTAATGAGCGCGCCGCTGCGGATGCCGCCCTCGACCACCACCACCGCGTCGCTCATGCCGCTGATGATCCGGTTGCGGCGCGGGAACACGCCGCGGCTCGCGTGCATGCCGCACAGCTGCTCCGAGACGACCGCGCCGTCGCGCGCAATGCGCCCCATCAGCATGGCGTTCTCGGGTGGATAGGCGACGTCCACGCCCGTCCCGAGCACCGCCACCGTCGGCGCGCCCGCATCGAGCGCGCCATGGTGCGCGGCGGTGTCGATGCCCCGGGCCATCCCGCTCACCACCAGCACGCCCAGCATCGAGAGCGTTCGCGCGAGCTCGTACGCGAGCGCGCTTCCGCCGGTGCTGGGCTTGCGCGTCCCCACGATGGCGATGACGGGCCGGTCATCCGCGGGAAGCTCCCCGCGCACGAACAGCGCGTGCGGCGCCTCGGCGATGGCGCGAAGCGCGGCCGGGTAGTCCGGCTCCCACCGGAAAACCAGCCGCGCGCCGGTGCGCTCCAGCGCCGCGCACTGGCGGTCGATGTCTTCGTTGAAAAGCTTGAGATGATAGCGGCACAGCACCCGCGTGATCGGGGTTACCGTGTCTTCTCCCGCCATGGTGCGATGATATGCATCTTCCAGCCGCGCCCAGTCTTCCCGCGTCATCCCCGGCGTCAGGAGCAGCTCCACTCGATCCCGTGTTTCCACGCCCCACCTCCCGTCGTCAACCACCCCGCGGCGCGCCCCCCGCGCCGCCGTCACCCACGCAACAAGGCCATGATCTCCTTCATCAGATTGTCGAGTCCCTGCCGGCCCACCGCCGAGATGGGCACAGTTCGTTCGTGCAGGCGGAGCAACGCCGGATCGACGCCCTTCACACCGCCCGGAAGCTGGTCGCACTTGGTGAGCACGAGGATGCTCTTTCGCTCCAGCAGCACCGGATCGTAGCGCATCAATTCGTTCCTGAGCATGTGGTAGCCCGCCTCCGGATCCGGATGGACCACGTCGATCATGAAGAGCAGGACGCGGCAACGCTCCACGTGGCGGAGGAACTCCTTGCCCATGCCGCGGCCGAGGTGCGCGCCCTCGATGAGGCCGGGGATGTCCACCATGACGAACGACTCGTGCTCGTCCACGCGCACGATGCCCAGCACCGGTGTGGTGGTGGTGAAGGGATAATCGGCGATCTTCGGGTGCGCCGCGCTCAGCACGGAGATGAGCGTGGACTTGCCGGCATTGGGTTCGCCGACGAGGCCGACGTCCGCGATCAGCTTGAGCGTGATCTCGAGCCGGCGGAATTCCCCGTCACCGCCGTAGGTGAACTGCCGCGGCGTGCGGTTGGACGGCGTCTTGAAATGTTCGTTGCCCAGGCCGAAGCGGCCGCCCTTCGCAACCACCAGACGCTCGCCGTCGTCCACCAGCTCGCCCAGCCGCTCACCGGTCCCCGCGTCGCGCAGGAGCGTTCCGACCGGCACCGTGATCAGCACGTCGGCGCCGTCCGAACCGCTCTGGCTCTTGCCCTTGCCGTGCCCGCCGCGCTCGGCGTTGATGTGGCGCTTGTAGTGGAGGTCGATGAGCGTGGTGACGTGGCGCGACGCCACCACCACGACGTCGCCGCCGCGACCGCCGTTACCGCCGTTGGGGCCGCCGCGCGGGGCGAACTTCTCGTGCCGGAATGACACGCAGCCGTCGCCGCCGTCGCCGGCGCGCACTTCGACGATGACATGATCGATGAACACGAATCACTCCAGGCCGGCCGGGCCGGCCTCAACCGACAGTTTGAGATGGGAGAAGCAACACCGCGGAGGAGTTCCCCACGCTAGCAGAAAGTACCGTGCGCGGTCAACGGCGCGGCGTGCGTTTCGCGCGTGTGCGCTCCCGGGGCGTGGCGCGACGCGGAGCCCCCAGCGACGCGCGGCGGGCGCCGGTGACGGTCTCGCGCGAGATCCCCTTGCGGCGGAACGCCTCCAGCACCGGCTTGGGGACGAGATGCGCAATGTCGCCGCCCAGCGCGAACACCTCGCGCACCAGCGAGCTGTGCAGGTAGACGTACTGCTCGCTCGGCATCAGGAACACGGTCTCGAAGCGGTCGCTGAGCTTGCGGTTCATGAGCGCCATCATCAGCTCGAACTCGAAGTCGGACACGGCGCGCAGGCCGCGGATGGCGACGTCCACGCGCTGCGCTTCGAACTCGTGCGCGAGCAGACCGTGGAAGCTGGTCACGCGCACATTGCGCAGGCCGGTGATGGAACGCCGCACCAGGTCGGTGCGCTCCTCGAGGCTGAACAGCGCGCCCTTGCGCTTCGACGCCGCGACGGCCACCACCAGCTCGTCGAACAGGCGGCTGGCGCGATGGATCAGGTCGACGTGGCCGTTGGTGATGGGATCGAACGTTCCGGGATACAGGGCTCTGCTCATGTCACTCGCCTTCCTGGACCAGGTACGTCAGCGTCGTCTCGCCGAACTTCCGCTCCCGCTGGATGAGAAATCCGTCCGGCGCGACGACGGCGTGCTTGCTGCGGTGCTCGATCACGGCCATGTCGAGATGATCGAACCGTTCCGGTCGCAGCGCGTCCAGCAATTCGCGCTCGATGTCCGCGTCGTACGGCGGATCGGCGAACAGGACGGACACGCCCCGGAGCGGGTTCGGATCGCGGGCGAGCACCTCGGCGACCCGCGCGTGGTGGACATGATAGCGCGAGGAAGGCGCGCCGCACAGGACGAGATTTGCGCGCAGCGCCTCGACCGCGTCGCGCTGCAACTCGATGAAATGCACGAAACCCGCCCCCAGGCTGAGCGCCTCGATGCCGACCGCGCCGGCGCCGGCGAAGCAGTCGGCAAACACCACGCCGCGGAGCGCCCCGCCCAGCGAGGAGAAGAACGAGTGCTTCGTGCGTTGCATGGTGGGTCGCAGCGCCGCGTCGTCGGGATAACGGAGCGCGCGGCCGCGCCACTCGCCGCTCCCCACCGTGACCGATCGCGTGCGCCGTCGCATGATGGGCCCATGATACGCGGTGGTGCCACGCGAGGGCCACCAGACAAACGGGCCCCGGCGCTTGCGCGCCGGAGCCCGTCGGGGCGGAGTTGAAATGCCCAGCTTACATGTCGCGCCAGGCCAGCGTGATGATCGGCATGAGGCCGCCGACGTACTGCTGGACCGCTTCCTCGCTGTAGAGAATGCCGCAGTTACCGGCGCTGAACTGCCAGTCCGCGGTGCCGTGCACGAGCACGGTGCCGAGAACCCACGGCGTGCCCACGATCATGCAGTCGCCCTCGACGTAGATCATGCCCCAGTACTGGAAACCGCCGTTGATGGTGAGATCGCCGGTGACATAGAGCAGGCCATGACCCACGACCCCCGCGTTCACCTTCGCGTCACCCTGGATGTAGGTGATGCCGTCGAGCTTGTCGATGATGGAGGTGTTGTCCGCCTCGGCGAGCAGATCCACGCACTCCTGCTGCGTCACGCCGAGCGCTTCCGCGAGCGTGAACCAGAGGTTGGTCGGGTCGGTGTTGGTGACGGGCTGCCCGTCGGTCTTGTTGGCGCCCTTCTGGTCGACCAGGTCGCCGGTGGTCGCAACGCCGGCCAGGTGGTCCTGCGCCAGGTGATTGCCGTAGCAGGCGTTGAGCACGGTGCCGGCCGGCGTCATGATATCGTGGTTGTAGCCGCACATCACCGAACTGCCGCTGACGGTGATGGCCTTGTCGGTGTAGAGCGCGCCGTGCGTCTTGAACTTGAGGCGCAGCCGCGTCACTTCCGCCTGCAGCGTGCGCCGTCCCGTGCCGGAGCGTCCCGTCACCGTGATCACTTCAACCGCGTTGCCCTTGGTGAAGTTCTCGGGCGGCACCTGCAGCGGGTCGTACAGCACGATTTCCCCGGGGTCGCGCGTGCCGTCGCCGTCGAGGTCGTCCCACTTGTGCTCGATCGTGACCGCCTCGTCCGTGTCGTCGGGGCTGCTGTAGTCGAGGAAGCTGCCGTTCAGGTCCTGCAGCGTGCCGGCGGTCATGACGCTGCCCTGGATGTCCGGGTTCGCGGCGGGCGCCGTCAGCATGATGTACGCCTTGTATTCCGGATCGATGGGCAGCATGTCCTGGATGGACGCGTTGATCTGCTGGCCACCGATCGTGACCTCGGTCGGGTACGGCAGCGAAAGGCGATGGATGGCCTCGG
The DNA here is from genome assembly GCA_036376395.1 of Candidatus Krumholzibacteriia bacterium. Classification (GTDB taxonomy): domain Bacteria; phylum Krumholzibacteriota; class Krumholzibacteriia; order WVZY01; family JAKEHA01; genus JAKEHA01. The sequence goes on from DASVAK010000056.1 coordinate 10,834, forward strand.
TCAGCCCCGCTTCCGCGACGAACTGCGCCTCGGTGCCCATCTCCTGGTTGCCGGAGATCTTGAGGTCGGTCGAGCTCATCATCGCGACCGTGCCGCCGATGATGAAGGTGGCGAACACGAGCAGGAGCGCGATGACCAGCACGTTGCCGCGTTCGTTGCCGACCGTCTCCAGTATGCGTTGCGTTTTCATGACTGTCTTTCTCCTCGCTCCGTGGCTACGGCAGGATGCTGGGCCCATTCAGGAAGTAAATGGCCAGTTTTCCGGCGCTGTTGGAGGTGCGCGTCGTCACCACGACGTCGGTGTTGCTGTCCTTGTTCATGTCACCGAGCTCGAGGGTGACCACTTCGCCGGCCACGTTCACTTTCACGTTGCTGACCTGTTCGCTCTTGCTCCCGATGGCCTGCACGATGAGCAGGTCACCGGTGTAGAACGACGACGTGCGCGTGCCGATGACGACGTCGGGATAGATGTCGCCGTCAAGATTGGCGTTGTTGATGGCCAGCGCTTCGCCGCCGACGGTCATGTAGCGATCGGGCACCTTCGGGTCAGTCTCGCTGTCGTAGGTGAACCCGGTCTGGTCGTCCACGCCGTAGACGCCTTTCTTGTTGAGCCAGACCTGCATGCCGCCGACGTTCTTGGCCTCGGAAACGGCGACCAGGAGATCGGGGCGCGAGTCGCCGTCGTCGACAACATCGACGACCGTCACGTCGTTGACCGCCGCCTTGGCCAGCAGGCGCTTCGCCCAGGTGAAGTTCCCCTTGCCGTCCCCGTGGTAGATGTCGAGATATCCCCAGTACGGACCGTTGTTCGACCCGACGACCAGGTCGCGGCGGCCGTCCCTGTCGAGGTCGCCCAGGCCGAAGCACGACACCACGCCCAGGGTCGTGCCCTTTGCGGTCGTGGTGATGACCGACTGCGACGCGAATGAGCCCCCGCCGAGCGCCAGGCGGACATCGAATCCACCGGCGAACGTGGCCACCTTCGACTTCAGCCCGACCAGCAGGTCGCGCATGCCGTCGCCGTCCAGGTCGGACATGCGGAAGCGCGTGGTGGCGCACGAGAGGCCCGACGAGATGATCTGGTTTGGGTTCTTGCCCACGTCGTGCTGCACCGGGTCGTTGTTCCACACCATCAGGTTGTTGCCGCTCGACTCCTGGCCGGTGATCACGTCGAGGTATCCGTCGCCGCTGTGCTCGATGAATTTCACCGCGTTCACGTCGGTGGACGCCTTGTGCATCGAGTTCGGGTTCTTGTTGAACAACGAGGTCAGCGGGGTCGACCCATCGACGTAGTTGTTCGTCCAGATGAACAGGTTGTTGGTGGGCGCCGGCGTGCCGAGCACGATGTCCGGATCGTCCTTGGTGTCCTCGCGCATGTCGCCCACGGACACCGACAGCGGCCGCTGCGTGTCACCGATCGCCACTTCGACGAAGGAAAGATCCTTGAGCAGGATATCGCCGAAGTCCTGGTTCACGGTGACGCCGGTATCGATGACGATGCCGTAGACGATGTTCGGCGTCGTCGACGTGTAACCGTCGAGGTCGAGCTGGTAGATGTCGTACTTGCCCGGCTGGAGCGAGAAGGTATAGAAGCCCCCCGCATCCGTCGTCGTGGCCTGGCCGGTGGAGAGCGTCAGCGTCACACCCGCCAGTCCCTTCTCGGAGCCGCCACGTACCGCGTTCTTGTCCTCGTCGATATAGACATATCCTTCGAGCGTGCCCTCGGTCCCGCCGATGGCATCGCCGAAGTGCACCACGACGCTGTCGCCGTCGTTCACGAGCGACGCCGGGAAACTGTTCGCCGTCGTCGACGAATAGCCGGTCGGGTCGGTCTCGCTGACCACGTATGACCCGAGCGGCGCGGTGATGCGGAAATACCCGTTGAGATTCGTCTTGGCCGCCATGCCGTTGTCCAGCTGGACCACCACGTCGGGAATTCCGTCTTCGCCGTCATTCATCGCGTTCTTGTTGATGTCATCCCACACGGTGCCGACGACGTAACCGAACTTGTCGCCGTTCTTCGCACCGAAATTGAGCAGGTACGTTTCGCCGTCGTTGATCGACACGTTGACCGATGCCGAGGTGGTGGCGGTCCATCCCGTCGGCAGGGTCTCCTTGATCGTGTACGAGCCGGCGTCGACCGGGATGCTGTACTGGCCGAACTGGTCGGTCTGCGTCTTGCGACCGAGAGGCGACGCGGTCAACTTCACGTTGGGAACGCCGCTCTCGCCGCTGTCCTTGACGCCGTTCGCGTTGGCGTCCAGGAACACGGTGCCGTAGATGTGCGCCGAGTCCTGGCTGTCGGCGTTACGGATGTACACGCGGGAGCTCATCACCACGTTGGCGAATCCTTCGTTGCTCTTCTCGGAGATGGCGGTGCCCTCGGCCACCACGTTGACCTTGATCATGCGGATGCCGTAGAGCAGGTTCGCCGGCATGTCGGTGAGTCCCTCGATCTCGGCCGAGTTCAGCACCAGGTTGCCGTCGTCGTCGCCCCAGAGCTTGTCCGGGGTCGCCAGGTCGTTGTCGTCGTCGTAGTAGTACTCGAAGAGCGGCGGCGGCATGTCGCCGTTGTCGTACTTGACCGGACCGCGCACCAGCGCGATGTCCGCGTCGCGTTCCTCGTTGTTCCCGTCGACCACGCCGTACCGGTACTGCCTGAGCACGTACAGGTGCGGGTTCTTCCCCTGCTCCTCGTCGTCATCGCCCTGGTCGCTGTCGTCCACCACGCCGCTCTGGTCCGAGTCGAGCGTGAACACGACCGTCTCCGCGCCCGAGCTGTAGGTCTTCGGGGCGGTATAGATGGCCGTGCCCGACGGCGGCACCGCGTAGTCCTTCTCCACGGCCGTCATCGGCTTCTCGCCGTCGATGGTCTGGCCGCCGTCGATGTCGCCGTTGAAACCCACCTGTTCCGGGCCGGCATGGACGATGGTGAGCTGGCCGTCGTACGCGGCGACGTCCGAACCGGCCGAGCGCAGCTGGCCGGTCATGAAGTCGAGCGCGGCGCGCGCGTTCTGCTGCGCGTCAGCGTACTGGCGCGTCTTGCCGGCGCTCTTCTGGACGACGCTGGTCATGCCGGCGAATGCCAGCAGCACCAGGCCGATCAGAACGATGCCGACGGCGATCTCAACCAGGGTGAAGCCTCGAGTTGCGTGGTTGCGTTTCATGGTTACTGCCTCGACGTTTTGAAAGTCCGGAGCGTCGCGACGCTGTCTGCGCCGGACGTCGGGAACGTGACACTCACTGATATCGTCTTCATATCCTCGACCGGGGTGTCGTCGGTGACGGTCCACGTCCGGTTGAAATGGTTGCGGATCGGGTTGGCGGGGTCGTCGTGGTCGCCCGCCGTGAGGTCGGCCGCCTGGTAGCCCGCCGCCATCAGTTCCTCGATCTTCTCCTGCGCGATGTTCACCGCGATGGTCTTGTTGCGGCTGCGCGTCGTCTTGGCGCTGCTCTCGGGCAGCACGCGCACCGCGGCGACGAGGCCGATCCCGAAGATCAGCAACGCCACCATGATCTCCACCACACTCGCGCCCTTTTCGTTTCGCCACGTCATTGTATTGCTCCTGGTCTCTACGCCTGGGCCCGCTCCACCGCGACGTTTCCCGTGCCGCTGTAGATCCGGATCTGGACCAACCGGCCGTGCTTGCCGGTCATCATGATGGTGCCGCCGTCGGCCGTGCTGCCCTTCGAGCTGAAGGTGATCGACGACTGGGGCACGTCGAAATCCTTGATGATCACGCCGGGCGGAAGCTGTTGCACGCCGGTCTCGCGCTCGCCGCCGTCGGCGACGCCGTTGCCGTTGGTGTCCTCGAGGAAGAAGTACTCGCCCGCGTCCTGGTCGAAGAAGAACACCACGTTGATGTTCTTGTTGACCGCGGCGCTACGCGCCGCGCGCAGGCTCATCGCCATCGTGCTCGCGGCTCCGTTGAGCCGCCAGTTCGACGCAAATCGCGACAGGGCCGGGCTGCTGACAGCCAGCAACAGGCCCATGATCGTGACGACGATCATCAGTTCGGTCAGTGTGAAGCCGCGCACGGAGAGCCGTGCAGGCTGCCATGTCTTCATGGGTTCGAATCCTCCGTCGATTCCGGTTGTCCTCGCGGCCACCAGAATCCGAGTACACACTGCAACCGCGGTGCCAACTTCAGGTTGCGCACGCGCATCGGTCTGATCCCGACGGCAACACTTGCCCGCGCAACACCTTGGGAGAGACCGGCCACCCGCCGCCGCACGCGGCGCGACAGGTACTCCCCGCACACGCACCGGCGCGAACCGGCCGGATGCTTCCCCGTGGTTGCGCGAGCGCGATGAAGTCGTTTGTTTGCAGCACGTCACAGTAGCGGCCGGGACGCGCCAATATGCGAACGCACTGAACGTATTCCAGGCTGCATGTCTTTCCCTTCCCTCTCCTCCACGAAACGACCCGGGCAGGGGCGACGAGGGCGCATGAATGAGCAGCCGGTATCGAGATCGCGCCGTGTCGCGCTGCCATCGAGGGGCGCGCGCCACGGCGCAAGGGAGCGCGTGGCGCCGGCCGACGGGGAGCGCAAGCACCTCGGTCCGCAAGCGCCGTACT
>DASVAK010000057.1:0-49050 GCA_036376395.1 Candidatus Krumholzibacteriia bacterium
CGCCCAGCGCGTGGCGCAGGGAATCGATCAGGGCCGTCGTGACGGGGTTGAAGGTGGTGTCGGTGGTTCGCATCCCATGGGAGGGTAGCATCGAAGCAAAGGAGCCCGCAAACGTCATCGGGCGGCAATGGCGTCAAAAAAAGCGCGCCCGGGAGGCCGGGCGCGCCAGGGGGGACAGCGTCTTCGCGCGATCAGCGATCGAAGATGCGGATCACGTTGTTGCCGGTATCGGCGATGTAGACCCGGCTGCCGGCGTCGACGGCGACTCCCGACGGCTCGGTGAGGTGCACGGTCTTCGCGCTGGCGCCGTCTTCGAGCTGCACGGCTTCGGGCTGAAGCGCGGTGGGCTTGTCGCGGCGATGAACGCCCACCAGCGTCGAGATCATTCCGTCGGGTCGCACCATCCGGATCACGTTGTTGCCCGTGTCCGCGATGTAGAGCGTGCCGTCGCTGTCGATGGCGACGTCGCGCGGCTTGAGCAGCGTGGCGCTCGTGGCCGGTCCGCCGTCGCCGCCGTAGCCGGACACGCCCACCATGTTGCCGGTGCCGTCGTCCACGGGCGCGGAGCCCGCGACGCGGGTGATGATGCCATCGGTGTCCACCTTGCGGATGGCGTGATTCATGGTATCGGCGATGTACATGTTGCCGAGATTGTCGAAGCAGATCTTCCCGCTCGGGTCGGCGATCTGTCCGCGCTCGAACGACAGCTTTGCCTGCGCGGCCGGTCCGCCGTCGCCGGTGAAACCGAAATGGATGATCCATTTCTGGTTGCTGGTGGCCGGGAAGGCGGGGTTGAGCGTGGGTTGCGAGCCGGCGATCGTCTCCACGATGCCGGTCTCCATGTTCACGCGACGGATGATCATGTTGGCCTGGTCGGTGAAACACAGGCCTCCCTGGGGATCGAACGCGACCGAGGCGGGAAGATCCACGCACGCGCCGATCGCCTGCTGCGGGTCGTTCTGGTCGGGCCCGAAGCAGGGACGGAAGCCGGTCCCGATGAAGCGGTCCATCAACCCCGTCGTCATGTCGACCAGGAAGAGCTCGGAGTTGTGCCACGCGCACAGCACCATGTTGCCGTTGGCGTCGAAGCACACGTGGGTGGGGTGATTGAGCTTGGCCTGGGTCGCAACGACATCCATGCATTCGGCGGGCGGAAGCGGGCACGGGTCGCCGAAGTCATTGTCCGCGGCGCCCGCCACTACCATGAAATTTCCGTCCGCGCCCTCGGCGATGACGCGATGGTTGTTCCAGTCGATCACCATCGGCTTGCCGTCTGGCATGAATGTGACGTCCTGGGGCCAGTACAGGCGCGTCTTTCGCGGCGCATGGCCCATGCTGCCGGCGCCACCCAGGCCGGTGCCGGCGTAGAGGTAGACGGGATCGTTCACTTCCTGTGGCGGCGTGGTCTCGTCGGAGCCGCAGCCGGCGACACCGGAGATCGCGATGACCGCGAAGGCCAGCAGGAAACCGTCGCGCGTGTTCACGGTGGGTCTAGTCATGCATCAGCACCTTGCGAATCCGCTGGTTGTAGGTATCGGCGATGAACAGGTGGCCGTCCGCGTTGAATCCCACGCCGTAGGGCCACGCGAGCTCCGCCGACGTGGCGGGCCCTCCGTCGCCCGAGAATCCCCTCGTGCCGTTGCCGGCCACGGTCGTGATCACGTTCGCGGTGAAATCGACGGCGCGGATGCGGTTGTTGTACGTGTCCGCAATGTAGAGACGTCCGTCCGGGCCGAACGTGATGTCGAGCGGCGTGTCGAGTGATGCCTGCAGGGGATCACCGCCATCGCCCCCGAATCCCTGGACACCGTTGCCCACCACGGTGGTGATGACGTTCGCGCCGAAGTCCACGCGGCGAATGCGGTGATTGTTGGTATCGGCGATGTAGAGACGCTGCTCGCTGTCGAGTGCGAGCCCGCCGCCCGGCGGGTTCGGATTGGGCCCGGTCGGCATTGCGATCTCCGCGGCGGAAGGCGGTCCGTTGTCACCCGAGAATCCGCCGGGCGGGAACACCGTCGTGGTGGGGCACTTTGGTGTCGACACCACCGTGCTCAGCATGCCCGCCGGATCGATCTTGCGGATGCACTGGTTGCGCTGGTCGTTGATGTAGATGGAACCGTCGGCCGCCTCGACCGCGTGCGGCGCCTGGTTGAGCAGCGCGGTGGGCGACGTGATGCTGCCGCCGTCGCCGCTGCAGCCGGGCCCGCGCCCGACCAGGATGGTGATCTTGTTCGTGGCACGGTCCCACTCGCGCAGCTTGTGGTTGTGCCAGCACACCACGACGAGCTTGCCATTGCTGCGTTCGAACACCTGGGTGGGATGGTTGAGCTCGCACGCGGTGCCCGCGACGCCGGCCGGGTCGTCGGGGCCGTCGCCGTCGCTGTCGCGCCCGATCACGGTGCGAAACGTGCCGTCACTGGCGAGGCGGCGGATGCGGTGGTTGTTCCAGTCGGTGACGTACACGCCGAGCGTGGGTGTGAACTCGATGTCCTGCGGCCAGTAGAACTGCGTCTCGAGGCGTGAATGCCGGTCACCGTCGAAACCGGCCTCCCCGGTGCCGGCCCACGTGGTGATGTCGCCGGCGTGCAGCGTTTCTTCGGGTGGAGGGGGAGCGGTGCTGTCGTCCGAACAGGAAGAGACGGCCAGGAAGAACGCGATCAGCGCGAGTCGGGACGTGGATCTCATGCGGCCACCTTGTACGAAGTGTAGCGCCCCGGCGCGAGGCGCCGGGGCGGATCAATAGAAGTGTATCAACGCGCGGCGCGAGCCGTCAACGCGACGCGCCGCCCGTAATAGCGTATGCGAAATTCCGGGATACCGCGGGCAATCCCGCCGCGCCACCGCTCAGGGCTTGACGCGGACGATCCCCTTCATACCCGAATGGATTCGGCAGAAGTAGTTGACGGTCTCCGCGGTGGTGAACCTGTACCCGAACGTGCCCGAGGTCTTGGAAGGCGAGTCAAACAGCTTCTCCGCGTCGGGCGGAACCGTGGGGGACGTTCCCTCGGTGACGGTGTGCGTATTGTTGCCTTCCCAGCGCCACGTCACGCTGTCACCCACCGTGATGCTGACATCGCTCGGCGAGAAGGCGTTGTCGACGACCCGTATGGTGCCGTTGAAGGTGCCGCTGCCGTCGGGCGGATTGGAGGAGTCATCGTCGCCGCAGGACGCGACGATCGCGAGTGATGCCGCAAGGCACGCGGCAAACAAGGTCCGATTGATTTGCATGAGAGCGGCCTCCAGGTTATTGCGGGGTGGACGGGAGCGGGTATGCCGCGAATATAGCCCGATGTGCCCACGCGGGCAACGGACGGCCTTCGGCCAGATTCAGAGTGAAAGATATGGAAGTCACGCGACGAGCATGTATACTGGACCGTGGCCGCGACGCCTCTGCCTGCGAGGGGCGTCATGTCGTATTCGGACGGTCCGGGCGGGACGGTCGGACCGTGGAGGAGGATTCATCTCAATGAGACGGCCCAAGATTGCATTGATCGGCGGGGGACAGATCGGCGGAAACCTGGCGTTGATGGCGGCGCAGCGCGAGCTCGGCGACATCGTGCTCTTCGACATCGTGGAGGGCATGCCCCAGGGCAAGGCGCTCGATATCATGGAGGCGCGTCCCGTGGACGACTTCGACGTCGATCTCCGGGGCACCAACAAGCTCGAGGACATCGCCGGTTCCGACGTCGTGATCGTGACCGCCGGCTTCCCGCGCAAGCCGGGCATGAGCCGCGACGACCTTCTCCACAAGAACATCGAGATCATGCGCACCGTGGCGAACAACGTGAAGACGCACTGCCCGGACGCGTTCGTGATCGTGGTATCGAACCCGTTGGATGCGATGGTGTATGCCATGAAGCAGATCAGCGGTTTTCCGCGCGAGCGCGTGGTCGGCATGGCCGGCGTGCTCGACTCCGCGCGGCTGCGCTGCTTCATCGCGATGGAGCTCGGCCTGAGCGTCGAGGACGTCACCGCGTTCGTGCTGGGCGGCCACGGCGACGACATGGTGCCGCTGCCGAGGCTGTGCACCGTGGCGGGCATTCCCATTCCGCAGCTCATGTCGCAGGAGGCCATCGACCGCATCGTCAAGCGCACGCGTTTTGCCGGCGGCGAGATCGTCGAGCTCCTGAAGACCGGCAGCGCCTACTACTCGCCCGCCGCGGCCGCGATGGCCATGGCCGAATCGCACCTCAAGGACAAGAAGCGCGTGCTCGCGTGCGCGACCTACCTGCAGGGCGAATATGGCGTGGATGGTTACTACGTCGGCGTGCCGGTGGTGATCGGCGCGGGCGGCATGGAGCGCGTGCTCGAGCTCGAGCTCACGGCGCAGGAGCGCAAGGAGTTCGACGCGTCGGTGCAGCACGTCAAGGACCTGGTAAAGGCGTTTCCGATTTCTTGAATCCCGACCACCCCTGGTTTGGAGGTGCGCGATGACCCGAGTATTGTTGCTGTCCGTGTGCCTGTGCCTGTCGTTGGCCTGCGCGTCGGCCCATGCGCGTGAAGACGCGGTCAATCCGGCCGACGTCGCCCGCGTGGCGGGCCGTTTCTATCTCATCGAGACCAGCGGCACGTTCGGCAAGCCGGACTACCGGTTCATCTACACCGACCAGGCCGGGCATCTCCACGTCGAGCGCGTGGACGACGGCGCCATGGTGACCGACTGGGAATCGCCCGCGCTCGGGTCGCGGGCGACGTCGCTCTTCGTCACGGACCTCTACGGTGACGGAAAGCAGAAGCTCGTGGTGAGCACGATCGGCGGACGCGTGCTGATCTACGACCTGGCCACCTACCAGCTCGAGTGGGAGAACCTGCAGCTGCGCTACACCCACATCGATTTCATGGCGCCCGCCAATCTCGACAATGACCAGCAGCAGGAAGTCGTGATCGTCGCCGACGACCGTCTTTTCATCTTCGACGGGTACAACCGCAACATCCAGTGGAGCAGCACCACGACGATGATCGCGAACTTCATCGTGATCGGCAACGTCGACGACGACCCGCAGCTCGAGATCGTGCTGAACAGCGGGAAGATCGTGGATGGACGCTTCTACAACATCCAGTTCCAGACCGACAAAGCGTTCGGTGACCGGATCGATCTGCTGGATGTGACGGGTGATGGATACGCCGACGTGGTCGGGGAGTTCAGCGACCGCTCGATCCGCGTGTTCGACGTGTGGCGCACGCGCGAAGTCTGGTAGCGGTCGTCAGTCGCGGCGCTGGAAATCGATCCGGACCTCGGTCCACATGCTCACCGGGATGCCGCCCTGGCGTCCCGGCTCGAAGCGGATGCGCCTCGCGGCGGCCAGGGCCGCCTCGGCGCACGCGGGCGGCACGCCCGATGGCACCAGTTGCGCGTCCCTGACTCCGCCCGCCTCCGTTACCCATATCCGCACCGTCACACTCTGCCCGATGCACTGCTTGAGCTGTTTCGTCTCCGGCCACGTGATCTCGATGGGCCGGGGAGGGACGGGTGCCGGGGCCGTGGGCGCGGCGTCGCTGCGGGGTCCGGCGGCCTGGTCGAGCAGCTCGTCCAGGTCGAGGTCGGCGGGTGTTTCGGGGCGCGGTTCCTCGGGGCGAACGGTGGTGGTGTCCTCGCGCGCGGGCGGTGGCAGGGGAGGGGGCGGTGGTGGCGTGATGTCGATCGTGCCGGTCCGGTCGTTTTCCGGGTCGATGCGCCAGGCGATGATGGAGGGGGCCCGGGTGGTGTCGGTCGCGGCCGTAGTGGTGTCGGGAACCGGCTCGGGGTGGCGGAAGAAGACATCCATCGCCGTGCGACGCGCGCTCAGCATGACGAACACCAGCGCGAGCACGATGCCCGCGATGGCCACGACGCGGCGCGAGCGACTCACGACGACACCCCCGGCGTGCATGGCCGGATCGAACCGCGTGTGCTAGGGTGGCGAACCATGGATGCTCGCTGGACGGTGCCGAACGTGCTCACGGTGGCGCGCATGATCCTTGCCGCCGTGGCCGCCTGGCTGGCGGTCGCATCGCAGGTGCAGTGGGTGGCGGTCGTGATCCTCATCGCCGCGGCGCTGCTCGATGCCTTCGACGGCTGGTACGCGCGCGCGTTCGCGCAGTCGAGCGGGCTCGGCAAGCACCTCGACCCGTTCGCCGACAAGGTGCTCGTCACCGTCATCCTGGTCTGGATCGGCGTCGACACGGCGTCCATGGCGGCCTGGGTGTTGATCGGATTGCTGCTCGCGCGCGACGCCGCCATGACCGTGATCCGCGTGCACAGCGCGCGCATCCGCGGGCGACTCATCCCGGCGAGCATGCTGGGACGATGGAAGATGTTCGTGCAGTCAGCGGGGGGGCTTGTCATTCTGTCGGTCAGCCACATTCTGGACCGGCCCGTGCATTCCGGCTGGGTGATCGCTGTGCTGGCGGCGATGCTGGTGGTTTCGCTGGCTGCCATGGTGGGGTACATCAAAGCAAAGGGGCCTGCCGCCGACCACGAGCAGACCCACTTTGCGCTACGCTCACCTGGTTAGGCTGGTAGCACGGAAAAACGTAAGGCCGGGGTTGGAGATTGTCAAGGCACCCCCCTGCGGCTATCTTCTTTGCAGTGATCACCCGCACATCGATTGGAACAGCCGCCCGGCGCCTGGTCGCCGGCACGGTGACGGTCTGTCTGCTCGGCGCCGGCTTTTCGCGCACGGGCGTGGTGGAATCACACGCGCAGGCAAACACGCGTGTGTATCCCGCGGTGGTTGCCGCTCCGGATCCGGCGCCGGCACCCGCACCGCGCGCCGGCAGCGAGCATTTTCTGCGCGACGCGATTCCCGCCGCGAGCTTTGCCGCCGCCGAACCCGATACCACCGATGACGACTTCGTCCTTCCGGAAGAAAAGAGCCGGTCGCAGCTCGTGAAGGAAATCGCGGTGTGGGTGCTGGCCGCCGCGTTCGTCGCGTTCTTCATCGTCAAGGTGTTCATCCAGGAGGACGACGAGCCCGCCGACGACGGCAACAACGGCAAGCCCATCCCGCTTCCGGAATAATCAACGCCGCGCACTCGTTCCGGCCTCCACGGAGAAGCCGGTGTGCTGCACGGCGCTCTGTCCCGAATTCAGATCCATGACCTCCACCAGCAGCTCGTAGCGCCCCGGCTCGAGCGCGCCGATGTCGATCGCGATGTACTCGGATGCGCGGTGCTCCGTTGTCTTGCGGTTGAACGACTGCGAGATCACGGGGTCATCGTCCTGGAACCCGAGCGCGCCGGCGATGGCGTGCGCCCACTCCGACCACACCGGCGCATCCTCGTTCTTGCCGGGATAGATGCTGTACCGAACCTCGTATTCGCATTCGCCCTGCAGGACGCCGAGGCTGTAGACCTCGAGGTACGCCCGCAGCGGTTCGTCGGCGCGGAACCGGCGCTCGATGCGCGGCAGCATGCGCATGCCCCCGCGCTCGATGAGGCCGGCGGCCGCGGGATGGTCGTCGCCGGCGTCGTCGTAGAGCAGGACGTCGCTGAGCGCGAGCGCGTCGCCCGCGAAGCGGCGCGCGTCGGCGTCGCCGCGCGCGAGAGCGCGCATGCGCGCGTGCTCGTCCTGCATGCTCCAGGCCACGCGGTAGGCGCCGAACGGCGCGCTCACGCGCCGCACGAACTCCAGCGAGCGCCCGCTCGAGTCGATGCGCGGCGGAAGCTGCGACGTCCACAACGTGTCCGCATTGCCGCCCTCGCGGTTCCATCCCGTGTCGAACAACGCGCCGCGCAGCAGGTACATGTTGGTCGAGCCGGGCAGCGCGTGCGCCTCCACCGTATCCGCGTCGACGTGCATGGCGATGTAGAGCGACGCGTGAAGGTCGTCGTCGCGAAACGCGGTGACAGCGAGAATCCCGGGGACGTCGGCGGTCGGCGACCTGATCGACGTGAATTCCGGATCGTGCAGCAGGTTGTGGAGCGCGTAGTCGTCGTCGTACGGGATGCGCGGATCGCCGTTCAGGAACTCGTCGACGAACAGGAACTGGCGCAGCTCTCCGCCGCGTTCGTAGGTCCACGTCTCGATGTGGCCGTCCTGGCCCCTGCCGATGCTGTGGTCGATGCTGAGCGGCCGGCCCAGCTTGATCAGCGTGCCGCCGCGGTCACAGGCCCATCCGCGCCGGCCGGTCCAGTCGTTGCTGAAGAGCATGTCGGAGACGAACACCCGGTAGATGTGTTCGAGCTCGCGCTCGTTCACGTCGGTGGTGGGATCGGGGTCCTCCTGCAGCCAGTATCCGCGGATGAAGGCGCTGCGCGCGTCGAGCCCGAGGTCCTGGTACTTGCCGAGCGCGTTCGCGGGGAGCACGGAACTCAGGTCGTCGTAGACCGCGCGCTCGTCGGGCGGGAGCAACGCGAGACCGCGTTCGAAATATCGCCCGCACAGGTCGTACTGGCCCGCGTCGAAGGCGAGCACGCCGCGATAGAGCTGCAGGCTGCCCTCCTTCGGGTACTGCGCCACCATCTGGTTCGCCTCGCGCGCGGACGTGTCGGCGAGCGCGTAGCACGCGTACAGATAGAGGCGCGCCGCCGCCGCGTTGGACGGGTCGCACTGCCACGCGGAACGCAGGTGGCGTCGCGCCGCGTCGAGGTCGTCGGTGTACTGGTTGAGTCGTTTCCAGTTGCGATAGTAGTAGAGACCGATGAGGTAGCGCGCGTCGCACCGTTTGGGGTCGGCGTCGAGCGCGTGGTCGAGGCACCCGATCGCGTCGGGAAAGAAGCGCTGTGCGAAATACGTCCGCCCCAGTTCGACCAGCACGTCGGGGTCGTCCGGAAATCGCAATCGCGCGCGCTCGAGCACCTGCTGCGATCGCAGCCGCGAGTCGATGGTGCCGAGGTCTCGCCACGTCCGTCCCAGCAGGATGTAGGCGCGCGGGTTGTCCTGGCTGTCGAGGTGCGAGTGCTCGAGAACGTCGATGGCCCCGGTGGTGTCGCCGCGCGCGAGCATCTCGGTCGCGCGCCGCACGGCGTCATCCCCGCTGCGGGTGCCGGCGGAGGTCGCGAGGGGAACGGCCCACGCGGCCGCGACCAGGAGGAGCAGGGGAAGGCGTTTCACCCGCCCAATATAGAATGCCGGGCGTGCGGCGAGAAGACGGCACTTGGCCGGAGAGCAAAGAAAAACGGCGCGAAGAAAGGCTTCTTCGCGCCGTCTCTGCCAGTTTCCCGTGGGGGCCTAGATGTTGACCGGCGATCCGACGGGATCTTCCTTGCCGCGGAACGAGACCTTGAGCGACGCGGTGGGTTCGGTCGTGAGGATCTTGAACGCGAGCGAGCGGCCCCCGGTGACGGGGTTCGCGTCGGTCATGAACATCACGTGGTTGCCCGACGCGACGCCTACCCAGCCCTTGGGCGCGCGCACATCGTCGATGGCGGCGCCGGAGATGGTGACGGTGTAGACGTCTTCATCGGAGGAGACGGTCACGGCGAGTGTCGTGATACCGTCGCTTTCCGCCTTGACGGCCTTGCTGGCCGACGGACCGGCCGCCCACGCGGGGGCGGCGGCGACGAAGAGTGCGAGGAGAAGAAGAATGGACCGTTTCATACAGGATCGACCTCCCTTGATGTAAAGCGAAGCTGCGAAAACACGGTCGTAGGATCGATCTCATGCCCGCGCACAATACAAAACGGCCGGGGCGGTGCACCGTTCCCCCGGCGTCCCGATCGTGCGCGAACGTCTGTTTTAGTGCATCAAGTCTACCATGAACACCCGCCGTGTGTCGAGATGGGTGGCGTCCTTACGCCATGTTCTCGAAGCGGGCTTTTGCTTGTGGCCCGGGCACAACCGCCCTATGATCGCGGCGCCCCGAGCCACAGGAGGAGCGACATGTCCGTGCGTTGGTTGGGTCTGGTTTGCGCCGTGCTGTGCCTTGCCACGGCGGCGTCCGCCGAGACCGTAAGACTCAAGGATGAATCCACGGTGCGCGGCCGCCTCGTGGAGGTCAGGGGCGACACGCTGGTGTTCCGCAGCACCTTCGGGACGCTGCGCTTCCATCGCGACCAGGTGGTCTCGATCGTGTTCGACGATACGGCCGCCGCCGCGCTCGTGCCGCCCGCCACGGCTGCGACGCCGCCGCAAACGCCGGCGGGGAAGAGCCGCATCGAGGTGGTCTTCAAGGACCGTGACCTCTCCAGCAAGATCGAGATCAAGCTCAAGAAGGACTGGGACGCGCTGATCGCGGCCAACCACATCGTCACCGAGCTCTACGTGGATGGGGCGGTCGCGTACAGCGTCGTCGACACCACGATGGACAAGCGCATCTACCAGGGGCACACGACGATCATGAAGAACGACGTCGACCTGACGGATTTCGGCGTCGACGTACCGACCGGCCTGCACAACGCCCGCCTCGTGGTCCGCAACGCGGGCGGAATCGAGCGCCGTGAATCCTTCGACCACGAGCCGCTCGACAAGGTGCTGTCGATCGACAACATCGAGCTCAGGCCGGGCGAGACCTACCGGATCTACGTCGAGATATCGCGCGGGCGATTGAAAGTCGTGGACTAGCCGCCGTCAGCCGACGCGCGGCGCCTGGGGAAACGATCCCGCGAGCGGGGTCAGGCGCACGCTGCGGGTGGCGTCGTGCACCACGAACACCTTCTCGTTGTTGCTCTCGGGATCGCCGGGGAAGAGGAAGAAGCCGAGCCCGTGCGAGCTGTACGTCAGCGTGTAGCCGAAGAGCACCTCGCCGTCCTTGAACTCCACCATCACCTTCTTGCCGTGGTTGGACCGCGCAAAGAACCCCTTCTTGTCGGTGTAGGCGGGATTGCCGTCGAAATCGCGGACGAAGAAGAGCGCCTTCAGCCGCCTGACGTCCACTTCGAACGTGGCGCCGTTTTCGGTCAGCCGGAACATGTGCTTCACCGGTGAAAAATCGATGGTGGTGCCGCGCAGCGAAAGCCCGTCGGCGAAACGGGCCACCACGCGATTCTCGGGTCGGGTCATCATGGCAACCCGGGAACGTGCAATCGACATACCATGCACAATGTGCCGTTTTGGGAAGTGCGCGCCGCGCGTCGCGCTTCCGCGGAGTGGCGCGGAGTTCCGCGTGGTTACGCATACGAAACGGCCCGCTCTTTCGAGCGGGCCGTCACGTGGGGGATTTCCTTCAGGTCGCGTCGGGTTTTGGCCCGCCTCAGGCCCCGCCGGACTTGCGCATGAACGCGGCCAGGATGTCGATCGGAACCGGGAACACGATGGTCGAGTTCTTCTCCGTGGCCACTTCGGTGAGCGTTTGCAGGAAGCGCAGCTGCAGCGCGGTCGGATTCACCGACAACACGTCGGCCGCTTCGCGCAGCTTTGCGGATGCCTGGGCTTCTCCTTCGGCGTGGATGACCTTCGAGCGGCGCTCGCGTTCGGCTTCGGCCTGGCGGGCGATCGCGCGCTGCATCTCGGTGGGAAGATCGACGTGTTTCACTTCCACCAGCGACACCTTGATTCCCCATGCGTCGGTGGCCTCGTCGATGATTCGCGCCAGCCGCTGGTTGATGGCGTCGCGCTCGGAGAGCAGCTGGTCGAGCTCGAACTGTCCCACCACCGAACGCAGCGTGGTCTGCGCGAGCTGCCCCGTCGCGTATAGATAGTCCTCCACCTGGACGATGGCCTTGTCGGGCTCCATCACCCGGAAGTAGACCACCGCATTCACCTTCACCGACACGTTGTCCTTGGTGATGATGTCCTGCGGCGGGACGTCCATGGTGACGACGCGCAGGCTCACCTTCACCATCTTGTCGACAATGGGAATGAGAAGGATGATCCCGGGCCCGCGCACGCCGGCGAGGCGGCCCAGGCGGAAGACGACCGCGCGCTCGTACTCGCGCAGGACGCGGATCGCCGAGGACAGGAACATGAACCCGATGATGACGATGATGATCAATGTAACCGGCACGATGACCTCCTTATCGCGGCACGACGCGCCGCACGTGCAGCCGCAGTCCGTCCACGCCCATCACTTCGACCCGGTCGCCGTCGGCGATGGGCTCGTCACTGGTGGCGTTCCAGAATTCACCGCGCAGGAGCACGGAGCCGCCCGCGGCATTCACCGCGCCGCGCGCCACGCCCTCCATGCCGCGCAGCCCCTCGTTGCCGGTGGTCACGCGGCGGCGCTGTGCGCGCACACCCATGCCCACCGCGAAGAGGAAGAACCCGGCGGTGGCGAGAACCGAGGGAACGATGACCGCGAGCGAGACGCGCATGAACGGGAACGGCGAATCGATGAGCATCAGCGACCCGAACAGCATCGCGATGACGCCACCGACGGTTAGCAGCCCGTGCGACGTCACTTTCACCTCGAGCACGAAGAGCACCATCGCGAGCAGTATCAGGCCCGCTCCCGCCCAGTTCACGGGGAGCATCTGCAACGCGAAGGCCCCGGTGAGAAGGCACAGCCCGCCCACGACGCCGGGCAGGATGGCGCCGGGGTTCTGCAGCTCGAAGAACAATCCGAAAACGCCCGCGAGCATGAGCAGGTAGGCGATGTTGGGATCCGAGATGCGGGACAGGAATTGCTCGCGCAGCGTCGGCGGTGCATCGACCACCGCCGCATCGGCCACGTGCAGCGTCCGGCGCTCACCCTCGACGTCAACCGCGCGGCCGTCGATTCGCGCCAGCAGGTCGTCGAGCCCCGGCGCGACGAGGTCGATGACCTTTTCCTTGAGCGCTTCGTCGGCGGTGGACGAGATGCTCTCGCGCACGATGCGTTCGGCCCACTCGACGCTGCGCCCGCGGCGCGTCGCGATGCTGCGCGCGTACGCGGCGGCATCGTTGGTCACTTTCTCGTTCATGGTGTCGTCGGCGTTGGATTCACCGCCGGGGCCGATGGAGACGGGGTGCGCCGCGCCGATGTTGGTGCCGGGCGCCATCGCGGCGACGTGGGCCGACAGCATGATCACCGCGCCGGCGCTGGCGGCGCGCGCGCCCTGCGGAGACACGAAGGTCACGACCGGCACGGGGCTTGCAAAAATGGACTGGATGATGTCGCGCATGGCGTCGGCCAGGCCGCCGGGCGTGTCGATCGTGAGCACCAGGCAGCGCGCGTCGCGCGCCGCGGCATCGCGAAGCAAACGATTGACATAGATCGCGGTGGCGGGCCCGATCGCGCCGTTCACATGGCCGACCAGCACGGGGCCGACGGGCCCGGCGGGTGCTGGATCATCCGGAGCCGCCCACGGCGCGGCCGCGGCAAGAAGGGCGGCGGCGAACGCCGGGAGGATGGCGAGCCGGCGAAGCCGGCGGGTGGGGAACACGTCGATAGACGATAGCAGCCCCCGCGAGCGGGTCAAGACCGATATCGGCCCGGCGTGACAGGCGCAATAGGATTTGCCGCGCCTCGACAAGCTCTGATAGCATTGACGGCAACTTTTGCCATATTTTTCCGAGGGGTGAGGTTCTCTTCGAACACGTACTGCTGCTGAATGCCTCGTTCGAACCGCTCAACGTCATCGGCTGGCGCCGGGCGGTGAAGCTCGTTGTCCTGGAAAAGGCCGAGGTGATCGAGGTCTCTGACCGCGAGGTCCGGTCGGTCTCGACGCGGGTTCCGGTTCCCTCGGTGGTGCGGCTCACGTCCTTCGTCCGCTTCCGCCGCCGCGAAGCCAAGTTTTCCCGTCGCAACATCTACACGCGAGACAATTTCCGCTGCCAGTACTGCGGCACGCGGCCGTCCGCGCACGAACTCACCTGCGACCACGTGGTGCCGCGGTCGCGTGGAGGGCGAACCGACTGGTCCAACATCGTGACGTGCTGCGTCACCTGCAACCGGCGCAAGGGCGGACGAACTCCCGCCGAGGCGGGGCTGCGGTTGATCCGTCATCCGGCCCAGCCCACGTGGCTCTGGGGTGTGCAGAATCGCTTCGCGAACCGGCACCCGCCGAAGAACTGGCACGTCTACATCTACCTGGAGAATCGAGAGCTCGAGGCGGCGTCGTAGAGAGGGAGCGGGTGGTGCCGGAGGTCGGACTCGAACCGACACGGAGTTTTGGCTCCGGGGGATTTTGAGTCCCCTGCGTCTACCAGTTTCACCACTCCGGCACGAGTTCTTATCTAACGCAACGGCAAGCGGATGTCCAGATATTCCCCTTGGTGCGAGGGGCCGCTTCTGATACCTTATCGGCGCGTGGGGCTGTAGCTCAGCTGGGAGAGCGCTTGACTGGCAGTCAAGAGGTCGACGGTTCGATCCCGTTCAGCTCCACCATATCATTTTCCCCACGGTCCTCGTGTCCATCCACATCTGCATCTTCGAAGACAAGAAGCACTCGAACTTCCTGCCGCTGTCATTGTCGCGGCCGGTGTTCGACCTGCGCATCGGCTGCGGGACGCTGCGCGCGCGTCTCCTCGACGGGCTCACATCCGCGACACTCCACCTCGTCTGCCGGGAGTACCTGGCGCCGCTCGCGCGGGCGGGCTCGCCGCGGGCCGCCGTCAACACGCCGCCGACCAAGGCGACCCTGTTCCTGAACGGGCGATGGCTCGCGCTGGGCGAAGAACGGGACCGCATGCTGGCCGCGGTCAGCGAGGGGACCGTGGCCGTCAAGGGCGGCTACGTCGTCGCTGCCCGGCTGCCCGCCGCCGCGGCGAAGGACCTCTCCGCCTACCTGCTCGGCCGCCTCTCCGCGGGTGAAGTCGACCGCGTGGCGGATGCGCTGCGCGCCGCCGCCGCGACGCCCCCGCCCGACGGCAAGCGCGCGTCGCCCGGGTCGTCACAGCCGCCCGAGGGAGGATACGAGGATGAGCACGCGATTGGCGGCGATCACTTCGAGGAGAAGCTCCCGCTCGAGATCGAGCGCCTGATCGAGCGTCACGGCCTGCGTCGCATCGTGCTCGACGAAGCGCGCCTGCTCTCGTTCCCGTGGCAGCTCGTCGAGTTCAACGCCGATGCCATCGCCGATGATTTCGCGCGATCGCCCGTGCGCGGCCAATCCGACGACAGCGTGGTGTACCCGGGCGTCCACGTCGTGGCGCCGGAGCAGGTCGTGATCGGCGAACATGCCGTCGTGCGCGCGGGCGCGGTGCTGGATGCCAGCGACGGTCCCATCGTGATCGGCGATCGCGCCGTCATCATGCCCAACGCGACCGTGCTCGGTCCGTGCTTCATCGGCAGCCGCAGCATCGTGAACGCCGGTGCGCGCATCCTGGCCGGCAGCTCGGTGGGCGCGGTGTGCAAGGTGGGCGGGGAAGTCTCCGATACCATCTTCGCGGCGTACTCCAACAAGCAGCACGACGGCTTCCTGGGGAACTCGTACGTGGGCGAATGGGTCAACATCGGCGCCGCCACCAACAACAGCGACCTCAAGAACAACTACAGCCACGTGCGCATGTGGTGCGCCGGCAGCGAGCGGGAAACCGGGCGCCAGTTCCTGGGTCTGCTGATGGGCGACCACAGCAAGACCGGGATCAACGCGCTCATCAACACCGGCACCGTGATCGGCTTCAACTGCAACCTCTACTCCAGCGAGATGCCGCCGAAATTCGTGCCCAGCTTCTCGTGGGGCCACGGCGAGGAAGTGGTTCGTTACGCGCTCGACCGCGCGATGCAGACGGCGGCCGTGGTGATGGAGCGCCGCGAGGTGCGCTTCACGCCCGCACACCGCGAGCTCTTCGAGGCCATCTTCCGGATCGGCGAACGCGCCGGCTGGAACGTGTGATCCCGCGCGGGAAACGCGACGGCCGCTCTCTCCCTCGAACGCAATAACTCTCCACTCCGGGAAACCGGGCCAGCACGCACGCGGGGGCAAGCCCCAGTCGACGCGGGTGCCGTGGTGAGGTTGCCCCCGATTGCGCGCGCGCCGACCACCCGGACAATTTTGCCACCACGAGTGAAGCCCAACAATGAATGCGTCTTAAGCGCGACCAGGACCGCCGCGATCGCGCGGGCACGTGCCTTGATATGTACCCGGACAGAAAAGGTTGCTGCATCGCCCGTGTATTGCTTCGGCGTGGGCCCATTCCTCAAGGCTTTGCGTTACCCGAGACCAGGCACACGGCGAAAGCGGCACCTTTTTTTTTACCCCTTCCGGGGCCCCGTCGAATCGCCCCTCCCCCTGTAAGAGTCTTATTTGACAGTGTTTCCGTGGTATGGTAGCGTGCTCGCGTCCTGATGCCGAGTTCGACCGGCGCGGCCCCTGCAAGGCGCCGACCTGGATGCGAACCATTGTTCGTCGCGGCGTTGCCCGGCCCGGGTCAACTCCGAGGCTTTTCACTGGAGAGAACCATGACGAAAGCAGACCTGGTCGAGGAGATCTCGAGGATCACCGGACTCAACAAGAAGGACACGAGCATCATCGTCAACGAGGTGATCAATAACATCTGTCGCGCCCTGGCGGATGGCGACAAGGTTGAACTGCGCGGGTTTGGCAGCTTCAAGGTGAAGGAGCGCCGCGCCCGGCAGGCGCGCAATCCGCGCACCGGCGATGGTGTCCAGGTTCCGGCCAAGCTGGTCCCGTTCTTCAAGGCATCGAACGAGCTCAAGTCACGCGTCAATGATTCGAACGCTTGATCGACAAATCCCAAAACGAAAGGTACCCGAGGCATGCCGTGCGGACGTAAACGCAAGAGACAGAAGATCAGAACCCACAAGCGCAAGAAGAGATTGCGCAAGAACCGTCACAAGAAGAGAATTCGCTAGCGTGGTGCGGCGGCCGGCGTGGGGCCGGCCGCCGCAGCCTTGTAACCGCACGGCGGCTATCGCCTGCCAGGGAGGACGTCTCAACCATGTCACCTGCTGAACGTCGTGCAGCGTCGCGCGTCCCCGCGCGCCTCTCGATGGAAATCACGCTCGGGGGCGAGCGCGCGAGCGCCGAGAGCCTGAACGTCAGCGCCAACGGCGTCTACTTCGCGTCGCGGGCCTACATCCCGCTGCTCACCAAACTGCGCGTCACGCTGGAGCTGCCGGGCGACGGCGGGGCCACGTCGCGCGTGTCGTGCGACGGCGTGGTGGTGCGTACCGAGCCCGAAAACGAGTCGGCGTCGGCGCGCGAGTACCAGGTGGCGTGTTACTTCACCGACATATCCGATGCCGACCGCGTGCGGCTTGAGTCGTACATTCTTCGCCACGTGCCGTTTTGATCCATCGGGTCTCGTGTTGCCGGAAATGGCCGTCCCAAGGGGCGGCCATTTTTTTGTTTGCCGCGTTTTTGGAACGTGTGGTAAGCCTGTGACCACCCCGACCACGGTCGTCCCCCGCGGCGGTGTAATTACTTGTGACACGGAAACTTCCGAAATCAGATCCGGAGCGAGCGGTGCGCGGCAGCGCCGCCGGTGCGGCCCCGCGCCCGGCCCCGGCCGTGGCCCGGGTCGGCGCCGCGGCGGAGCGTGAGCGCCTGCAGCGTGTCGCCGCCCAGCTCAAGACGCTCTACCACATGGGCCGCGACCTCGGGGAGGACGAGAACTGGAGCGACGCCCTCGACCGCTTCCTGATGGCGCTCGTCAACTTCATGGGCGCCAGCGGGTCGGGGTTGTTCCTCTTCAGCGACCGCGAGCGCACGCTCTCATCCCGCGCGGTCTTCCACCTGGACGACGCGCTGGTGGCCGAGATAATCGACACCATCCGGGACGGGTGGAGGCACCACGCGCGCGCCTCGGAGATCCACAGCCTGGAGAGCTACGGTTCCGGCGAGCGACCCACGTCGTGCCTGGAGCGAACGACCGGCTGGAACATGACTCTCATCCCGCTCCGGCATCGCGGTCGCGCGCTGGGCTTTCTCGTGCTCGACAAGCACTACGCCAGCGGGATCGACTTCCAGTGGGATTACCACTTCCTGAGCACCCTGCAGACGATCTTCGCCGAAGAGATCGCGAACGCGTCGTACATCAGCGAGCTGCGACAGTTGAGCCGGTTCAACAACAAGGTGCTCGACAACATCCGCAGCGGTGTCGTCACCACCGACCAGGACGGGCTGGTTCGCTACGCGAACGCGTGGGCCAACGACATGTGCCCGCGCCTGCGCGCGCTCGCGCGCACGAAGCTGGCCTTCGATGACCTGTTCCATCCCGCGGACGGCAGCGCCGGGTTGTTCCACCGGTTCATGTCCTCGGATCCCGACGCGCTGGTGATGGAAGTGAACTGTCACGGCGGCGGCGCGACGGCGTTCCCGGCCCGGCTTCGTCTGACGCGCATGCACGACGACGTGCTGAACGCCGCCGTCGTGGTGGCCATCTTCGACGATCTCTCCGAGCTCAAGCGCATGGAAGAAGCGGTGCGGCGCAACGACCGCCTGCGCGCCATCGGCCAGCTCTCGGCCGGCGTGGCGCACGAGATCCGAAACCCGCTGGCGGGAATCGCGACCACGGCCGAAGTGCTCGCGGGAAAGCTCGGCGCCGACGACGAGCGCAGCCGCTACACGCGCGTCATCCTGGACGAGGTCACGCGCCTGGACGGCATCGTCCGCAACCTGCTCGCGTTCGCGAAGCCTCCGAAGCCGGCCATTGCGCCGTGCGCGGTGGACGACCTCTTCGCCCGCATAGCGGGCCTTGTATCCGACCACGCGGCGACGAGGGGTGTCGAGGTGCACACGGAAACGGCCGCGCCCGGGCTGGCGTGCCTGGCCGACGCGTCGCAGCTGACGCAGGTGCTGCTCAACCTGGCGCTCAACGCCGTGCAGGAGTGCGGAGCCGGCGATCGCGTGGACGTGCGCGCGCATATCGAGGGAGAGGGCGCGCGCGACTGGATGATCATCGACGTGGAGGACACGGGTCCCGGCGTGCCGGCGCAGGTGCGCGACACGCTTTTTGATCCGTTCGTCACCACGCGGTCACAGGGGACGGGTCTCGGCCTCGCGATCTCGCGCCAGATCGTCGAGGACCACCATGGGTCGATTTCGTGCGCGTTCCTGGAGCGGGGCACGCGCTTTACAGTTCGCATTCCGGCGCACACGGTGGCGGCGGCAATGCCGCGCTGAAACACTTTCAATCGGAGGAGCATGCATGGGGAAGACGATTCTCATCATCGATGACGAGAAGACGATCCGGTGGTCGCTGGCGGAAGCGCTGGTGGCGAGCGGCTACGAAACCGTGGACGCGGACACCGCCGCGGCAGGGATCGCGCGGTTCCGCGAGACGTGCCCCGACCTCGTGCTGCTCGACATGAAGCTGCCCGACGGCTCCGGGCTCGACATCCTGCGCGCCATCCGCGCCGAGGACACCACCGTGCCCGTCGTCATCATGACGGCGTACGCGGAGGTGGAGGCGGCCGTCGAGGCGATGAAGCTGGGTGCCTATGACTTC
Source organism: Candidatus Krumholzibacteriia bacterium (assembly GCA_036376395.1). Taxonomy (GTDB): domain Bacteria; phylum Krumholzibacteriota; class Krumholzibacteriia; order WVZY01; family JAKEHA01; genus JAKEHA01. The sequence goes on from DASVAK010000057.1 coordinate 19,193, forward strand.
GTGCCCAAACCCTATTCGGTCGAGAAGCTGCGCGTGACGATCGCCAACGCGATGGAGACCGAGCGGCTCAAGACCGAGATCGCCTATCTTCGCTCCGGCTCGAGCAGCGGCACCGTGCTCAAGCACTTCATCGGCCGCAGCGCCGCCATGCAGGAGATCTTCGAGAAGATCCGCAAGATCGGTCAGAGCAAGGCCACCACGATCCTCATCACGGGCGAGAGCGGGGCGGGCAAGGAACTGGTGGCGCGCGCGATCCACGCCTGCAGCCACGACGAACCGCGGCCGTTCATGGAGATCAACTGCGCGTCGGTGCCGGAGACGCTGCTCGAGAGCGAGCTGTTCGGCTACGAGAAGGGCGCATTCACCGATGCGAAGTCGCGCAAGGCCGGGCTCGTCGAGCTGGCGGAGGGCGGGACGCTCTTCCTGGACGAGATCGGCGAGATGGGCATCACCCTCCAGTCCCGTCTGCTGCGCGTGCTCGAGAACAAGACCTTCCGTCGTGTGGGGGGCGTCAAGGACCTGACCGTCAACACGCGCATCGTCTCGGCGACCAACCGCGACCTGAGCCAGGCGATCAAGGACAAGCAGTTCCGCGAGGATCTCTACTACCGACTCAAGGTGATCCCGCTGCAGATCCCGCCCCTGCGCGAGCGCCGCGACGACATCCCGCACCTGGTGGCGCACTTCATCGAGCGCTTCAACCGCGAGCTCGGCAAGCAGGTCTCGATGCCGGGTGCGGACGTGATGGAGCTGCTCGTCCGTTACGACTGGCCGGGCAACGTTCGCGAGCTCAAGAACGTGATCGAGCGCGCCATGCTGCTCGACGCCCAGGAGGCTCTGCTCGTGGCACACCTGCCGACAGAGATCCGGGGCGGCGCGCCGATCGACATTCCGATGGCGCGGGCCTCGTCGGCCAGCATCAGCGATCCGTTCTTCCCGATGACGCTGCGCGACGTCGAGCGCATCCAGATCGAGCGGACGCTCGAGCAGACCAACGGCAACAAGTCTCGGGCGGCCGCGATCCTCGGCATCTCGCGCCAGACCCTGCGCGAGAAGTTGAAGACGTTCCACGGCGTGGACGACGTCGCGACCGGGGCGTAGCCGCGCCGGTGGTCAGTTCTTTCCCGCCCCTGGCCCCGGTGGCCGGCAAAAACCGGCCAGCGGGGCCTTTCGGTGAGCGCGGGCCACGTTCCGCAACTCACGGCTAACCTGCTGACAGGACTGATCTTGCCGGCCCGGGCCGGCGCTCTCCGTTCCGGGGCACGTGCCTTGCCTTGACGGCGGGCATGACCCGCATCCCACGCCACGACCACGACACCTTCCCGGCCCGCGACGCTCACCGTGCGCGCGCGGTGCGCGGGGCGCACGAGCTGCTTCGCGGTCTCGAAGTGATGCCCGCCGCCGAATGCGACGAGCGCGACATGGACCTCATGCGCTCGCTCGACACGCTCTTCGCGCAGATGATCCGCGCCACCCGTCACACCTCGGGCTCGGTGCGGGCGTATGCGTCGCTGATCGAGGATGGGTACGACACGACATCCAACGCGGTCGCGTGGGCGGCGCGCATTTCGAAAGCCGTGGGCGACCTCGACGACTACTCGACGCGCGTCGCGGCGCTGCGCATGTGCGATTCCGAACGCGCGAGCGAGATGCGCTGGGCGGATGTGCTCGCGCGCATCGCGGCGCGCTGCGGGTCGCTCGGCGCGTGTACCATCGAGATGGTGGACCGCACGACGGGAACTTTTCGTCACCGCGGCGAATGGGTCGCGCGCGCACTCTTCCATCCGCTGCGCAACGCCGTCGAGGCGACGCCGCGCGGCGGCATCGTGCGCGTGCGCGCCGACCAGGTCCGCATCGAGGGTTTCCCCGCGGTGCACGTGCGCATCACCGATGCGGGGCAGGGAATCGATCCGCGCATGGACGTGCGCGACATCTGGAAGCCTTTTACCACCAGCAAAGCAAACCATGCCGGCCTCGGGCTCGCGTACGTCTCCGCGTGCGCACCGCGGCTCGGAATGGTCAACGGCGTTCGCAGTGAGGCGTCGGGAACGACGTTTCACGGAATCATCTTCGAACAAGGAGAACTCTCATGGTAACCAGCGTGCTCTTGATCGGCACTGACACGGCCTGGAACGGCACCGACGCGGAAGTCGGCCGCGCCTCCACCGCGGCGGATGCGCTCGCCTCGCTCTCGCGCCGTCCGTGGGACGTCGTGGTCGCGGGCCGCGTCGCCGACTCGACCACCGACGCGTTGCTCTCCAACCTGTCGCGCCGCTACCCGGCCATCCCGGTGATCGCAGTGACCGACGAACAGAACCACGAGACGCGCCGGTACGCGTGGGAGATGGTTCGCCCCGGAACCCCGGTGGAGGACGCCGTGCGTCGCGCGGCCGAGCTGGCCCGGCTTCGCCGCGAAGTGTCCCGCCTGGGGCGCGAGCGCGAGGACGTCGTGGTCGGACCGGTAGTCGCGCGCGCGTTCGAGCAGGGCTCGGTGCGCGAGATGGAGCGGCTCATGATCGAGGCGCGCCTGGGCCGCCTCAACCAGAACCGGACCCATGCCGCCGCCTCGCTCGAGATCAGCGTGCGGACGCTGCGCAACAAGCTGCGCGAGTACCGGGAGTCCCCGCGCGTGGAGGCGACGCCGGTCGAACCGCGTTGACACCCTGACAGTTCGTCTTTAGATTTCCTGCAGTGAAATGATTGATTCACTGCAGGTTCATCTCCTGGTCCTCTCCACGGATGCGACAATCCGCCAGTCCGTGGGAGGACCAGCTGTTTCTGCGCGGGTGGAGTTCGTGCCCACCACGGCGGGGCTCTTCGACGCCCTGACCGAGACCACCGCCGCCATCCTGGTCGACCAGGCCGCCGAGCCGGCGTACCTGTCGGTGATCCGCCGGGCGCGCAAGACGGCTCCGGGCCTCGATGCCATCGTGGTGGGCGGGCCCAAGGCCGAGAGCGTGCGGCGTGACGAACGCTCGGAAGGCGTCGATCTCTACATCGAGCGCCCCATCGACCCCGCCGGCCTGCGCGCGTCGCTCGAGCACCGGCTCGCGCTGGTGGCCCTCAAGGCCAGCACGGGCATCATCGGGCGCAGCCCCGGCCTCGAGGAGCTGCTCCAGTCGGTACTGCTCGTCGCACCCACCGAAGTTCCCATCCTGATCCAGGGCGAGAGCGGCACCGGCAAGGACGTGATCGCGCGCGCCATCCACGCGCAGAGCTCGCGCCGCGACCGCCCCTTCGAAGCCATCAACTGCGGAGCGCTCGCCGAGGGCGTGCTGGAGAGCGAGCTCTTCGGTCACGAGAAGGGCTCATTCACGGGCGCGGTGGCGCGGCGCCCGGGGCTTTTCGAGCGCGCCAACAGCGGCACCGTGTTTCTCGACGAAGTGGGCGAGATGAGCGCGAACATGCAGGTGCGCCTGCTGCGCGTGCTCGAGTCCGGCGAGGTGCTGCGGGTCGGCGGCGTGGCGGGTTTCAAGGTGAACGTGCGCGTCGTCGCGGCGACCAATCGCAACCTCGGCGAATCCGTCCGCGACGGCCATTTCCGCCAGGATCTCTACTACCGGCTCAAGGGCGTGAGCCTGTACCTCCCGCCGCTGCGCGAGCGGCGCGACGACATCCCGCTGCTGGTGCAACACTTCATCGCGCTCGCCGACCGCACGCACCACAAGTCGGTGCGTGGCGTCGAGGCCGATGCCATGCGCCGGTTGATCGAGCACCCGTGGCCCGGGAACATCCGCGAGCTCAGGAACGTGATCGAGACGCTGGTGGTGCTCTCGCCCGGACCGCGTATCCCGCGCGCACTGGTGGATACGCACCTCGCGGACGACGCGCCGCACGGCCCGACCACCATGCTGCCGGTCCCGCTCGGGCGAAGCCGCGACGACGCCGAGCGCGAGATGCTGTACGGGTCGATCCTCGCGCTGCACCGCGACGTGCGCGAGATCCTGCGGCTGCTGCGCGAGGAGGGTCCCGGGATCACCGGGTTCGCGCGCGAGGCGGGCCCGGTCGATAACCTGCGCGAGGTGCGCACCACCGACGGCGAGCCCCGCGATCGTACCCTCAGCCTGAACCAGCTCGAGCGCGCCGCGGTGCGGGAGGCGCTCAACCGCGCGGCAGGGAACCGCCGCAAGGCCGCCGACTACCTCGGCATCTCGGAACGCACCCTGTACCGCAAGATCAAGGAATACGGGCTGGCGTGACTGGAGGCGGCGCGGGTCCTGTCCGCGAGCAGCCCCCTTCGGACTGCGCCGCGCGGCCGTTGCCTGGTACATCGACAGACTCAACGACTTTACCCGGGCGCGGCTCCGTCCTCGGGGCGCCGCCCCGCTCGCGGCCACCCGCGCGTGGCGCCTGATGCCATTTTTCGCTCTTTCTACCGGGGCGCGGCAACGGGTATACTTTTCGACGAAGCCCTCCCCTGTAACAGCTCATGAAGTTTCTAGAAACCTCCCCGACCCCGTTGCCAAGGATCGCCATGAGGATTTGTATCTCCGGACTCGCCCTGGTCTCGATGGTTGCCATCGCCGCACCCGCCGGCGCCACGCGGCTTGCCGGCGAGTTCATGGGGCTCGGAGCCGGCGCGCGCGCGCTCGGCATGGGCGGGGCCTTCGCGGCCGTCGCGGACGACGCTTCGGCGGTGTACTGGAACCCGGCCGGCATGGCGGGCATCCAGAAGCGACAGGCGCTGGCCATGCACGCCGAGCAGTTCGGCGACCTGGTGAACTACAACTTCGGTGCGTACGTCCAGCCGACGACGTGGCTCGATCCGGCGCGCAAGCCTGCCTTCGGCGTGGCGCTCATCCATCTTGGCAGTCCCGAGCAGGCGATCACGAACGATCTCATCTACAACGACCTGAATGGCAATGGAGATTTCGACCCGGATGAGGGCGAGGTGCTCACAGACAAGAACGGGGTACCGTACCAGAACGTTTCACTCAAGTCTGAATCGAACAACAGCTTCGCCGGCTTCGGCAGTATTGCGATAGAAACGAGCCACGGAAAGATCGGCGGAACGCTCAAGCTGATCTACGAAGACTACATTGCCGGCGAAACCGACATGGGTATCGGAATCGACCTGGGGTACCTGCGCGAGGACTTCCTCACGCCGCGACTCTCGGTGGGTGCCAAGCTCCAGGATGCGACGGGCACCTACCTCAGCTGGAGCACCGGCACCAACGAATTCATCGTGCCCATGCTCAAGGTCGGCAGCGCGTATCGCATCGTATCTACCGGCTTCAAAGGCTCGCTGCTTCTCGCGGTCGACGCCGACATGTATTTCGACGATCGCCAGCAGGCGTCGCAGTTCTGGACGGAGACGTTCAGCGCCGACCTGCACCTGGGCGCCGAATTGAACTTCCAGGACCACGTGATGATCCGCGGCGGACTCGACGCCGAGAATCCGACCGCGGGCGCGGGCGTCTACTTCGGCATGTTCGGACTGGACTACGCCTACTTGAACCACGACGCGTTCGAAGCCACGCATCGCGTCTCGATCCTCGCGAGTTTCTAGACAGAGACTTCGGCTGCGGGCAGGGTGCGCGCTCCCGGCCCGCGCTCCGCTTCAGTCGGCTTCCCTTCGTCGGCCGAAATCACGTTGATAGCGGCCTCCTCGGGTGATCCTCCTTCGCTCTCGCGGACGGGCCGTTCCGCGCGCACCCTGTCCGCGCCTCCGGCGTTGTTCCAAGGAAGACAGCGGTGCACGCGCGGGTGGCCGCGAGCGCCTGAGCGAGTCGAGCGTCGGCGGCGAACGCGATTTGTCGACGCGCGCTTCGAACAAATGACATTGCGCGCGGAGACCTGAGCGGAGCGCCGACGCGAGCGAGCCATCGCTGCCGTTAGAGCACAAAAAAAGGACCCGCACGGCGATTTGCCGGCGGGTCCTTTGTATTGAAGAGCAGGAATCCCTAGCGGGGGTTCTGGCTGTCCATCCGCGGGGTCCAGATGACCAGCACGTCGCCCGGGCGGATGTTCGAGCGCGTGAGTCCGTTCCACGACATGAGGTCCTGCGTGGAAACGTTGAACTGCCGCCCGATGGAATAGAGCGATTCGCCGCGCTCGACGACGTGCTTCGTCTTCGAGAAGCGCGATTCGTCGGCCGCGACCACGTTGACACTCGAACTGCCGCGCGCGTCGGCCGTCTCGTACGACTCGGGCACGTAGACCTTGAGCCTCTGGCCGGGATAGATGTGCTTGCGGCGCGAGAGATTGTTCCACGAGCGCAGGCGGTCGGTGCTGGTGTGGTAGCGCTCGGCGATCTGTCCCAGCGTGTCGCCCTTGCGGACCACGTGGACCACCTTGCGGCTGCCATCGGGCGCCGACGCGACCGCGCCGACGCGCTGCGCGTAGCGCTCGCCGTAACGCGTCAGCGCGTCGCGGTCGAGCCCTTCGCTCGGATTCATGTACTCGGGCTTGGAGTTGGCGAGCCCCGAACTGGGCACGGCGCCGCCCGCCTTCGGAATCATCAGCGTCTGGCCCACGCGGAGCATGCTCTTGCGCTTGAGATTGTTCGCATCACGCACCGCTTCCACGGAGGTGCCGTAGCGGCCCGCGATCGCGGACAGCGTCTCGCCCTTCTTCACACGGTGCTCGCTCCACTGGAGGCGCTCATCGGCGGGGAGCTTCGCGATCGCGGCGAGCGTCGCGTCGCCGGCGCCGTAGGGAACCTTCACGTGGATCTCCATGTTGGGAGGAGTCGCGCCGCGGCGAAGCTGCGGGTTGAGCTCCTTGAGGACGTCCGTCGTCGTCCCCGCGCAGCGCGCGAGCACGTCGAGGTCGGTGGCCTCCGACACGGTCACGATGTCGTAGCGGATGGGCTCGACCTGGGGAATGGTGAAGCCGTACTTCTCCGGCTCGCGCATGATATAGAGCGCGGCCAAGAATTTCGGCACGTAGCGCTCGGTCTGCAGCGGCAGATCGAGCAGCCAGAAGTTCTCCGACTTCTGGCGGGCGATCTGGCGCGCCACGCGGTACTCGCCGCAGTTGTAGGCCGCGAACGCGAGGTACCAGTCACCCCAGATGTCGTAGAGATCCTTGAGGTAGTTGCACGCGGCGTAGGTCGACGCGACCACGTCGCAGCGCTCGTCGAACCACCAGTTGTAGCGCAGGTTGTAGCGCTTCCCGGTGCCCTTGATGAACTGCCACGGACCCACCGCGCTCGCGGTGGAAACGGCCCTCATGGCGAAGCCGCTTTCAATGAAGGCAATGCAGATGAGCTCCTGCGGCATATCCTTCTCGTCGAGGATGCGCTCCACCGTCGGCCGGTGCAGCTGCATGCGGTAGAGCGCGCGCTCGAAGCGCTCGCGCCCCGGGCCGGTGAAGTACGTCAGCCAGAAATCGATGCGCGAGTTGCTGATCGTGGGGAAGATGCTGTTGCTGCCGAATATGGGGCCCTCGCTCGTGCCCGGCGATTCCGGCCACATCGAGTTGGCCAGCGCGAGGCTGTCCTCGGTGGCGCTGTACTCGCTGTCCTCGATCAGGACGTCGGTCTGCAGCGTGTCGAGCGCGCTCAGGGAGTTGAGCAAGCGCGCGAACGCAGGCTGCGTCTCGGCGTGCGGGTGCAGGCGGATGTAATTATTGACGTCCTCGACCAGCGAATCGCGCGACGAGGTGAAGCGCTCCGCGTCGCCGGCGGTCTGGTACCGCTTGGTCTGTTCCAGGCGGGCGGTGAATCCGTCAACCGACGCCGGGGAGTTTTCGGCCAGGGCCGGCTCCGGAGCCAGCGCGGGGGCAATGGCGCTATCGCGGCTCGACGAGCACCCGATGGCGGCAAGGGTGATCGAACCGGCAATGATCAGTTGCCCGATGGAGTTGCGCAGTGTCACGAGGTGCCTCCTGGAGCGCTGGGGAGCGCCTTGCGAGAAGTTAAGTCCCCGGCAATATGAGTCATGTATTGAGCAATCGGCAAGCCAAAATCGGCCCACCGACGCCACGAGCGGGCCGACGCTTGCGAAACCGGTGGAAATGGGGAGCGTAATACGGATAAAATAAGGTAGTTGCAAGACGGTGAAGGCGTCGAACGTGACACGCACTTACGACCAGGACTTCCGATACCTTCTCGTCCACCTCGTGCCCCGGCATCGGCTATCTCCGGACCTCCGGCGAGATGTTGACCGGGCCTTGCGTGGAAACGGGGCCGCCGAGATCCGGCGCCAGTCATTTCGCGCCCTGCAGTCACTCTGCGAAACATCCTACCTCGAACACGCCGGAACGGCGCGTGAGAACGGAAATGTGGTGCTCGCCTATCGCAAGCCGCTGGGGCGGATGCGCCTGAGTGTCGCACTACCACAGGCCGAATGGGAAGCACTCTCCGGGGCCAAATCGGGTGAATCTGCCCCGATCGAGGCGCCGATCGCGCCGGATGACGCAGCCCCCGCCGTCGATCCGGGACATACACGTGAACCGGGTGCGGCGGTGCTCGAAATCCTGCCCGAGATCACGCGCTCATTCGCCATCAGCGACGGCGCGCCGGTGCTCGACCGCCTCGACGAGCTGCTGCGCACGCTCGAGACATGGCTCGGGTTCAGCGACGGTCACCTCGACGTGCTGGAGGACACCCTGGTGGTGGGGAGCGACGATCACTCGCTGCGCGTGCGCGTCGTCACCGAGGACGTGTTGCGCGAGAACGAATTCGTGCGTGGCGCGGTGGAATCCGGCGCCCGTCGTTTCGCCGGCCGGCCGGCAGCCGGGCCATCCAGCGCCGACGTTCGCGGCGTGGCGCCGATTTTCCTGCACGGCCGCGTGGTCGCCGCGTTGCAGGCACGCTTCGAGTCCGGTGACGGCACCTCGATGGACAGCCGTCTCGACGTGGCCGCGATCGTGGTGCGCAATGCGATCGAGTTCAACCACCGCTTTGCCAGCCTTACCTCGATCGATTCGCTGACCGGGGTATACAACCGGCAGTTCCTCGACCGCCAGCTCCCGGTCGAAATCGAACGCGCGATGCGCTCGGGTTCCGCGCTCTCGATGCTCGTGCTCGACGTCGATGATTTCAAACGCATCAACGACGAGCTGGGGCACAAGAAGGGCGACGAAGCGCTGGTCACCATCGCCGACATCATCCGTCGCAACCTGCGCAAGGTCGACATGCCGTTCCGCTACGGGGGCGAGGAGATCGTGATCCTCCTGCCGGGCACGCCCGAGTTCGAGGCGCTCCACACCGCGGAACGACTGCGCCGCGTGGTGAACCAGCACCGGGGTTTCAAAGAAGCATCGGGCAGGATACGCGACCTGTCGGTGAGCGTGGGCGTCGCGGTATATCCCGACACCGCGCGCACCGGAGAGCAGTTGTTCGCCCAGGCGGACGAGGCGATGTACCGCGCCAAACAGCGCGGCAAGAACCAGGTGGTGTTGTACTCGAAGAAGTGACGCGCGCAGGGGCGCGCGCGGGGTGGTGGTGGCGGTGGTGTGGATCCTCACGCTCGCCGTGGCGGCCGGGGTCGCGCGGCGTCTCGATCTTCTCCTCTATGTGCTGTGCGCGGCCGCGGCGCTCGGACGTCATCGCGGCAGCCGCGGGCGCGCAATCGCGCTCGTCGTGCTGGCGGGGGCGTGCGCGCTCCCGGGCTGGCAGGCGAGCGCGCGGTATGGGCACGAACGCGCGACCGTGGAGCGCGTCGCGACCGCTGCGGGCGGAGCACTCGTTCCGCTCGACGGCGTCGTCGCAAGCTTTCCACAAACCGGACTGCACGGAACGAGCTTCGAGCTCGAGACCCGCGTCGATGGACGGCGCGTGCGGCTCGAGGTGCGCGCGGCATCGTTCGATGTGAACTACGGCGATCTCTACCGGATGCGCGCGCGGCTGACGCGCCCCGGCGAGCGCGCGCGGTCATTTCATGCCTCGCGAGGACTCGCCGGCCAGGCACGGGTGCGCGCGGACGACATGATCCTCGTCGGGCGCGGCGGGAACCCGCTCCTTCGCGACTGCTTCTGGCCGCTGCATCGCGTCGCGCGCACGCGGCTTTCACGCGCGCTGGGACGCGATTCGGGCCTCGCGATCGGCATGCTGCTCGGTGAACGCGCGCAGCTCGACGCCCCGGTCCGCGACGCGGTGCGGCGGCTCGGCATCACCCACCTGCTCGCCATCAGCGGCATGCATCTCACCACGCTGGCCGCGTGCGTCATCCTCATCACGCGTTCGCGCCCGCGCTGGCAGCCGTGCGCGCTGGTCGTTGCGCTGAGCGCGTACACGTTCATGGTGGGGGACGTCGAATCGCTGACGCGCGCCTACCTGATGACCCTGGTGATGCTGGCCATGCGCGCGACCATCCGCTCGCTCCGTCCGCTGGATGCGCTCGCCGCGGCGTGGTTCGTCATGTCGGTCGCCGACCCGCTCTCGATGCGTTCGGTGGGACTGCAGCTTTCCTTCGCCGCCACGTTCGCGGTGCTGGCCTGTCTTCCGGATCTTGTGCGGGCACAGAGTCGCGACCCGCGCCGCGCCGTGCGGATTGCGCGGCGCGTGGTGGACCCACTGGCCGCCGCGTTCGTGATGAGCGTCGCGGTGGAGCTGTTCATCGCGCCGCTCCAGCTCCACCACTTCGGCGCGCTCAGCGTGGTGGGGCCGGTTGCGACGGTGCTCTTCTTCGTACCGGTGACGGTGGTGCTGCTGGGCGCGACCCCGGTGGTGGGGCTTGCGCTGGTCCTGCCGGCGCAGGAGTGGCCGGGAGCCGTCCTGGCGCGCCTGTCGACCCTGACCACGAGCGCGGTCGTGGCGTGCGGACGCCTCGCGCCGCCACTGCAGGCGCTGCCGGAGCCGAACCCGTGGCTGTACTACGGCGGGCTTCTCCTTGGCTGGCGGTTCCGACGGCGGCCCGTCGCGTGGGCGGCGGCCGCCGCGCTCCTCGCCGCCGCTTTCCTGTGACGCCGGTACGCCGGTTTTTGGTTGGGCGGCCCGGAGCGACCGGTGTATAGTGCGGCATGGAAGGCGAGGGTGTTTCGTGACAGCGGCAAAATGCCGCGTGGCCGTTCTGGCTTCGGGCCGCGGCAGCAACTTCAAAGCGCTTGCCGAGCGCTGCCAGGATCCGGCGTTCTCCTGCATCGTAGTGTGCCTGGTCACCGATGACCGCTCCGCCCGGGCGGTGTCGGTGGCGGAGTCGTTCCACATCCCGGTGCACGCGATCGATCCCGGCGAGCGTCGCGGGAGGCTGCGCGCCGGCGCCGAAGCGGAGATCGCGGGCCTGTGCCGCGCCGCGGGCGCGGACCTGGTCCTGCTGGCGGGTTTCATGCGCATCCTGGAGGGCGACCTGCTCGCGCAGTTTGCCGGCCGCGTCATCAACATTCACCCATCGCTGCTCCCGAGTTTCAAGGGTCTCAACGCGCAGCGCCAGGCATTCGAGTACGGCGTGCGCGTCGCCGGATGCACGGTGCACTTCGTCGACGCGTCGGTCGACGGGGGACCGATCATCCTGCAGGCCGCCGTGCCGGTGAACGACGACGATGACGTCGACCGCCTGCGCGCGCGGATCCTCGAGCAGGAGCATCGCATCGTCGTTCGCGCCGCGGACCTGTTCGCACGCGGACGGCTGCGCGTCGAGGGGCGCCGCGTTCTCGGCGCCGACGAGTAGTCTGGTTTCGGGCAGTCCGTATTTCGCACTGACATACAAGGAGCGCAATATGCCGCACGCACTCGCAAGCACGGCCGAGCTGGGACTCAAGCCCACGCGCGCCGGAAAAGTACGCGACGTTTTCGATCTCGGTGACAAGCTGCTGATCGTATCCACCGACCGGTTGAGCGCATACGACGTCATCCTGCCCACGCGCCTCCCCGCCAAGGGTGTGCTGCTCACGCAGATCACGCTGGGCTGGTACGAACACTTCGGCACAAAGCTGCGCACACACTTCATCACGTCGGATGTGGCCGAGTATCCGGCGCCGTTCAAGAATCGCGCGGAGCTTGCCGGGCGCAGCATGCTGGTCACGAAGGCGGAGCGGTTCGACATCGAATGCGTGGTGCGCGGTTACCTCAGCGGGTCGGGGTGGAAGGAATACAAGTCGTCGCGTTCGGTGTGCGGGATCCGCCTGCCCGACGGGCTCACCGAATCCGCCGAGCTGCCGGAGCCGATTTTCACGCCGGCGACCAAGGCCGACGAGGGCCACGACGAGAACATCTCCTTCGAGCGGATGTGCGAGGTCGTGCCGCGCGCCCACGCGGAGGCGCTGCGCGACCTGAGCATCGACCTCTACCGCCAGGGCCGCGACTATGCCCGCGAGCGCGGCATCATCCTGGCCGACACCAAATTTGAATTCGGCCTCGTGAACGGCCACATTACCCTGATCGACGAGGTGCTGACGCCGGACTCGTCGCGCTTCTGGCCGGCCGACAAGTACGCGCCCGGGCGCGCACAGGAGAGCTTCGACAAGCAGTTCGTCCGCGACTACCTGGATTCGAGCGGGTGGGACCACAACCCGCCCGGGCCGGAGCTGCCCGCCGACGTGGTCAAGAAGACCATCGCCCGGTACCGTGAGGCGCACGACCGGCTGTTCCCGCATCGCGACGTGGAGAAATACCTGTGAAGAAGACCATGAAGATGTCCACCGCGCTCATCAGTGTCACCGACAAGACCGGACTTCCCGAGCTGGCCGCCGCGCTGTCGGAGCTCGGCATCCACCTGATCGCGTCGTCGGGTACGCGTGCGTTCCTCGAGGAGCGGGGGATTCCGGTGGAGGAAATCTCGGCGTACACCGCGAGCCCCGAGATCCTGGGCGGGCGCGTGAAGACGCTGCACCCGAAGATCCACGGCGGCATTCTCGCCGACCGCGACAACCCCGAACACGTGCGCACGCTCGACGCGCACGGCACGCCGCCGATCGACTTCGTGATCGTGAACCTCTACCCGTTCGAGGCCAAGTACCGCGAGAAGCTCACGCCGTCCGAGATGATCGAGTACATCGACATCGGCGGCATCACGCTGATCCGCGCCGCGGCGAAGAACCACCGTCACGTGACGCTCGTCACCGACCCGTCGCAGTATGCGGCGGTGATCGACGAGCTCAGGCGCGACGGCGCGACGACGCTGGCAACGCGCACGCGCCTCGCCGCGGACGCCTTCGCGTTGACGGCGACGTACGACGCCGCCATCAGCCGCTTCATGCGGACGCAGGCCCCGTCGGAGGGGCTGCCCGACCGGCTCCCGGTCGGCCTGGTCAAGGTGACCGACGTGCGTTACGGCGAGAACCCGCACCAGCGCGGCGCGCTGTACCGCACCATCGGCGACTCGCCGCTGGTCAGCATGACGGTGACACAGGGCAAGGAGCTCTCGTTCAACAATTACCTCGACGTGCTGGGGGCCTTCGCGCTGGTGCGCGACCTCGGCCCGGGCAGCATCGCGATCATCAAGCACAACAACCCGTGCGGCGCGGCGTGGCTCGGTGACGTCCTCGCGTCGTGGAAGCGCGCGCTCAAGACCGACCCGGTGAGCGCGTTCGGCGGCGTGGTGGCGGTGAACGGCGCGATCAGCGCGGCGCTCGCGGAGGAGATGAACCAGCTCTTCCTCGAGGTGGTGGTCGCGCGCCACATCGACGACGGTGCGGCGGCGCTGTTCGCGAAGAAGAAGAATCTGCGCGTCATCACCATTCCGGATACATGGTGGAGCCAGCCGGCGCCATCCCTGATGGGCGTGTGGACCAGCGATGTCGCGCTCATCCAGGACGACGACGCCGGTTTCCCCGAGCTCGAGGCCCTGAAGACGGTGACGACGCACACGCCCTCCGGCGACCAGATGAAGGCGCTCAAGATGGCGTGGCGTGTCGCCAAGCACGTGAAGTCGAACGCCATCGTGGTGGCCGACGCGGACGGCACGGTGGGAATCGGCGCCGGGCAGATGAGCCGCGTCGACTCGTCGCACCTCGCGGTGCGCAAGGCGGGCGCCGCGGGGCTCGAGGTGAAGGGAGCCGTGGCGGCGTCGGACGCGTTCTTCCCGTTCCCGGACGGCGTGCTCGAGCTCGCGAAGTCGGGCATCTCGGCGGTGATCCAGCCCGGTGGCTCGATCCGCGACGACGAGGTGATCGCCGCCGCCAACGAGGCGAACCTGTCGATGGTGTTCACCGGACGCCGTCATTTCCGTCATCTTTAATATGGCCAAACACGGCATCGTCATTCTCGATTACGGCAGCCAGTTCACGCAGCTCATCGCGCGCCGCATCCGCTCGAAGGGCGTTTTCTCCGAGGTGCTGCCGTGGAACACCACGCGCGAGCGCGCGCTCGCGAACGAGCCGCGCGGCATCATTCTCTCGGGCGGACCGGCGAGCGTGTTCGAGCCGGGTGCACCCACGCTCCCATCCGACCTGTGGGACTGGGATGCCCCCGTGCTCGCGATCTGCTACGGCATGCAGCTCGTCGGCCGCGACCTCGGCTACGAGGTGGTGCGGGGCGGCAAGGCCGAGTACGGCCACACGCGCATCCGCGCGGACGTGAATCACCCCTTGTTCCGCGGCACACCCGAGGACCAGTCGGTGTGGATGAGCCACGGCGACATCGTGAAGGGCAACGGCACCACGCTCAAGGTGCTCGCCACGTCCGGGACGAGCACCCTGGCCGCGTTCCACGACGAGCCGCGCCGGGTCTACGCGGTGCAGTTCCACCCCGAAGTGCACCACACCACGCACGGCGACCGCATCATCGAGAACTTCCTGTTCGACGTGTGCCACTGCGATCGCAACTGGTCGGCGGGCGCCCTCGTCGACACGATGATCCAGGACATCCGCGACCAGGTCGGCAGCGGCCGGGTTATCTGCGCGGTGAGCGGCGGCGTCGACAGCTCGGTGGTGGCGTGCCTCGTCGACCGCGCGGTGGGGAAGAACCTCTTCTGCGTGTTCGTCGACACGGGCCTGTTGCGCGACGGCGAGCGCGACGGTGTCCGCGAACTGCTCGGCACGCACCTGAGCGCGCCGCTCGAGATCGTCGACGCGAGCGCGCGTTTTCTCGACCGGCTCAAGGGCGTCACCGACCCCGAGGAGAAGCGGCGCCGCATCGGCGCGCTCTTCATCGAAGTCTTCGAGGAAGTGAGCACGAAGTTCGGACCGTTCGACTTCCTCGCGCAGGGGACGCTGTACCCCGACCGCATCGAGAGTTTCTCGACGGGCGGTCCGTCGGTGACGATCAAGACGCATCACAACGTCGGCGGTCTGCCCAAGGACCTGCGCTTCAAGCTGGTCGAGCCCCTGGCGCTCCTGTTCAAGGACGAGGTGCGCGCGGCGGGCGAGCGTCTCGGGCTGCCCCACGAACAGCTCCGGCGCCACCCGTTCCCGGGACCCGGGCTCGCGGTGCGCGTGCTGGGCGAGGTGACCGCCGACCGGCTCGCCGTCCTGCGCCACGCGGACCGCATCTTCATCGACGCGCTCAAGGAGCACAACCTCTACGACAGCGTCTGGCAGGCGGCCGCGATCTTGCTTCCAGTTCGTAGCGTGGGTGTGATGGGGGATGCCCGTACCTATTCGTTCCCCATTGTTCTTCGCGCCGTGACGAGCACGGACGGAATGACGGCGGATTGGGCCGACCTGCCCGCCGCGTTCCTGCGCGACGTATCCAGCCGCATCATCAACGAAGTGGAGCACGTCAACCGTGTTGCGTACGACATCAGCTCCAAGCCCCCCAGCACGATCGAGTGGGAATAGCGCGATTGCCGCCCCCGCGCCTCCGAAGTTATAATTAAGCCATGCACCGAGTGGTACCTGGCGTGTGCGTCGCGGCCGCCGTGGTCGCGCTGGGACTCTGCGTCCCGGCCCTGTCGAAGACCACCTCCACCCTCCCTCCGGGAAATCCTGATGAGTCCGTTCTCGCGCGTGCGCGGCTGCTGGCCAGCCACGGCGAGCCCGGGCTGGCGCTCAAGACCCTCCGCGCGCACGACTTCAAGCGCGACGCGGACGCATGGTCGCTGACGGCGAGCCTCCTGGTCGAAACCGGGAACCCGGCCGCCGCCGAGAGCCTGCTCGCGGCGACCAACCCCGCCGCCCCGGGCGACCACGGCTTCGCGGGGCAGCTGGTTCGCGCCCGCCTTCTGCTCGACGCGAAACGTTACGCGGGCGCGCTCTCCGTGATCGCGTCGATGGATACCGCCTCCACGTCGCCGTACGCGGGGTACCGCGATCTCGTCGCCGCGCGTGCACTGGTCGCCGAGGGCGATCGGGCCGCGGCGCTTGGGGTCGTCGAAAAGGCGCGCGCCCATGCGCCCGCGGCGATCCGGAACGAATTCGAGTCGATGCGCATCGGTCTCTACCGCGCGCTCGACCGCCCGCAGGACGCGCTGGCTGCGGCGGTGGAAGCGGCGGGTGACGGCGGCGACGCGGCCGCGAACCGGCGTGTGCTCGAGATCCGCTTCGATCTCGCCCTCGATGCCGACCAGCTCCCGGTGGCGCTCGCCGCCGCGCGCGAGCTCTTCGACAACCACGCTCGCTCGGCCGAGGCGCGCGCCTGCGCGTTGCGTCTCGCGGAGCTGCGCGATGCCGGGCGCATCGATACCGATCTGCTGCTCGCCTGCGCATCGGTGCTGCAGTCGCGCGGCCAGCGCGATGCGCTTCGCACCGTGTTGCGCGGGCTCGACAAGCGCGCGCTCACCGACCACGAGCGAGAGTCCCACCGCCTGCTCTGGGGCGAGTATCACTACCTCGGCGGCGACTATTCGCGCGCGATCGCGCTCGCGCGTCCGTCGTACGGGGATCCGTCCCTGCGTCGCCGCTCGGTCCTGTTGATGGCGCGGTCGTACAAGAAGGTCGGCCGCACCGCCGACGCTGCCACGACCTACGAAGCGTACGCGCGCGCATTCCCCAACGACGCCATCGCCGCCGAAGCGCTCTACACCGCGAGTTCGCTGCGCCGGCAGATCGGCGAGGAGAAGGACGCGGACCGCCTCCTCGATGAGCTTCGGCACGCCTATCCGTCCACGTTCCATGGCTGGGCGGCATCGGTGGCGCGCGCGAAGGCGCTCGACGCGTCCGGCGCGCATGCCGATGCGGCCGCGATCTACGACCAGTGGCTCACGCGCTCGCGCCGCACCGACGAAGCCGCGCTGTTCTATTCGTCTCGTCTCAAGCGCTCGGACGGGGACCCGCAGGGAGGCGACGCGCTGCTCGCCGAGCTGCGCGCGGTCAATCCGTACTCGATATACGCGCAACCGGATCTGCTCTCCTCGGCGAAACGCGGCGCGCCGGCCGCGGGTCCGCTGGATTCGTGGCTCGCCGGCGCCGACCAGAAGCGGGCCGACGCCTTCGACCGCGTCCAGTCGCGGGTGCGTGCCACGGGCGCGTCGTCACCGCAGGCGCGCCTGGCGATCGATCGCGCGCGTTTCTTTCTCGCCGCGGGACTTCGCGACTGGGCCGAGGGTGAGCTCGACGTCGCGCGGCGCGAGGCCGCCGACGGCAGCGTCGAATCGATGGCGCTGGCGCGGCTGTTCGACGAGCACGCGATGCCGTGGCGCAGCGTGCGCCTCTACGAGCGCAACCGGGCCGCGATCCCGTGGAAAGAGCGCCGCGGAAGCGAGGATGACTTCCGCTACCTCACGCACCCGGTTCCGTACCCGGTGCAGGTGATGGCGGCGGCACAACGCGAGGGCATCTCGCCCGATGTGATCTACGGGATGATGCGCGAAGAGAGCTGTTTCGATACCGACGTGATCTCGCGTGCGGGGGCCGTCGGGCTGATGCAGCTCATGCCGGACACCGCGCGCCGCATCGCGCGCAAGCTGGACCTCGCGCCGGGCTCGGGCGACCGGCTCGGCGATCCCGTGGTCAACGTGTCGATCGGCTCGTGGTACGCGGCCGACCTGCTGCGCGAGGGCGACGGCAGCGTGGTGTGGATGCTCGCCGCGTACAACGCGGGACCCGGCGCGGCACGGCGCTGGATCGACCCCGGCGTCAGCGGCGACGCCGCCATCGATGCGATGGAGGCCATCGAGTTCAAGGAAACGCGCGGTTACGTCAAGCGCGTCGTCGAGTCGGCCAACGTCTACCGCACCCTCTACTTCGACGGCGGTTTCTTGCCGGCCACCCCGGCGCGCTGACGGTCGATTTTCCCCCAGGCATTCCGCACCCGGAATCTTTTTCTTACCAGGAACCGGACCCCGCGCTACCATGCCGGAGTCCGATGAACCCGTCACAACCCAACCACGAAGGCGTCCCCGGGCCCACCACGCTGCGGCGCGAATTGCAGCGCAAGTCGTTCCACGTGGGGATGATCATCGTGCCGGTGTGGGTCTACCTGATGCCCCACGCCACGGCCCTGCTTGGCCTCATACTTGCTACTTTCGCCACCGTCGCGGTCGACCTCCTGCGTCTTAGCGACCACCGGCTGCGCCGGTTCTTCCTGCGGTTGTTTCGTTCGTTGATCCGTCCGCACGAAGAAGAGCACCTGCTCGGCTCGACGCACTACATGATCGCGGCGCTTCTGAGCGTGGTCATTTTCGACCACGATATCGCCATCGCGGCGCTCGCGTTTCTCGTACTCGGCGACGCGGCGGCGGCGATCATCGGAAAGCGGTTCGGCAGGCCGATGTTCTGGGGCAAGAGCCCGCAGGGAAGCCTGGCTTGCTTCGTGGTGTGCTTGCTCGTCGGCTGGCCGCTGCTCGCCTCGCCCGGTCTGGCGCTGGTGGGCGCGCTGACGGCGACGGTCGCCGAAGCGATGCCGTCGCCGCTCGACGACAACATGCGGGTGCCGATTTTCGGCGGAATTGCGATGCAGCTGGCGTCCCGATTTCTGCAGGGGTAGACGACATGTTCCTCAAACGGCTGTTCACGTTCATCCCGAAGAGCGAATTTTCGCGCGCGCTCAACCTGTTCAACTCGGGCGAGTACCAGCGCGCGCTGGCGAGGTTCGAGGATATCCAGTCGCGCGCCGGCGGCGCCGACGACGTCGACCGGGCCACACTCGACCTGTACACGTGCGAGGCGCACGTCGCGCTCGCGCAGCAGTGCTCCACGCAGCACGACACCGAGGGCGCCATCCGCGAGATGGAAGCCGCCGTGCGCATCAAGCCCATGTTCGCCGACCTGCACTACAAGCTGGGCGTTCTGTATGCCGGGGAGCGGCGGCTCGAGGACGCCGCGCGCTGCTTCCGCAACTCGCTCGACATCAACAACAAGTTCTTCCGTTCGCGCGTGTACGTATCCATGATCTCGCACCAGCTCGGCGACCGCGAGACGGCGGTGCGCGAGGCCCTGGATGCGAAACACAGCTGTCCGAACTTCTACCGCGAGAATCTCGACGCGCTGGTGCTCGCGCTGCGCGCGGGCGGCGAAGAGGAGATCGCGCGGCTGTACTCGGAGCTCATCGAGGAGCGCCCGAGCTCGGCGCAGATCAGCAAGGAGCTGGCGGTGGAGGCCATCCAGGAGGGCAACACCGACGAGGCCATCCGCGAGCTCAAGAAAGCCATCGCGCTCAAGCCCGACTATCCCGACCTGCACAACTTCCTCGGCATTGCCTACGGCAACAACGGCATGGTGGACGACGCGGTGCACGAGTTCGAGGTCGCGCTCAAGATCAATCCCTACTACATGAAGGCACGCCTGAATCTCGCGCTGCTCTACTACGAGAACACGCGCTACGCGGAGGCGCAGGCGCAGCTGGACCAGGTGCTGAAAGTCCAGCCCGACAACCAGCTCGCCAACAATCTTCTCCAGGAGCTGCGGCTCGTCGCGGGAGCGAATCCCGCGGAGTAATGCGCGGAGGCGGGTCATGGAGCAGAACACGAAGTTCATCGACTACTACGAGGTCCTGAACGTCTGGCCGACGGCGGACTCGGACGCGATCAAGAAGGCCTACTTCAAGCTCGCGAAGCTCCATCACCCCGATGTGGCCGGCGAATCGACGGGCAAGGGCGGCGTCGACTTCAAGCTCATCAACGAGGCGTTCGCGGTGCTGAGCGATCCCATCCAGCGGCGCGAGTTCGACGAGCGGCTCAAGAAGAAGAGCAGCAGCGGGTCGATCGCGGAACGCCGCGAGGCGGACAAGCGCTCCGCGCACCTCTCCTACGAACAGGCGCGCGCCGCGATGCGGCAGAACCGCTACGACAAGGCGGTCGTGCTGCTCAAGGCGGCCATCAAGTACGACGATTCGAACCCCGCGTACCACAGCTGGTACGGGTTCGCACTTGGCGTGTTGAAGACCCAGCTCCACGAGGCGCGCGACGCGTGCAAGAAGGCCCTCGAAATGGAGTTCTACAACGCCGACTACCACTCCAACCTCGGCTTCGTCTACATGCAGGCCGGTCTCACCAAGACGGCGATGGAGTCGTTCGAGGAAGCGCTCAAGTGGGACCCCGACCACCCCGTGGCCGGGCGCTACCTCAAGGCCGCGAAGAACCCGAAGGCAGCCGGGGCTGAAGGCGAGAAGCCGAAGAGCGGCGGTTTCCTGGGTCTGTTCCGCAAACCCAAAGTGGAAGAGAAGCCGGTGGCCAAGGCGCCGCCGACCATCCGGCGCTCCGGCACGGGCCGTCGCTCCTAGTCGCCCGACAAAAAAATTGACACTCTGAAACCGCCCCGCCTAGTCTCGGCCCGCCATGAGCCGGGACATCGCATTCATTCCCGTCGCCGACGACAGGGAGCACGCCGATCTCGTGTACCGCGATCCGTCGCGTGCCCGCGGTCTTTTCGTGTTGATGCAGGACGCGTCGACCCGGGCCACACCGTCCCGGCGCCGCTTCCTGCTGGCGTGCTTCCGCGACACTGTCGCCGCCTGGTCGGCCACCGACCGCCTCACCGGCGCGGCCGGCTTCCTCCGCGAGCGCGTGGTCGCCTTCGATGGCCTCGCGCGCGCCGTCGACACCCGTCTCGATGACTTCGAGGAGCTCGGCGTCTTCGTTGCGGTGCGCGAGGGCGCCGCGCTGTACGTCCTGTGCGGGCGCGGCGCAGCCGCGCGGGTGCGATCCCGTGGCGGCTTCCTGCCGCTCTCGAGCCCCGATGCCGACGGCGTCGCCGGGCTCTCCATCGAGACGGCGCGCTCGCAGCACGATCTCTTCGCGCCGTCACTGCCGCAGACGCTGGCGCTCTACCGGGTGACGGTGGCGTCGGACGAGCACGGCGAGCGCGAGGTGCTGCTGGGCGGCGCCGCCCAGGACATCGGCATCGCGGCCGACCTGGCCTCGGGGTCGATTCCCTCCGGTGCGCGCGAGGTGCGCGTGGACCGTGTCCGCCATTGCGTGCTCATGCTCACGGTCGAGGCGGCAGCGCTCGATCGCGTCGGTGCGTCGGCCTCCACCATGGCCGCGCGTCCGGCATTCGTGCGACCGGGCCGCCGGGCGGCGATGTGGGGCGCAACGTCGCTGGTGGTGGTCGCGGTGGCGATCGCGGGCGTGGGTGCGTGGCGTTCCGCGCAGAACAGGAGCGCCGAGCATGCTGTAACGGCGGTGCTCAAGGAGTCACCCGTGCCGCCGCCGGCGCAGAAGCGCGTCATGGAGGACATCCAGGCGGAGCAGCAGCGCACGGCAGAGGCCGATTCGGAGGCGAAGGCGCCCGAGTTTGCCGTGGCGTGGCAGCAGTCGTACCGCGCCGCGGTGACGTCGTCGCCCGCGGTCGCGGGCGACGCGGTTATTTTCGGCGGTCGCGACGGACGCGTGTATTCGATCGAGCGCGCGAGCGGCGAGACGCAGTGGTCGTACGCCGCGCAGGGCGGCGTCGGCGCGTCTCCCGTGGTGCGCGGCGCCGCGGTGATCGCGGCCGATTACGCGGGCAACGTGGTCCGGCTGCGCGCGGGCGATGGCGGCGTGGTGTGGAAGCGCGCACTGGGGAGCAAGGTCGTGAGCACACCCGGCGTCAGCGACCAGCGCGTGCTGGTGGGCACGGTGCAGGGCAGGATCTACGCGCTCTCGCTCGAGACCGGACGCGTCCTGTGGAAGTGGTCGGCGCGCGGTCCGGTGCGCGGTGCGGTGGTCTACGCGAAGGGAATGTTCGTCGTGCCGTCGAACGACGGCCGCCTCTACGCGCTGGTGGAGGAAACGGGCGCGCGGCGCTGGGTGTATCCGACCGGCGGCGCGGTCACGTCGTCGCCTGCGACGGACGGCGACATCGTCGTGGTGGGAACCGCGCGGGGCGACGTGGTGGCACTGGACCTGCAGAAAGGACGGCCGCGCTGGACATACCGTGCGGGCGGCGCCGTCAACTCGGCGCTCGCCATCGAGGACGGCCGCGTCTACGCCGGCGCGGGCGATGGACGCCTCCATTGTATAGACGCGAAGAGCGGGGAGGCGGCGTGGAGCTTCGATACGGGCGGCGTCGTTCTGTCGCGCCCCTTCGTCGACGGCGGGCGCGTGTTCGTGACGTCGTACGATCGTTCGGTCTACTGCCTCGATGCGGCCGCCGGTTCTCTCATCGCCCGCTACCAGACCGACGAGGCCATCTTCTCGTCCCCGGTGATGGTGGACGGCCGCGTGTACTTCGGCAACAACGCGGGCCGTTTCTACTGCCTGAACGTCCCGCAGTCCTAGCCGGTCGCTGATCCATCCGCCGGAACCTGATGCAGGACGGCGGCTTGCGCCGCTCGCCGGGGTTTGCTACCTTGCATAGGTTTTCCACGAAAGGCACGCCCGTTCATGAAGCTGTTGCAGAAGATCTTCAAGCCGAAGTCGCAGCGCGACTTCTCGCGTCACTCTCCCATCCTGGATGAAGTCAACCGGCACTATGCCGCGTTCGAGGGATACACCGCCGAACAGCTGCGCGCCAAGACCGACGAGTTCCGCAAGCGCATCGCCGAGGGGGAGTCGACGGACGACCTCCTGCCCGAGGCCTTCGCGCTGGTCAAGGCGGCGTGCAAATCGCTCGTGGGCACATCGTGGAACGTGTGCGGCATCCCCATCACGTGGGAGATGGTGCCCTACGACGTGCAGATCGTGGGCGGCATCGTGCTGCACCAGGGCAAGATCGCCGAGATGGCGACGGGCGAAGGCAAGACGCTGGTCGCCACCATGCCGATGTACCTGAACGCGCTCACCGGCAAGGGCGTCCACCTCGTCACCGTGAACGATTACCTGGCCCGTCGCGACTCGGAGTGGATGGGGCACGTGTTCGAGACGCTGGGCGTCAGCGTCGGATGCATCCAGGCCGACCAGCCCAACGAGATCCGCAAGCAGGCCTACGACCGCGACATCACGTACGGCACCAACAACGAGTACGGCTTCGACTACCTGCGCGACAACATGAAGACGCGCGCCGAGGACCGCGTGCAGCGCGGGCACCCGTACGCCATCGTCGACGAGGTCGACAGCGTGCTCATCGACGAGGCGCGCACGCCGCTCATCATCTCCGGGCCGGTGTCGCACAGCACGTCGTCGGACCTCTTCGCGCGCCTCAAGCCCAAGGTCGAGCGCGTGGTCGGCCTGCAGACACGGCTGGTCAACGAGCTCATCGCGCTCGCCGAGAAAGAGCGCGAAAACGCGGACAAGGAAGAAGAGGTCGCGCGCGCGCTGCTCAAGGTGAAGCGCGGCGCGCCCAAGAGCAACCGCTTCATGAAGCTCATGGCCGAGACGGGCACCGAGAAGCTGATCCAGCACATCGAGGTCGAGCTCATGCGCGACAAGGTGCTGCACGAGCTCGACGAAGAGCTGTATTTCGCCATCGACGAGAAGGGGAACACGCTCAACCTCACCGAAAAGGGCCGCGAGGCGCTCTCGGCGGAGGACCGCGAGCAGTTCGTCCTGCCCGACCTGAGCGAGCAGATCCACGCCATCGACGCCGACGAATCGCTGGACCCGATGAAGCGCATCGAGGCCAAGGACCAGGCCTACCGCAGCTATGCCGAGCGCTCCGAATCGATCCACAATTTCAACCAGCTCCTGCGCGCCTACACGCTGTTCGAAAAGGACAACGAGTATGTCGTGCAGGACGGCCGCGTGATCATCGTCGACGAATTCACCGGCCGTCTCATGCCGGGGCGCCGTTTCTCGGACGGCCTGCACCAGGCGCTCGAAGCCAAGGAAGGCGTGCGTATCGAGGGCGAGACGCAGACGCTGGCGACCATCACGCTCCAGAACTACTTCCGCATGTACGAGAAGCTCGCCGGCATGACCGGCACCGCGGAGACCGAAGCCGAGGAGCTTTTCAAGATCTACAAGCTCGACGTCCAGGTGATTCCGACCAACGAGGCGGTGCGCCGCGTCGACATGGAGGACCTGGTCTACCGGACCAAGCGCGAGAAGTACAACGCGATCATCGACGAGGTGGCGAGGCTGCACGAGAAGAAGCTGCCCGTGCTGGTGGGCACGATCAGCGTCGAGGTCTCGGAGACGCTCTCGCGCCTGCTCAAGCGGCGCGGCATCACGCACAATGTGCTCAACGCGAAGTACCACCAGCAGGAAGCGGAGATCGTGGCGCGCGCGGGGCGCGCGGGCGCGGTGACGATTGCGACCAACATGGCGGGCCGCGGCACCGACATCAAGCTCGAGCACTCCGTGGTGGCGTGCGACGAATGCGGCATCGGCACCGGTCGCGCCGACTGGAAGACCCGGGCGGGAACCACAGTCGACACGCGCGAGTGTGAAAAGGACGTGCCGTGCGGGCTGCACATCATCGGCACCGAGCGGCACGAGTCGCGTCGCATCGACCGGCAGCTGCGCGGCCGTGCCGGCCGCCAGGGCGACCCGGGCGCGTCGGTTTTCTTCATCTCGCTCGAGGACGATCTCATGCGCCTGTTCCGCTCCGACCGCATCGCGGGCGTCATGGACCGGCTCGGCGTCAAGGAGGGCGAGGTCATCACGCACTCGCTGGTGACCAAGAGCATCGCCCGCTCGCAGAGGCGCGTCGAAGCGCACAACTTCGAGATTCGCAAGCGGCTCATCGATTACGACGATGTGATGAACCGCCAGCGCGAGGTGATCTACGGCCGGCGCAACGAGGTGATCGACGCCACCGGGCTCCATCCCGTCATCGAGACCATGATCGACGACCACATCGAGGGCGCCATCGAGCGCTACACCGCTGCGTCCGAGCTGCCGGAGAACCAGCGACGGAGCGAATTCGTGGCACAGCTCGAGTCGATGTTCCTGTATTCGTTCGCGATCCCCGAGGACATGCCGGGCACGACGGATGCGCTGCGCGAGCACGTCCGGGCGCGCGCCCACGAGGCGCTGCGCATGCGCGAGGATTTCCTCGGACGCGAGTTCAACAACCCGTCCATGGTGGCCGAGTTCGAGAAGTTCGTGCTGCTCCAGGTGATCGACGAGAAATGGATGGATCACCTCCATGAGCTCGATTCGCTCAAAGAGGGGATTCACCTGCGCGCCTACGCGCAGAAAGATCCGCTGGTGGAATACAAGCGCGAGGCGTTCAGCCTGTTCAGCGACCTGAACGAGCGCATCGACCGCGACGCGCTCTACGCGATGTTCCACGCCCGCCTGGCCGCGGCGCCCCGCCGGCAGGCCGCCGACCTGAGCAAGGCGCGGGCGGAGCACCGGGAGGCCGCTCCCATCGCCAGCCAGGCCGCTGCCGCCACGCCCGAGGAGGCGACTCCGGCCCCCGCGCCCGTGACCGATCCTCGCCGCGCGCCCGCTCCGTCGCCCTTCGGCACCGGTCGCGGTTCCACCGAGGCGACCAACCAGGTGCTTCGCGACCAGCCCGCGAAGGGCACAGTCGTCCGGCACGAGAAAAAGGTCGGTCGCAACGACCCGTGCCCGTGCGGGAGCGGAAAGAAGTACAAAAACTGTTGTGGCGCAAACAGTTAGCTGTCCCCGGTTGAGCCCGGGCCCTCCCCCTCGGGCAAATTGGCAGTTGCCCGGGTTTGAAAACTCGGTATATGTTACACCCCCGTTTTGGATGGGTATCGAGCCACCGGGAAGCGGGAGTAAGAACACCCATGTGGACACGACTGATGGATCTGGTAGTGCTCGTGGCCGAGATGAGTCGGGCCGCCGACCGTCGCCACGTCGAGCTCGACAAGGAGCTGTCGAGCCGCGGGTATTCGTCCGACGAGATCGGCCAGGCGGTGTTCTGGCTCTCGTCGCGACCGAGCGCCCGGGAGATGCACCGGCCGGGCGCGATTCGCGTGCTGAGCGAGTTCGAGCGGCTCAGCCTGTCGACAGAAGCCTACGGGTACCTCTACCGGCTCCTGCACCTGGGCCTGGTGGACGCGCGCCAGTTCGAGACCATCCTCGCGCGCGCCATCCCGATGGGCGCCGACAAGGTGGGGCTCGAGGACGTCAAGTCCATTGCATACGCGGTGATTTTCGAAAAGGAAGCGAGCGAGTTGGAGGACGATGTGTTCGGCGGATTTGACGCCGACTCGGCTCCGATTTAATCATAGCGATCCGGGACAGATTCCGACCCTTATTCCACGCAAGACCTCCCGATCTTGCGATTTTGTTTTTTGGGTAGACGAACGCGCGATACAGCACAGTCATTTCGTTGATACACAGGGAAACCATGAGCAAAAGCGCACTTGTCATCGTTGAGTCGCCCGCCAAGGCGAACACCATCAAGAAGTTCCTCGGCAAGGGGTTCAAGGTGGTGGCGTCGGTGGGTCACGTGATGGATCTGCCCACCAACAAGCTGGGCGTGGACCTCGAGAACGGGTTTTCGCCCGAGTACGTCGTGTCGCGCGGCAAGAAGAAGATCCTCGACCAGATCAAGAAGGACGCGAAGATCGTCGACGAGGTGTACCTCGCGCTCGACCTTGACCGCGAAGGGGAAGCGATCGCGTGGCACATCCGCGACTACATCGCGCCCGTGCAGAAGAACATCAAGCGCATCATCTTCAACGAGATCACGAAGGTCGCGATCCAGAGCGCCATCCAGCAGCCCACCGTCGTCGACATGAACAAGGTGGACGCGCAGCAGGCACGCCGAATTCTCGATCGCCTGGTGGGCTACAAGATCAGCCCCATCCTGTGGCAGATCTTCTACTATGGACTGAGCGCGGGCCGCGTGCAGACCGTGGGCCTGCGCCTGGTGTGCGAGCGCGAGAGCGAGATCGAGGCGTTCGTACCGGTCGAATACTGGACCGTCGAGGGCATCCTGCTCACGCCCTCGGGCGCCGAGCTCCCGGTGAAGCTCTTCGAGAAGAAGGGCGAGAAGGTCGAGCTCACGACCGAGAAGGAAACCAGCGCGGTGCTCGCCGATCTGCGCAAGGGCGAGTACCGGGTCACATCGGTCGAGCGCAAGGAGCGCCGGCGCAATCCGCAGCCGCCCTACATCACCAGCAGCATGCAGCGTGACGCCGGCCGCCGTCTCCGTTTCTCGGCGAAGAAGATCATGATGCTCGCCCAGCAGCTCTACGAGGGCGTCGACATCGGTGCGGACGACCGCGTCGGTCTCATCACCTACATGCGTACCGACTCCGTGCGCGTGTCCGAGCAGGCGCAGGACACGGCGCGCGAATTCATCACCAAACAGTACGGCGAGGACTACGCGCCGCCGAAACCGCGCGATTACAAGAAGAGCGCCAAGGCGCAGGATGCGCACGAGGCGATCCGCCCGTCGGATGTCGCGCTCACTCCCGAGTCGCTGAAGGGCGTCCTGTCGAAAGACCTGCACGCGCTCTACGACCTCATCTGGCGCCGCTTCGTGGCGTCGCAGATGGAGAGCGCGCGCTACGACACCACCGAGGTCCTGGTCCAGTCGGGCGACTACACGCTCAAGGCCAACGGCCGCGTCATGACGTTCCCGGGCTTCCTCGGCGTGTACGAGGAGCAGATCGAGGAGGGCGCCGAGCTTCCCGCGGTCAACGAGAACGACGCGCTCAAGCTCAAGAACATCGACGGGACCCAGCACTTCACCGAGCCGCCGCCGCGCTACACCGAGGCCACGCTCATCAAGGACCTCGAGGACAAGGGCATCGGCCGGCCGAGCACGTACGCCAACATCGTCTCCATCATCCAGGAGCGCGAGTACGTGGACAAGCAGGAGGGCCGCCTCCTGCCGACCACGCTCGGCCGCCAGGTGTGGAAGACGCTCGAGCGTTTCTTCCCGGAAGTGTTCGACACGTCGTTCACCGCCCAGATGGAGCAGGAGCTCGACAAGGTCGAGGGCGGCGATTTCAAGTGGCAGGCCGTGGTGAAGGATTTCTACGGTCCGTTCAAGGAATCGCTCGACCACATCGACGAGAAGAAGACCGGGCTGAAGAACGAGCTCCAGGAAGAAACCGATATCAAGTGCGACAAGTGCGGCCGCAACCTCATCAAGAAATGGGGACGCAACGGCCAGTTCCTTGCCTGCCCGGCGTACCCGGAGTGCAAGTTCTCGCGGCCCATCACGGAGCAGTCGCAGAACCTGCACGTCGAGGGCAACTGCCCCAAGTGCGGTTCGCAGCTGATCGCGAAGAGCGGGCGCTACGGCCGGTTCGCGGCGTGCGCGAACTACCCGGAATGCAAGTATACCGAGGCGTTCCCGATCGGCATGGCGTGCCCGCGCCCGGGCTGCAACGGCAAGATCGTCGAGAAGGTCACCAAGCGTATGAAGGTCTTCTACGGCTGCAGCAACTACAAGCCCGTGGTGGAGGGTCAGCCGCAGCAGGGATGCGACTGGGCCAGCTGGGACAAGCCCACGCCCATCGAGTGCCCGTCGTGCGGCAACCCGTACCTGGTGCACAAGACGTCGAAGACCAAGGGTGACTACCTCAAGTGCCCGAAGTGCAAGGAAGAGTCGACGGCCGAGTAGGCGCCTGCGCCCCCGCGCCGGCGCATGCGCACGCCTGATCATCCCATGAGCGAAATCACCATCGTGGGCGGCGGGCTCGCGGGTTCCGAAGCGGCGTGGCAGCTCGCCGACCGGGGCTTCGACGTCCGGCTGATCGAGATGCGCCCGGAGACGCCCACCGGCGCGCACAAGACGCAGGACCTCGCCGAGATCGTCTGCTCGAACTCCTTCAAATCGACACTGCTCGATACCGCTTCCGGCGTGCTCAAGGCCGAGATGGACGTGCTCGGCTGCCGCCTGCTGGAGGTGGCGCGCGCGTCGGCGGTGCCCGCCGGGCACGCGCTCGGAATCGACCGCGGGCTGTTCTCGGGCGGCGTCACCGCGGCCATCGAGCGGCACCCGCGCATCACCGTCGAGCGGCGCCGCGTCGATTCGCTCGACGTGCCCGCGCCGGTGGTCTTCGCCACCGGACCGCTCACCGGCGAATCGCTCTCGCTCGCGATGCAGGAACACTGCTCGCGCGATCACCTCTACTTCTACGACGCCATCGCGCCCAGCGTGGACGGCGACACCATCGATCCCGGCGCGGGGTACTGGCTGAGTCGCTACGGCAAGGGCGACGCCGACTACCTGAACATTCCCTTCGACCGCGAACAGTACCGCGCCTTGATCGAATTCATCCGCGGCGCCGAGTACGTGGGTGCGCACGAGTTCGAGGAGGAGAAGTACTTCGAGGCCTGCCTTCCGATCGAGGTGCTGGTCCGCCGCGGCGAGGACACGCTGCGCTTCGGCCCGATGAAGCCCAAAGGACTTCCGGACCCGCGCACGGGGCGCGAACCGTATGCGGCGCTGCAGCTGCGCAAGGAGAGCCGCGAGGGAAGCCTGATGGGGCTGGTCGGGTTCCAGACGCGCATGACGTGGGCGTGCCAGAAGGAATTCCTGCACATGCTGCCGGGTTTTTCGGATGTGAGCGTGCTGCGCTTCGGCACCATCCATCGCAACATCTTCCTGCACATCCCGACCCTGTGCCGGCCGTATCTCGCCGACGTGAAGCGCGAGGGGCAGTACTACGCCGGACAGATCTGCGGGGTCGAGGGCTACGTCGAGTCGATCGCGAGCGCCATCATCGTCGCGCTCTCGATCACCGCGCGCCTGCGCGGGCGCGAGATGCCGGAGCTTCCGCGCGAGACCATGCTGGGCGCACTGATGAACTACGTGCACACGCCCAACGACAACTTCCAGCCCATGAACGCGAACTTCGGCATCCTGCCCGCACCGAAGGTGCGCTCGAAACGCGAGCGCCACGCCGCCATGGGCGAAGC
>DASVAK010000072.1:0-2567 GCA_036376395.1 Candidatus Krumholzibacteriia bacterium
CATGCCGCTCGTCATCGATTCGGAGCTCGCTGCGAGCTTCTGGGGATCGGGGGACCCGATCGGTCGGCGCGTACAACTGACGTCGGTACAGGGCGGCAACTCGGGCCTAACGACCGGGATGGTCGTCGGCGTGTTCGATACCGCCGCAGCTCCGATTCGTGGCGAAGGACGAATCTATACCGCGTCGGGCGCTCGCTGGTCCCGCGACACGTACTTGATTCGCACGCGCGGGCCGGGCGCTGCGATCATTCCGCAGATTCGACGGCTCGCGCGCGCGTCGATTCCGGATATCCCGATTTACAGCGATGGGCTCGCGACGCTCGAGCAGGGAAACCAGGCAGAACGGACGCAAATGTTGCAGGTCAGCGGTATCGCCACGGGCGGTGGCATGCTCGCGCTGCTGCTCGCGTCGATCGGACTGTATGGCGTCGTGGGGCTCGCGGTTCGCCAACGGCACCGCGAGATCGGCGTGCGTGTTGCGCTTGGCGCGCGCCCCGGGCAGGTGATCGCGACGTTCTTCTTCAGCGGCGTTCGACTCGGCGCACTCGGGGTGCTACTCGGTCTCCCGTTGAGCACCGTGGCGCTCTACCTCATCGCGTCGAACTTTGCGGGAAACAACTTGCCGGTGAACTTGCCGCTGGCGGGGTTGGCGATCGCGGTTGCGGTGATCGGGGTGGCAGCGTTCGCGTCGTACGTGCCGGCACGCCGCGCCGCGCGCGTGGATCCCCTCGCAGCCATTCGCGTCGACTGACGTTGTCATCCCCAGCGTAGGTATAGACCGGGATGATAGGTGAGGAATAGACCGGGATGATGGGTGAGACGATGACTCACTTTTCAGGCACCTCAGGAGGTGCCTGTGCCGTGGAGAGCTTCGTCCCCCATGTCCCTACGTGAAGAATTTATGCACGAAGCGTTGCTCGCCCGCACGACGTTTGCGGAGCTCTGCGCGCGGTATGGCATCAGCGAAAAGACCGGCTACAAGTGGCGCGCGCGCTTTCTGGCCGGGGGGCCGGCCGCGTTGCAGGATCGGTCCCATGCCCCGCACACACGTCCCCACCGCATGCCCACGCACCTCGCGGCGCTGCTCTATGCCGAGCGCGACGCCCACCCGTTGTGGGGCGCGCGCAAGCTCCGCCCGCGCCTCGTCGCCGCGCATCCGGACGAGGTCTGGCCCGCCGCCAGCACCCTGACGGCAGCTCTGAAGCAGAGTGGCCGCGTCACCGCGCGCCCGCGGCGTGGGCCCAGCGCGCACCCCACGTTCCCACTGACCGCGCCGCTCGTGCCTAACGATGTCTGGTCGGTCGACTTCAAAGGCGAGTTTCGCACCGGCGATGGCCGCTACTGCTATCCGCTGACCGTGATGGACGGCGCCTCCCGGATGCTCCTCGCCTGCCGCGCGCGGCTGCGGATCGACGGGATGGAAACGCGCGCCAGTTTCCACCAGCTGTTTCAGCAGCACGGGCTGCCGCGGGTCATTCGGAGCGACAACGGCTCGCCGTTCGCGGGGCCCGGGCTCCGTGGGTTGTCCCGTCTCAACGTCTGGTGGTTGCGGCTCGGGATCCGGCCGGAACGCATTCATCGCGGTTGTCCTCAGGAGAACGGCGCGCACGAACGCATGCACCGGACCCTCAAAGCCGCCACGACCCGGCCGCCCCGGGCGCACTGCCGCGCGCAGCAACGCTGCTTCGATGCGTTCCGCCGGGAGTACAACACCGAGCGACCGCACGAAGCGTTAGGCCAGGTGCCGCCCGCGACACGCTACGTGCCGAGTCCCCGCCCCTACACCGCGAGCCTACCGCCGCTGGAATATCCCGCGCACTACGAACGTCGGTGCGTCGGCAGCAATGGGCGCTTTCGGTGGCAGTCCCAGTCAATCTTTGTCACGAAGAGTTTAGTGGGCGAAGACATCGGGTTCGCCCGCGTCGATGAGACACGCTGGCTCGCGTACTTTGGTCCACAACTCTTGGGGCAGTTCACTCCCCACACCGGCGTCTTCATTGAGCTCGCCCAATTGCCACCACCCGACGCGCCATGAGTGACTCCACCATCCCTCGACCATTCGCACGTACCACATATTTCGATGCGTCCGGTCTCACCCATCATCCCGGTCTACTCCTCACCCATCATCCCGACCGTTTAGAAGCGAAGGATGGCGGATGCCTAACGCACGCGACTCTCGAGCTCCGCTCGGCCCGCCAGAACGCTCGTCGTGAAGCGGTGAACGTCCTCCGATCGCCGCATGCGACGCTCGACGTCGTCGAGACCATCCTCGAGCATCCGCATCCGCGCCGACATCGCTGAGAGGTCGCGTCGCCGGATGTTGCGACGCTCGTATGCGCGGACCCATCGCCACGCGAGATAGCCTGCCCACGCCACGGCCGCGGATGGGGCGACTGCCGGCAAGTACACGGTCCACCACGGATAGGCGATGTCCATGAGCCCTCCTTCGAGCAGACGGTCGTCGCGCCACGCGCAAGTGCGTGCGCGACCGGCTTCGTTCTGTCGACAAGGTAGAACTGGCAAATGAACCCGCTGTGTTCTCTCAGTTAAGAGTGGATTAAGTGCGT
>DASVAK010000235.1:0-6806 GCA_036376395.1 Candidatus Krumholzibacteriia bacterium
AATCTCGGCCAGGCGCCCGTGAGCGGGCCGGCCCAGGTCACGCTGACGGTGCCCGCCGGGTTCACCGTGCAGGAGAGCCTCGTACGTTCTTTCACGGCCGGCAATGTGGTGACGTGGTCGGTGACGGCGCCGACTATCTCCGGACCTGCCGTGCCCTTCGACTGCGCTATCACGACCACGCCGATCGACGTGAATGCGGGCGCGCCGGCGCTCATGTCGAAAGCGAGCGATACGCAGTCGATCACGGTCTCGAGCGGTGGCGCGTTGGCGAGTCCCGTGGTCAGCGTCAAGACTCCGGCCGGCGCCGTGGACGCCACGCTCAGCGTGGGGCAGACCTTCACCGTCCAGGCCGACGTGTACGCGGGTGACTTCACCGACGGCGTGCAGGCGGTGCTCACACTCCCGCCCGGATTCTCGATTGTGAACGGATCATTGACGCGCGACCTCGGGAACGGCCCCGCCGACAAGACGACGACGTTCAATCTGCTCGCGCCCACCGGTGCGGTGTCCGGAGCGATGATGTACGTCACGTTCACAGCGAAGGATCGCAACTCCGGTGATCCGGTTGCTCCGGCCGCGGACACGTTGCTCATCGCCGTGGTGCCGCGCACGTCGCTGGCGGTTGCGGCGTCGGTGATCTCGCCGCCGGACGCCATCGACAACACGGTGGCCATCGGCACCGCGTTCACCATCTCGGCCACCGTCGCCAACGCGGCCGGCGCCGCGGACATCGAGGCGCCGGGCAGCCTGCAGATCACGCTGCCCCAGGGCTATTCGCTCGCGACGGGACAGCCGCAGCAACCCTTCGTGGTGGGCACGGCCGTGTCGTGGACGGTGAATGCCGCGGCGCAGCCGTCGGGCCCCGACCAGATCACGGTCAGCATCGTCAACATCCCGGCCGACGAGAACAGCGGCAGTCCCGCCCAGGTCACGGTGGGCGCGGCCAACATTCCCATGGTCACCGAGGGCGCCGCGGTGGCGATGCGCGACGTGTCGTCGTCGCAGAACGTGGGCCGCGGCGTCGCGCCGGCGGGCGCGAAGGACCTCGACGTGCTCGCCTTCGAGATCGCGTACAACGTCAGCGACCCCGCCGCGAGCCCGGCCGAGGTGGATACCCTGTCGCTCACCTTCCTCGACAAGGACGGCGGCATGATGGGGCCGGGCGTCGTGACGCAGACGCTCGCGCGCATTGCGATCGATCTCGGCGGGGCGCAACCGTACGAAGTGCTCAATCCGAGCACGAACCCGGTTCGTATCTCGCTCATGGGCGGGGGGACCGACCGCATCATCGACCCCGACGGATCGGTCCGCGCGGTGGTCTACCTCGACCTCGACCCCAACCCGCGCGCGACCGAGCTGCGCGTGCGCGTCGCCGGCGGCCAGGTGGTACGATCGGCGGGCCAGCCGCTGGGTGTGACCGATCCGCTGGGCCAGCCGCTGGTGGGCCAGGTCACATCCGGTCCGCTCGTGGTGTTGAGCTCGAATTTCGAGGAGTACGCGCACAACGCGCCCAACCCGTTCCGGGCCGGCAGCGCGCAGACCCAGATTTCGTACTTCCTCGATACGGCGAGCAACGTCGAGATCCGTATCTTCGACATCACGGGCGAGCTGGTGTACGAGGAGAAGATCGCGTCCAGCGACCCGCGCGGCCAGGCCGGCCCGCAGGAGTCGCCGTGGGACGGTCGCAACATGAACGGCGAAGTGGTGCGCAACGGTCTCTACGTGTGCGTGCTGAACGCGGGCTCGAAATCGGCGAAGATACGCATCGCGGTGGCCAAATGAGAAAGCTCGTTCTCATCCTCGCGCTCTCCGCGCTCGTTCCGGCCGCCGCGCGCGCCCAGAACGGCGGGCTGGTGAGCCCGTTCTCGATCGGCGCCGGCTCGCGCGCCATCAGCCTGGGGCGCGCGTACTCGACGCTCGCCGACGACGCCAGCGCGCCGTACTGGAACCCGGCCGCGCTCAAGAACGTGCAGCAGATGCAGTTCATGGCCATGTACCTGCCGTCGCTCACCGGCGGCGATTACCTGGGTGCGGACTACATGTACGCCGGCTTCGTGTATCCCACGCTCTCGGCGGGCGCGTTCGGCATCGGTTACACGCGCGTGGGGTCGACGTTCGACCGCTACGACGAACAACACCGGCCGGAAGGCGAAGGGAACTACAACGAGAGCCAGCTCCTGGTCTCCTACGCCGCCGAGCGACACGTGGGCTGGTTCTTCGGAACGCTGGCCGGCGGCGCGAGCTTCAAGATCAGCCGTCAGATTATCGACCCGTTCAGCAGCAACGCGCCCGGCGTCGACGTCGGCCTGCTGTACACGCCGGATTCCTTCCGCGCGCTCAAGATCGGCATAAATGTCCAGGACCTGGCCGGCGGTTCGTACAAGCTCGACACCGAGGAAGACACCATCGACCGCACCATCATGGCCGGTGCGGGGTATACCTACGGCTTCGAGAACGGCTCGGCGCTGCGGCTGATGATCCAGTACGACAAGCCGGAACGCGCCGATACGCGCTTCCACGTGGGCGCCGAATACGCGTTCTCGAAGATGGTCTCGCTGCGAGCCGGCTTCGACGACGGCACGCCCACCTTCGGGCTCGGGGTCGGATACCGTAACTACGGCCTGGATTATGCTTTCCAGTCCAAGGATGAGGTCGGTTCGAGCCAGGCCTTCACCTTCAACGCCCGCTTCGGGTCGACCCTGGACGAGCGCCGCGCCGAAATCGAGGCGCAGCGCGCCCTGGACGACCAGGCCCTGATCCGGCGCACGTTCGAGGCCCGGGTGGCCGAGGTGCGCAAGCGCGCGAAGCAGATGGAAGCGGCGGGTGACTGGTCGGGCGCGCTGGGCCAGTGGCAGATCGTGCTCGAGTACCTGCCCGACGACGCCGAGGCCGCGCGCAGCTCCGCCGCGGCGCGCGAGCAGGTGCTGGCCGCCCAGGCGGCGCAGGTCCGCGACGTCGAGAACCAGGCCGTGGTGCGCACGCGCTTCGCGGCGGGACTCGACCGCTTCAACGAGAACGACCTGCTCGCGGCGCGCACGGAGTGGCAGGCCATCCTGGCAATCGATCCGCAGCACGAGGGCGCGCGCGATTACCTGGCGCAGACCCAGAAGAAGATCGACGAGCGCCTCGCCGTCCACGTGGTGCGCGCCAACCAGCTCGAGCGCGACAACCGGCTCACGGAAGCAATTGCCGAGTGGAACAATGTGCAGCAGTACAACCCCGAAGACGCCCAGGCGGCGGCCGCCGTCAAGCGCCTGCGCGGGCGCATCGAGTCGGTCAGCCAGGACTACCAGGTGGCGCAGCGAAAGCTCCGCATCGTGACGCTATACAATGACGCACTGCAGATGTACAACGCGGGCAAGTACTCCGACGCCATGAAGAACCTCTCCGAGCTCCTCTCGCTCCAGCCGGACCACGCCGACGCGAAAAAGCTCCAGGCGCTGGCCAAGCGCAAGACCACGCCGCTCACCGAGGCGGAGAAGGCACGCATCCGCGAGCTCTACCTCGCCGGCATGCAGCAGTTCTCGCAGGACCAGTATGCGCAGGCGATCGCCGAGTGGGAGAAGATCCTCGCGATCGATCCCACCAACTCGAGCGTCCAGCGCTCGATCGACGAGGCGCGCGAGCGCCTGCGCCGCGTGCAGGAGCGCCGCTAGCCGGCAGCCATGGCCCGCGCCGCCGCCACCGCCGAAAAGAAAGGTCCCATCATCCGCGAGCTCACCGTCGCGGCCGAGGAGGGCCAGCTCGGGCGCGTCCGCGACTTCATCGTGAACGTGTGCGAGGAGGCGGACTTCAGCGCCCGCGAGGTCTCCAACACCAAGCTCGCCGTCGACGAGGCGTGCACCAACATCATCAAGCACGCCTACGAAGGGCGGCGCGAGAGCGGCGACATCACCGTCGTCGCCGAGGTCGAATCCGGGCGCATCAAGATCCATCTCAAGGACCGCGGGAAGAACTTCGACTATTCCGCGGTCAAGGACCCCGACCTTGACCAGTACGTCGAGACGGGCCGCAAGGGCGGCCTGGGCGTGTTCCTCATCAACCGGTTGATGGACGGCGTCGAGTACCGCGCCACCTCGGTCGGCAACGAGCTGATTCTCACCAAGCGCAGTCAGGCGGCGTTCTCGTCGTCGATCCTCGCCGACCGCGTCCCGATGCGCGGCACGCTGCGCTTCAAGTTCATGGTGCGCGCGGGCAGCGGACTGTTCCTGCTCATGCTCGTGCTGTGGGGCGTGGTCTGGGTCCGCCAGTCGCACGACATCGAGGCGCAGCGGACGACGCACTGGATGGAGAAGCGCAACATGGCCGAGACGCTCGCGAGCCGCAGCATTCCCGTGCTGCTCGACCCGAGCGAGTACTCGATCCAGCAGACCAACCTCACCGCCGAGCTCGCCAAGCTGCTGGTGTCGAACCCCGAGATCGCCTACGCGCGGCTCGTCGACGCGACGGGAAGCATCCGCTCATCCGGCCGCATCGAAGAGGTCTTCACGCCCTACCAGGCGCCCGCCGGCCGGGTGCTCCTCGACGAGGGCCGCCTCACGTGGACGGAGACCGAGGTGGGTGACCGCGACGTGCGCGAGGTCTCGGTGGCGGTCACGGTGCGCGGCGAAACCTCGCCCATCGACATCGGCCGGCTGCACCTGGGCGTGTACGATGACGCGGTCAACGCGTCGATCGAGGACACGCGCGTGCAGACCTCGCTCCTGATGCTCGCCATCTTCGGCGTCGGCATGCTGCTCGTGATCGGGCTGGTGCAGGTGTTCGTCAAACCGATCCAGATGCTCACCGACGGCGTGCGCGCCATCGGCGACGGCAACCTCGAGGGCAAGCTCGACGTGAGCGGCCCGGCCGAGATCGGCGCCATCGCGGGCGTGTTCAACGAGATCACGGAGAAGTTCAAAAAGGCGCAGGACTCCGTGCTCGAGCAGGAGAAGATGCAGAAGGAGATCGAGGTCGCGAAGCAGATCCAGCAATCGCTCCTGCCGCGCAAGCGCCCCGAGATCTCCGGTTACGACATAGCACCCCTCTACCAGGCCGCGGCCGAGGTGGGCGGCGACTACTACGACTTCGTGCAGGTCGACGACGACACCATCGGCGTGGTGGTGGCCGACGTGTCCGGCAAAGGCGTGCCCGGGTCGCTGGTCATGACCATGATCCGCACCGCGCTGCGCATGGAGGCGCGCGGCAACCGCAACGCCTCCGACGTGATGGCGAAGATGAACGCGTTCGTGACCGACGACATGAAGAAAGGCATGTTCGTCACCATGTTCTACGTCATCCTGGACTCGAAGAACCGCATCATCTCGTACGCGAGCGCGGGCCACAACCCGATGATCCTCTACCGCCACGAGACCAAGGAGACGTTCTTCCTGAATCCGCGCGGTTTCCCGGTCGGCATCAGCCTGCCCGACGAGACGCTGTTCCGGCGCTCCATCAGCCTGGAAAAGGTCCGCCTCAAGAAGGACGACATGCTGGTGATCTACACCGACGGCGTCACCGAGGCCATGAACGAGCGCCGCGAGCAGTACGGCGAGGACCGCCTCATCAACATGGTGAAGGAGTACGCGTTCCTGCCGCCCACCGAGTTCATCGACAAGCTCGACGGTGACATCAAGAAGTTCACCGGCGACCACCCGCAGAGCGACGACATCACGGTGGTGGCGGTGAAGGAGAAGATCTCGGCCGACGACGTGCTCTACGGCATCCGCAAGAAGCTCATCGAGTTGATCGAGGTGCAGGGCATGAGCGTCAAGGACGCGTGTGCGCAGATGCGCGTGTCGCCGGCGACGTACTACCGCTACAAGAAGCGCCTCGAGACCATGGGCGAACGCGGCCTTCGCAACGACGTCCTCCGCGACGACGTGAGCCTCAAACGCGTGAGCCTCGAGGCGCGCAAGGCCATGATCCGCATCATCGCGGAGAACCCGGAGTTCGGCGCCAAGCGCATCACCGAGGAGTACAACCGGACGCGCGAGCCCGCGCACCACATCACCGAGCGCATGGTGTACGACGAGCTCAAGCGCTTGAACATGAATACGCGCGACCTGCGCATCGACTACCTGAAGCGCAACCGGCTGCTCAAGGAGGACGTCGCGGCGGTGGAGGGCGTCGCCGGTGGTCCGGAGCCGGCCCTGCCGCCGGCGGGCGCCGTACCCCTGGCCGGGGCCGCGCCGCGCGACCTGGTGGAAGATCTGCTGCGCGAGATCCCCGGCGTGGCGACGGGCGGGGAGTCCGCCGCGGGGCCGGCGGCTCCGTCCATGCGTTCCGGCGCGATCCCGTCGGGGCTCGGCGACGTGTTCATGGATACGCCGGTCACGCGCGACGGCGGAGTCGGTGTCGCGGTGTCGTCGTCCAACGGCATCACCGAGATGCGCGTTTCCGGGCACCTCGACTCGGGCTCGTCCGCGGGGCTCGAGAAGAAGCTCCACGACCTCGTGGTGGGCGGCGCCACGCGCATCGTGGTGGACCTGGCCGACATCTCCTACGTGTCGAGCGGCGGCTGGGGCATCTTCGTCGGTGAAGTGAAGGGCATACGCGAAAAGGGCGGCGACATCGTCCTCTCGGGGATGACCAGCGAGGTCTACGACGTCTACGAGCTGCTCGGATTTGCCGACGTGCTGCGCGCCTTCAAGAGCATCGCGGATGCCCGCGCGTTCCTCGGCCTTCCGGCCGAAGCGCGGCGCCCGGGCATGTGGACCAAGACCGAATGGAGCCCGCGCGACGCCGGCATCAAGATCGAATCGGTCGAAGCCGACAGCCCGCTCGAGTGGCAGAGCCTCGGCGTCGAGGCGACCACCGTGGGCGAC
>DASVAK010000085.1:0-10122 GCA_036376395.1 Candidatus Krumholzibacteriia bacterium
GAGGAAGATCACCAGGCTCACGAACGCGCCCATCACCAGCAGCGACCCGGCCAGGTAGTGGGCGTTGGTGTACACGCCCGGCCCTTCCCGGTAGACGGTGTAGTGCGCGATCGTCCCGTTCATTTCCAGCATGCCCAGCGCCCCGATCGCGATGAGCGACGCGGAAACGAAGTACGCCACCGTCGTCTTCCACGGGAAGATGTTGCAGACGAAGAACAGCGGGATGATCAGCATGAACAGGAACGGACTCTCGATCGTTCCCGTGAGATGGATCAGCGCGATCACCGCGGCGAGGTCGACGTAGCTCGAGTACCACAGCAGCGCGGCGTTGCGGCGCTGGCGCGGCCAGTCGAGCGCATCGCCGATGGCGTTCCACATCCACTCGCCGTTGTACTGCAGCACGCCGGCGGCCAGGAACAGGCCCACCAGCAGGTTGGTGTGGTAGATGAAGTCGCCCAGGAAACGCGCGGCGAACACCATCGTGAAGAAGGCGAACAGCTCGATGAATCTGAGGTACAGAATGCTCAATGAACTCGTTTCCAGGGCACGCGATCCCGCCCATTCGCGATCGCGGGTCATGGCACAATGCCTCCGCTGTCACGCCCGTGACAGAGGGGCAGCGTGACGAACACGGTGGTTCCCTTGCCCGGCTCGCTGCGCACCGAGACGTCGCCGTCGCACATGTCGACAAGGCTGCGCACGAGCGTGAGACCCAGCCCGGCCCCGTCCGTCGTGTCGTCCGCCAGGCGAACGAAGGGCCGGAAGACGCGCTTCAGATCCTGCGACGAGATGCCGCCGCCCTGATCCGACACACGCAGCTTGAGCAGCTCGCCGTCGGATGCGCCGCGCAGGTCGCGTGACACCTCCGCCTCGACGCGCACCGTCGTGCCGGCGGGCGAATACTTGAGCGCGTTCTCGACCAGGTTGAGGAGCACCAGCTTGAGCGCGTTGCGGTTCACGGGAACCTCGGGGAGCGAGTCGACCAGGTTGACCCGGACGCGGCCGCGGGCGTCGAGGCCGGGTGCGGCCTGCTCGATCACGCCGGCGATGACGTCCTCGACGCCAACGCGTTCCACTAGCGGCGTGCCGCTGGCACCGTCGACTTTGAGCAGCTCGAGGTAGAATTCGTTGAGCTCGCCGAGCAGTGCGCACTCCGCGCGCGCTTTCTCGACCAGGCCGAGGGCGTCGTCGAGCCCGGCTTTCTCCAGGTCCTCGCCGGCCAGCTCGAGGTAGCCGCTGATCGCGGTCACGGGCTTCTTGAGCTCGTGCGCCATCACCAGCCGCGTGGACGCCATGATGCGGCGATAGCGCTCGATACGGGCGCGCAGCTCGTTGGCCTCGATGCGCGCCTCGTTGAGCAGCTGCTCGAGCGTCGCGGTGCGGTCTTCCATGGTCCGGATGTCCATGGCTACCCGGCCTCCCGGTTGCGCGCGGGATCGACGCTGTCCTGGCGGCGCTCTTTGACCACCACGCTGCCGGCGATCCGCTTGCCGTATTCCTTGAGACTCGACGCAATGTCGGTCACTTCGGCGAAGTGATCGATCTGGTTGTCGGTGCTCTTCACGAGCGCGATCGTCACCGCCATGACGGGGATGCGCTTGAGCTCGCCCTGGCGATCGCGCACCTCGAGGTAGCCGCGCTTGACGTCCTCGGGATTGAGCAGCAGCACGCCGCCCTTGTCGAATTCGTCGACCACGTACTGCGCCATGATCTCGGCGCGCGCGGGCGAAACCACCATCACGAAGTCGTCGCCACCGATGTGCCCGACGAAATCATCTTTTCCGCCCAGGCGGTCGACCGTGCGGCGGATGATGTCGGCGAGATAAACGATGATCTCGTCGCCCTTGGGATAGCCGTAGTAGTCGTTGAAGCCCTTGAAGTTGTCGATGTCGATGTAGAGGAACGCGTAGGGCTTCTTCTGCGAGATGCGCACGATCATCTCGCGCTCGATGGCCGTATTGCCGGGCAGGCCGGTGAGCGGGTTGGCTTCCTTCTGGCGGATGTTCCACTCGAGCACGTTTTTCACGCGCAGGAGCAGCTCCTCGTTCGAGTACGGCTTGACGAGGTAGTCGTTGGCTCCGTTCTCGAGCCCCGCGACGCGATCGCGCTGGTCGCCGCGCGCGGAAAGCATGATCACCGGCACCTGGTTGAGGGTGAAGTCCTGTCGCATTTTGCGACAAACTTCGTAGCCGTCCACCTTCGGCATCATCACGTCGAGCAGCACGAGGCTCGGCTTGATCTCCGCGGCGCGCGCGAGCGCCTCTTCGCCGTCCGACGCAGTGAACACCTGGTAGCCCGCGCGCTCGAGTGTGAAGCGCAGGATCTGCCGGATGTGCGGCTCGTCGTCCGCGATCAGGATGCGGTAGCTCGAGTTTTCAGGTGCGTACATGTGCAACTGCCAGTGATGAAAAACAGTTAACGGGCGCCAAAGGGCAAGAGCCATGCCAAGCAAACGCTTGCCTCACGGTACGGCCGGATCGAACCGGCAGCGTTGCGCTTGCACAATCCGCGCCGGGGAACGATGAAGAAAACTCCCCGCGGCGAAGGGGCGCGACGGGGAATCAGGAGGAACGGGAAGGAACGATGAGGATCAGTTCTGGAGGCGCCGGCGACGTCCCGCCAGCGCGGCGATGAGCAGGATCACGGTGAGCGTCGCGAATAGGAACGGATTGTGGCGCGGCGCGGCCGCGACCGCGCCCATGAAGTCGAGCGGCGCAGCGGACTGGATCACGGCGTAGCACAGGCAGGTATAAATTGCCTCGAAGGCCTTGCCCGATCGCGTCCACACGCCGAGCGCGAGCGCGAGCGCCGGAATGAACAACGCGCCCGCGCACCACGCGGCCAGGGCGTGCGCGTCGCCGGCGACGGCGAACCGGATCGCCACGGCGAACCCGGTGAGCACGCTCAGCATGACGCCGGAGACCCACGTGGCGACGAGCTGCCGCGACAGCGGCCGGGGCGACGAGAAGAAGATCTGCTCGGTGTTGTACGTCGCTTCGCGGGTGCCGAGCTTCGACCACAACAACACGGGCCAGAACCACGACAGCGGCAGAACGATGGCGCGCACACCGCCCAGCGGTGCCGTGAGCGCCGCGATGGTGAGGCCGAGCGGCCCGAACCACCACCAGCGTCGACCACGGATTATGAGCTTCCACTCCGCCCAGAGCATCGGCAGGAAGCGCGCGTGGTGCGCAGTTGTCGCAAGCGGTGTGAGGCGCACTGCCGCCACGGCGTCTTGATGTTCGTCGGCAGCCGGCGCGGGTGGCCGCGAGCGGGGCTGCGCCCCGAGGACGGCGCCGCGCGCGCCTTCGGTGGCCGGGCTCGCGCCGCGTACGCCTCTCTCCTCCGCGTCCTCGCGGTACTCTCCAGTGCTCGCCGCAGCGCCGTGCTCCGCTGCGGATTGCTCCCCCGAGAGGGTACGCGCCGCTCGCCGTCCTTTCCTCGGCGTTATTAATTTCTGGGCCGGATCAAAGCGATCAAACGGCACCGCTGCGAGCGCGCCGATCCCGAGCGCTGCCAGCACCCACGACAGTCGCCACAGCACGTGCTGCATCGTCCAGTCGATGCCGTCCCACACGAACGTGGTCAGGTGTTGCGCCTCGGTGGTGACGTTGATGCCCATCGAGACCTCTTCCTTCGCGGGCACGAAATCGGGAAACGTTGCCTGGCAGGCGTTCATCATGTTCGGCAGCGCGATGCCGCTCCCGAGCGGATCGTTGTGCGGCGTCGCCATGCTCTGTCCGAAGTTCGCCCCCAGGATCCCGCCCCACACGAAAACGAATGCGATGTTCCCCACGCCGCCGCGGAGCACCGGCATGGTCTCGAAGAACACCGCGATGGCGGCGGTCATGAACAGCGGCGGCAGCGTGATGAGCACGAACGGCGCGACGATCTGCCACACGTTGAACGACCGGTCCTCGGCGCGGAGGAACTGCATCGCCATGCACGCGAGCGCGACGATCAGCGTCATGCACGCGAGCACCGTGAAGTTGCTGAGGGTCTTGCCCAGCGTGTACTGCAGGCGTGAAATGGGCGTCGTGGCGAGGATCTGTCCCACGCCGGTACGGCGATCGCGCTCCATTGCGTTCTTCACGATGAAGAAGCCGATCAGCGAGATGAACGCCGCCGAGAGCATCGCCACGGCGGTACCGATCCACGCCGAGTTGTAGATGCCCCGGTGGCCGTCCATCACGAGTGTCACGTACTTGCTGCCGTTGGGCGGAAGGAACGCGTAGCCGCCGTAGACGCACGCGAGCAGGGCGATCAGGAAACCGTGGCGCCGGACGCGCTCGAGGAAATCGGCGCGCGCCAGGTGGTAGAGGCGGCGCGGGAGCATCAGGCCGCTTTCGCGCTCGCCCCGGGCGCGGACGGTGCGATGAACAGCAGGTAGGCGTCCTCGAGGTTGGGGGTTACCGCCTGCGCGGAGGGCGCCGGCTGCGCATCGCTCACCGCACGCACGCGCACGCCGTCGCTGCGCCGCTGCGTCGAGCTGATGCGGTGGCGCGACTTCACCGCGGTGAGCTCGTCGCTGGGGACGAGCCACTCCCACACCCGGCCCTCGACGCGCTGGAGCAGCGTCTCGGGCGTGGCCGACACGATCAGCCGGCCGCGATTGATGAGCGCGATGTGCGTCGCGGTGGCCTCGACGTCGGAGACGATGTGCGTGGAGAGGATCACGATCCTCTCGCCGGAGAGATCCGAAAGCAGGTTGCGGAAACGAACCCGCTCCTCGGGATCGAGGCCGGCGGTGGGCTCGTCGACGATGAGGAGTTTGGGGTCGTTGAGGAGCGCCTGGGCGATGCCCACGCGCTGGCGCATGCCGCCCGAGAATCCGCCCAGCGCGCGCTTGCGCGCATCCTGCAGGTTCACGAGCGTGAGCAGCTCGTCGATGCGGCGCTTCGCCGACGCGGCGTCGATTCCCTTCGCAGCCGCGATGTACTCCAGGAATTCCTGCGCGGAGAGATTGGGATACACGCCGAAATCCTGCGGCAGATACCCGAGCTGCGCGCGCAACGCGTCGGGCGATTTCACGATGTCGGCGCCGTTCCAGGTGACGCGCCCGTCGGTGGGGCGCGTGATGGTGGCGAGGATGCGCA
Source organism: Candidatus Krumholzibacteriia bacterium (assembly GCA_036376395.1). Lineage (GTDB taxonomy): Bacteria > Krumholzibacteriota > Krumholzibacteriia > WVZY01 > JAKEHA01 > JAKEHA01. The sequence continues at coordinate 5,097 of DASVAK010000085.1, forward strand.
TCAGCGTCGACTTGCCGGCGCCGTTGGGGCCGAGCAGGCCCAGCACGCCGGGCCCGAGCTCGAGCGAGAAATCGTCCAGCCCGCGCACGCCGCCGCGGTAACTCTTCCCCGCGTGTTCGATGGAAAGCTTCATTGAGTCTCCGGTCATTGCGGGAGTCCGCGCGGGTCCTGTCCGCGCGTGGGCTTCGATGTCACATCCACGATCGGATCGGCCCGCGCGTGAACACGTCGAGCGCGAGCCCGTCATTGCGTCCCGCCGCGAGCAGGTGCTCCGCGGTGGCCGCCACCATTGCACCGTTGTCGGTGCAGTATTCGATGAGCGGCGCGTGATAGGTGATGCCGGCTGCTTCGCACGCCGCGCGCATGGCCGCGCGCAGCGGGCCGTTGGCGGCGACGCCGCCCGCCATGTAGACGTGCTTCACGTCGTTGGCGCGCGCGCACGTGAGCGTTCGCTCCACCAGCACGTCGACGATGGCCGCCTGCGCCGAGGCCGCGATATCCGCGATCTGCTTTTCGGAGAGCGAGGGCCTCGCCTCGACGTACTGGCGCACGGCGGTCTTCAATCCCGAGAAGCTGAAATCGAAACCGCCGCGGTCGAGCATGGCGCGCGGAAACGGGATCGCCCTGGCGTCGCCCTTCTCGGCCACGCGCTGCACGATCGGCCCGCCCGGGAAACCGAGCCCGAGCAGCTTGGCGATCTTGTCGAACGCCTCGCCCGCCGCGTCGTCGCGCGTGTTGCCGATGAGCTCGTAGCGCCCCACGCGCTCCACGCGATACAGCGCGGTGTGTCCGCCCGAGACGATGAGCACCACCGCCGGGCAGTGCAGCGGCTCGCCCGCGAGCTCGTTGGAGATCACGTGCGCCTCGATGTGGTGGACGCCGACGATGGGTTTGCCCAGCCCGAGCGCGAGCGACTTCGCGAAGCCCACGCCCACCAGCAGCGAACCGACCAGGCCGGGGCCGTTGCTGACGCCGATGCCGGCCAGGTCTTCGCCGCGCAGGCCGGCCTTCGCGAGCAGTGCGTCGTACACCGGGAGCAGCGCGCGCATGTGCTGGCGCGACGCGATCTCCGGCACCACGCCGCCGTACGCGTCGTGGATGAGCTGGCTCGCGGTGAGGTTGGCGATGACGCCGCGCTCGCGCGCGTAGAGCGCGAGCGACGTGTCGTCACACGAAGTCTCGATGCCCAGGACGATCATGGTGGAAGTGCGCGGCGCGCGCGTCGGCGCGACGCTAGAGGACGCTGTCGCCGCTTTCGCCCGTGCGGATGCGGATCGCGTCCTCGACGGGGAGAATGAAGATCTTCCCGTCGCCGATGGATCCCGTCTTGGCCACCTTGACGATGGTCTCGACGACGCGGTCGACCTCTTCGTCGGTGACGACGATCTCGAGCTTGCTCTTGGGGAGGAAATCCACGCGGTACTCGCTGCCGCGGTAGAGCTCGGTGTGGCCCTTCTGGCGCCCGAACCCTTTGACCTCGGAGACGGTGAGACCTTTGATCCCGATCTCCATCAGCGCGGACTTCACGTCGTCGAGCTTGAACGGTTTGATGAATGCTTCGACTTTTTTCATAGGCGCATGATTTGGGCAAGTTTACGACCCGCCGCCGGAACGCACAAGTGCGTTTGATGCGCGGTCGGTATCTCGCCGTCGCCCCGGGAGGGGGTTGACGACGGGCCGCCAAGCCGCGACTATCCTGCCCAGGCATGCGCTACATCCTCATCGATCGGATCGAACGAATCGACCATTCCCGCCGGTTGCGCGCCGTGAAGACCGTTTCGCGGTCGGAGGATTTCTTCGCCGATCACTTCCCCGGTCAGCCCGTCATGCCCGGCGCGCTCCTCATCGAATGCATGGCGCAGGCCGGCACCATGCTGCTCGAGATCTCGCGCGACCTCGGGGTGAAGGCGCTGCTGGTCATGGTCGAGCGCGCCAAGTTCAGGGCGCCGGTACGACCCGGTGACACGCTCTCCATCGACGTGCTCGTGGAATCCAGCGAGGAAGCGCTGGCCCGGTTGCGATGCACGGCCCTCGTGCAGGGTCGCGTGGTGGCGGATGCCGTCCTCACCTTCTCGATCAACGACGTCGAGCCGTTCTATCCCGAGGCCATCCGCAAGCTCGTTCACATCGGCTACGCCGACCTGATGCGCGACACCATCGTCGGCCCGATACCGGACGAGCCATGAGCGGCACGCGCCGTGTGGTCGTGAGCGGGATGGGCGCCGTCACCTGCTACGGGACCGGCGTCGAGCACCTGTGGCGGAACATCGTGGCCGGGAAGAGCGGCGCGTCGATGCTCGACTTTGCGGGCGTGGACGGCCTCCCCGTCCGCTTTGCGGCGCCGGTGCCGATGGACAACGCCGCGCTCGAAAAGCTGCTTCCGAATCCGCGCGCGGCGAAGACGATGTCGCGCGCGGCCATGTTCGCCATGATCGCGGCATCCGAAGCAGCGCGACAGGCCGCCTTCGGCGACGCGCCGATCGCGCCCGAACGCGTGGGCACGTCGCTCGGCGTGGGCGGGCTGGGGCTGATCGACCGCGAGCACGTCGAAACCACCTTTGATATTTTCTCCAGCGCGCGCGACGGCGCGGGCGCGCTCGATCGCACCCGGCTGTGGCGCACCACGTCGGAGCGCGTGAATCCCCTGACACCGCTCAAGGCGCTGCCCAACATCGCCGCCGCCAATCTCGCCATCCAGTTCAACGCGCGCGGACCCAGCCAGACGCACGCCACGGCGTGCACGTCGGGCTCGCAGGCCATCGGCGAAGCGGCGCGACTGATCCGCTGGGGCGTGTGCGACGCGGTGTTCGCGGGAGGCGCCGACTCGATGGTGAACCCGAACGGCATTCTCGCCTTTGCGGGGCTGGGCGTGCTGTCGCGCAACCACGACGAGTACGCGACGGCGTCGCGCCCGTTCGACCGCCGCCGGGACGGCTTCCTGCTCGGCGAAGGCGCGGCCGTGCTCGTGCTCGAGGAGCTGGAGGGCTGCCTCGCGCGGGGCGGCGTGCCGCTCGCGGAGATCATCGGCTACGGCGCGACCAGCGACGCGCACCGTGTCACCGACGAGCCCGAGGACGCGCGCGGTTCCATCGCGGCGATGCGCGCGGCGCTTGCCGACGCCGGCATCCCCGCGGACGCGGTGGATTACGTGCACGCGCACGGCACCGGAACCCTGATGAACGATCGCACCGAGACGCGCGCCATCCGCGCCGTGTTCGGTCACCACGCCGACCGCCTACCCGTGAGCTCGACCAAATCGATGATGGGCCACCTGATCGCCGCGGCGGGCGCCGTGCAGCTGGTGACCACGGTGCTCGCGCTGCGCGACGGCCTGCTGCCGCCGACGACGAACTACGAGCAGCCCGACCCCGAGTGCGACCTCGATTGCGTCCCCAACCATCCACGCGCCGCGAACCTCGAGCACGCCGTGGCCAACTGTTTCGGCTTCGGCGGCCAGAACGCGTGCCTGGTGGTGCGCCGCGTGCCGCGCGCGGGAGCGGGATCATGACGCCAAAAACATTCGAGGACGTGTTTTCAGCCCTCTCGCGCCTCGTGGGCGATGCGCTGCGCGTGGATCCGGCGACCATCACCCCGGAGACCAACCTGATCTACGACCTCAACGCCGAATCGATCGACCTCGTGGATATCCGCTTTCGCATCGAGGAGGCGTTCGGGTTTCGCATCGAGCAGCGCGAGTTCATCGCCGCCATGGCGGCCGACAACCCGCGCGACGTGGGATCGCAGCTCACAATGCGCCGGTTGAGCGAGTTCGTTCTCGCCCGCACGGAGACGGTGTCGTGAGCGCGCTCGACGGGCGGCGCGCGGTGGTGACGGGTGGTTCGCGCGGCATCGGCCGCGCGGCGGCAATCGCGCTGGCGCGCGCGGGCGCGTCGCAGGTGACGATCGGCTACCTGGACAACGAGAGCGCCGCGAGCGAGGCCTGCCGCTTGATCGAATCGGCGGGAGCGCGCGCACACGCCGTGCGTGCCAACCTGGCCGCGGCGGGCGGCGTCGATCGCTTCTTCAATGAAGCGGGCGCGAACGACGGCGGTGTCGATGTGTTCGTGCATTGTGCCGCCATGGCGGCGTTCAAACCGCTCGCCGAGACGCGCGAGAACCAGTGGGACCTCATCATGAACACCAACGCACGCTCGTTTCTCTCCGGCGCGCAGCGCGCGGCCGCGCTCATGCCGGACGGCGGCTGCATGGTGGCCGTGTCGAGCCTGGGCGCGATGCGCGCGCTCCGCAACTACGGCGCCATGGGTCCCACCAAGGCCGCGCTGGAGAGCGTGGTGCGCGGGCTGGCCGTCGAGCTCGCACCGCGTGGCGTGCGCGTCAACGCCGTCAGCGCCGGGCTGGTGAGCGACACCGGGATCGACACCCTGCCCGGTGCCGCCGCGGTGCGGGACGCCGCGTCGGCGCGTACGCCCATGGGCCGCATCGCGCGGCCCGACGAGATTGCGTCCGTCATTGTGTTTCTGTGCGAGGCCGCGTCGGGCTGGATCACGGGGCAGACCATCGTCGTCGACGGTGGGTGGAGCCTCGTCTAGCTGATCGAGGAGGTTCGCGATATGTTGCGCAGGATCGTCGCCCTGTTCACCGCATGCCTGTTCCTGTTCGTCTCGTGCACGAATCCGAAACTGGTCAGTCCGCCCCAGGTCAAGGCCAAGACCGACCACATCACGGCGGTCGTTCTCGCCGGCGGTGAGGTGATCGAGTTCGACTCGGGCGGCGCGCGTCTCGACCGCGACCGCACGACCATCACGGGAAAGACGAAGGGCGGCAAGGAGCGCACCATCGCGTTCAGCGACGTGGTGTCGGCCACCGTGGAGCGAACCAGCACCGGCTCGGTGATTGGCGTCTTCGTCATCGGCGTGATCGTGCTGATCGCGCTGATCGCCATCACCGCGGACAGCAGCAGCTCATCCTCGACGTCGGGCAGCTCGTGCCCGTACGTGTACTCGTTCGATGGCAGCAACTACGTGCTGGACGCCGAGCCACTGAGCGGCGCGATTTCGAAGGGCCT